>CAIVAR010000011.1 GCA_903904005.1 uncultured Anaeromyxobacter sp.
CCGCTGCCCCGGCTGCCCCGGCTGCTCCCGCCGCCGCCCCGGCCGCTCCCGCCGCCAAGCCCGCCGCTGCCGCGGCCGCTCCCGCCGCCGCCCCCGCGAAGAAGGACACCAAGAAGGCCAAGAAGGCCAAGAAGGCCCCGCCGGACACCACGACGCAGCCGAACATGAACAAGTAGTCGAACTGCGATTCTGGTAGCTTGGAGGGCCGGTTGCCTACGCAGCCGGCCCTTTCCTTTTCGCGCCTCCTCCGGGTCCCGTGTCGTCCATCCGAGCCAAGATCATCGCCCTCTTCACGGTGATCCTCGTGCTCAGCATGGGGATCGCCGCCGCCTTCGGGGCGAGCGCGGCCGCGCGCGCCGTCGAGTCGGCGGTTCGCGCCCGGGCCGTCGAGGTGGCCCGGGCCGTCCGGTCCGACCTCGACCTCTCCCACGACCTCGACCCTGCGCGGGCCGCCGACCGGCTCGCGGCGGCACTCCGGCAGCACCGCGGCGTCCGCTCGGCCGAACTCATCATCCGCAAGCCCGGCAAGGACGACGTGGTCCGGATGCAGTACGGCCCCAACGGGCCGGAGACCACCTTCAGCGAGGTCGACTACTCCTTCCCGGCCCAGACCAACTCGCAGATCGTGGGGGACGGCGAGGACCGCGTGGTCCAGGTCGAGCTCCCGGTGAAGGACTCGTTCGGCCACCCGGTCGCGGCCATCCGGCTCGAGGCCAGCCTCTCCGACGCCGAGCGGCTGGGGCGCGGCCAGGGGCTCATCTTCGCCGCCTCCACGGCGCTCGCCGCGGTCTTGGTCTTCCTCGCCTTCACCATCCTCCTGAACCGGATGCTCGTCCGCCCGCTCTCCGAGCTGGCGGGAGCGGTCGGCGGCATCGAGTCGGGCGCCCTCGGCACCGCCCCGGTACCCGGCACCGGGCGTCGCGACGAGATCGGGACGCTGGCCCGCGGCCTCGACGCCATGCTGGGGCGGGTTCGCGGCTTCAACCGGGAACTGCAGGACCGCGTGCTCGAGGCCACCGCCGACCTGGCCCGCACCAACCGGGAGCTCGCCGAGCTGAACGAGCTGCTCATGGAGGCGCGCCGCGAGCGCTCGGCGCAGGAGCGGCTCGCCGCACTCGGACAGCTCTCCGGAACCATCGCCCACGAGCTCGGCAACCCGCTGAACGCCATCTCCGGGAACGTCCAGCTGCTGGCCCGCCACCCCGCCTGCCCGCCCGACATCCGGGAGCAGCTCCAGGTCATCGAGCGGGAGGTCCAGCGCATGACCTCCATCATCCGACGCTTCCTCGACTCGGCCCGCGCGCTCGTGCCCCGTCCGGAGCCGGTGCAGCTCTCCACCCTCGTCGACGAGGCGCTCTCGCTCAACGTCTCGGCCGAGGCCCGCCACCGGATCGAGGTCCGGCGCGAGGTCCCCGCCGACCTCGGCCCGGCCAGCATCGACCCGTCGCTGGTCCGCCACGTCCTCGGGAACTTCATCTCGAACGCGGTCGACGCCATGGCCGGCGGCGGAAGCCTGACCGTCCGGGCGCGCCGGGTCGGGGACCAGCTTGCACTGTCGGTGATCGACACCGGCCACGGGATCTCCCCCGACGCCCGCAAGCACATCTTCGAGCCCTTCTTCACCACCAAGGACCCGGGCAAGGGCACCGGGCTCGGCCTCGCCATCTCCCGGGAGATCGCCGCGGCGCTCCGCGGCCGCATCGAGGTGGAGTCGAGCCCGGGCGCCGGCGCGACCTTCACCCTCCTCTTCCCCGCGCCGCCCTCCTCCCCGTCCCCCCCGCGCTAGGACTGCCCATGGAACCCGCCCGCATCCTCGTGGTGGACGACGACCAGTCGAGCCGGGACCTGCTCGTTCGCATCCTCACCGGGGCGGGGCACCGCGTGACCGCGCTCACCGACGGGCGGGAGGCGGTGGCGGCGCTCGACGCAGGCGATGCCCCCGACCTGGTGGTCTCCGACATCCGCATGGCCGAGATGGACGGGCTGCAGGTCATCGACGCCTTCCGCGACCGCGCGCCGGACACACCGGTCATCCTGGTGACCGCCTTCGGCAACATCGACGGCGCGGTGGAGGCCATCCGCCGCGGCGCCGCCGACTACCTCTCCAAGCCCTACGACGTCGACGCCATCCAGATCGTGGTGGCCCGCGCGCTCCAGCACCGCGAGCTGGCCATGGAGAACCGCGCCCTGCGCCGCGGCCTGCGCGACCGCTACCGGCTCGACAACGTGGTGGGGCGCAGCGAGGCCATGCTCCAGGTCTACAAGACCGCCGCCCGGGTGGCGTCGACCGACGCCACGGTCCTCATCCAGGGGGAGAGCGGGACCGGCAAGGAGCTCGTGGCCCGGGCCATCCACATGGCCTCACCCCGCGCCTCCGGCCCGTTCGTGGCGGTCGACTGCGGCGCCATCGCCGAGGGGGTGCTCGAGTCGGAGCTCTTCGGCCACGCCCGCGGCGCCTTCACCGGCGCGCAGACGGCGCGGCGGGGGCTCTTCGAGGAGGCCCACCACGGGACCCTCTTCCTCGACGAGATCGGCGACATCGGCCCGAACCTCCAGGCCCGCCTCCTGCGCGCGCTCCAGGAGGGAACCATCCGTCGGGTGGGGGCCAACGAACCCATCACCGTCGACGTCCGCGTGGTCGCGGCGACCAACCGCGACATGGAGGCGGCGGTGAAGCAGGGCACGTTCCGCGCCGACCTCTACTACCGGCTCCACGTGGTGAGCATCCGCATCCCCCCGCTGCGCGAGCGACGCGAGGACATTCCGCTCCTCGCCGAGCACTTCGCCCAGAAGCACGGCCGCGCCGAGGGATCGGCGATCTCGCCGGAGGCGCGGGAGCTGCTCCTCGCCCACGACTGGCCGGGAAACGTTCGCGAGCTCGAGAACGTCATCGCCCGGGCGCTGGCGCTCAACCCGTCGGGCGTCGTCCTCCCCGAGGACCTGCCCGACGGAGTCCGGGCCGCGCGGGCCGCGCCGGCGCCCGCCTCGCTGCCCGACGTGTCGGACCGCCCGTCGCTCGCCGAGCTGGAGCGACGTTACGCCTCGCAGGTCCTGCAGGAGACGGGCGGGAACAAGACGCGGGCCGCCGAGATCCTCGGCATCGACCGCAAGACCCTGTACCGGATCCTCGGGGAGCGCGAGGACCGCTGACCGCGTGCCGCCGCCCCGCTACGGGGTGGCGGTCGGGGCGCCGGTGCCGGGCTCGTCGGCGCCGTTCAGCGCGTTCTTCAGCACCTGGCTGGGCCGGAAGGTCAGGACCCGGCGCGCCGAGATCTCGATCTCCTCGCCGGTCTGCGGATTGCGGCCGACCCTGGACTTCTTGTCCCGGACGATGAAGTTGCCGAAGCCGCTGATCTTGATCTTCTCGCCGCGCTCGAGGGTTTCCTTGATGGTGTCGAACACCATCTCCACCACGTCGGCCGCTTCCTTCTTGGAGAAGCCCACCTTCTCGTAGACGCTCTCGATGATGTCGGCCTTGGTCACGCTCACCTCATCCCCTTCGGGCGCGGCAGCGCCCAAGTGCTCGTGTTCGTTAGCTGAATCGGCGCGCCGTGTCAAACGAACGCTTCATCCCTGCACCGTCTACCCGCGGAGGTCCGCGCCCAGGTCGGCCTGGAGCCTCGCCACGATCCGCGCATGGGCGGCATCGGCCTCGGAATCGGTCAAGGTCCGGTCGCCGGCCCGGTAGCGGATGGCCATGGCCAGGTTCTTCCGCCCCTCCGGGATGGGCGCCCCCCGGTAGACGTCGAAGAGGGTCACTTCCTCGACGAGCGGCTCGGCCCGGACCCCCTCGAGGACGGCGCGGGCCTCCACCTCGTTCGCGACCACCACCGCTAGGTCGCGCAGGACCGCGGGGAAGCGCGGCACGTCGGCGTGGCCGCGCACCGGCCGGGCGGCGGCCGCCAGCGCCGCGAAGGAGAGATCGAAGGCGAAGACGCCGCGCGGGAGATCGAAGGCCGCGGCCACGCGCGGGTGGACCTCGCCCACCACGCCGAGCACCACCGGCTCGGCGCCGCCCCCCGGCCAGGAGAGCGTGGCTGCCGACCGGGGATGGAGCCAGGAGGCTCCGCCGGGCACCCAGCGGACGCCCTCGATCCCCAGCGTCTCGAGGAGCGGCTCCAGCGCGCCCTTCACGTCGTGGAAGTCGAGCGGGTCGCCGCCGGCGGACCAGCCCACCGGGTGGCGCCTCCCGCTCGCCACGCCGGCCAGGCGCAACTCCTCGCGGGCGGGCGTGTCGTCGGTCGCGTCGGCGGCGCGCGGATGGTAGGTGCTCGCGATCTCGTAGATCCGGACCTCCTCGACCCGCTGCCGGCGGTTGTAGGCGAGCACCTTCAGGAGCGACGGGACGAGGCTGCCCCGCATCACCGCCAGGTCGGCGCTGATGGGGTTCTTGAGCGGGATCCCCGCCCCGCTCCCGGCGCCGAGCGGCGTGAGGTCGCCGGGGGCGACGAAGCTGAAGTTCACCGCCTCGGAGAAGCCCGCCCCCTCGAGCGCCTGCCGGACCCGCTCGGTGACCACGGCCTCCAGCGAGGGCGCCGGGGTGTCGGAGACGATCACCGGAAGGGTCTCGGGGATGGCGTCGTAGCCGCGCAGGCGAACGATCTCCTCGATCAGGTCCTCCTCGCGGGTGACGTCGAGCCGCCAACTGGGCACGCGGAACGTGCCGTTCCGGGGACCGGTGGAGGTGAGCTCGAACCCCAGCGACTGGAGGGCTGCACGGGCCTCCTTCCGGCTGACCGGCATGCCCAGGATCTCGCCGGGGCGCGTCCAGGGCAGCGTCACCTCGACCGGCTTCCGCCGGTGCGGGTGTGCATCGACCGCACCGCGCCGGACCGTCCCGCCCGAGAGGGTGGCGATCATCGCCGCGCAGCGGTCGAGCGCCGCGACCACGCCCTCGGGGTCGACGCCCCGCTCGAAGCGGTGCGACGCCTCGGTGTGGAGACCGTGCCGGCGCGCCGTGCGCCGGACGCCGGTGGGCTCGAACCAGGCCGACTCCAGGAGCACGCGGCTCGTGCCCGCCGAGATCTCCGAGTCGCCACCCCCCATGACGCCGGCGAGCGCGCTGGCCCGTTCCCTGTCGGCGATGACGAGGTCGTCGGGCGAGAGGGTCCGCACGACGCCGTCGAGGGTGGTCATCTTCTCGCCGGCGCGCGCCATCCGGACGACGATCTCGGCGCCGGCCACCTTGTCGAGGTCGAAGGCGTGGAGCGGCTGGCCGCGCTCGAGGAGCACGAAGTTGGTGGCGTCGACGACGTTGGAGATGGCGCGCACGCCGCAGGCCTCGAGCCGCCGGGCCAGCCAGGCCGGGGAAGGGCCGATGCGCACCCCCTCGATGACCCGCGCCGCGTAGCGGAAGCAGCGATCGGGCGCCTCGACGGTGACCCGCAGCGCCGTGGACGCGGCCGGTGCCTCCTGCCGGAGCCCGGCCTCGGGGTAACTCACCTCGGCGCCGGTGGCCGCTGCCACCTCCCGGGCGATGCCCAGGTGGGAGAGCGCGTCGGGGCGGTTCGGCGTGACGTTCACCTCGAGGACCACGTCCTCGATCCCGAGCACCTGCGCGAGCGGCGTGCCCGGAACGGCGTCGGCAGGAAGGAGGAGCAGCCCGGAGGCGTCGTCGTCGAGCCCGAGTTCCTTCGCCGAGCAGAGCATCCCGTGCGAGTCGACACCCCGGAGGCTGGCCCGGTCGATGCGATGCCCGGCCGGCATGCGGGTCCCGGGCGTGGCGAGCGGGACCACGTCGCCCACCTTCCAGTTGGTGGCGCCGCAGACCACCTGCACCGTGCCGGCACCGGCCTCGACCTGGCAGACCGCGAGCTTCTCGGCGTTCGGGTGGCGCTCGGAGGAGAGGATGCGCGCCGCCACCACCCCGTCGAGGGACGCCCCCACCCGCTCCACCGCCTCGACCTCGAGGCCGACGTCCGTGAGTCGACGGGCCAGCTCCGCGGGGGGCGGGAGCGGCACGTAGGCGGAGAGCCAGGCGATGGAGATGCGCATGAGGGATCAGAACTGTTCGAGGAAGCGGAGATCGTTCTCGTAGAAGAGGCGCAGGTCCCCGATGCCGTACTTGAGCATCGCCATGCGCTCCACCCCCATGCCGAAGGCGAAGCCGGTGACGGCGGACGGATCGAAGCCCACGTTCTCGAGCACCTTCGGGTGGACCATGCCGGAGCCGAGGACCTCCAGCCAGCCGGTGCCCTTGCAGGTGCCGCAGCGGGCGCCGGAACGGTTGCCGACGCCGCCGCAGATGGAGCAGGAGACGTCGACCTCGGCGCCCGGCTCCACGAACGGGAAGTAGCTGGGGCGGACGCGCGTCCGCGTGCCGGCGCCGAAGAAGGCGCGCGCGAAGGCAGCCAGCGTCCCCTTCAGGTCGGCGAAGGTGATGCCCGGCCCGACGCAGATCCCCTCGACCTGGTGGAACATGGGGGTGTGGGTCTGGTCGTAGTCGCTGCGGTAGACGCGCCCGGGCGCCACCACGCGGACCGGCGGCGCACCGGCTCGCTTCATGGCCCGGATCTGGATGGGCGAGGTGTGGGTGCGCAGCAGGACCGCGCCCTCCCCTCCGACCCTCCCCAGCGCCGACTCGTCGACGTAGAAGGTGTCCTGCATGTCCCGGGCGGGATGGTCGGCCGGGATGTTCAGCGCCTCGAAGTTGTACCAGTCGAGTTCGATCTCCGGTCCGCTCGCCACCTCGTACCCGAGGCGGGAGAAGATGGCGACGATCTCCTCGGTGGTCCGGGTGACCGGGTGGCGGTGGCCGCGCGGCAGGAGCCGCCGGCCGGGCAGCGTGACGTCGATGCGGGCGCCCTGCAGTTCCTTCTCGAGGCGGGAGTCCTCGATGCGCTGCCGGGCCCGAACGAGGAGTGCATCGACCTCGTCGCGGACGCGGTTGGCGACCTCACCGACGCGGGGACGCTCCTCGGCCGCCAGCTGCCCCATGCCCCGGAGCACGGCCGAGATCTCCCCCTTCTTGCCGAGGTACCGGACGCGCAGCTCCTCGAGCGTGCGATCGTCCGGCGCCTGCGCGATGGACTGCCGGGCCCCTTCCGCCAGGGCCTCCAGGTCTCGGACCAGATCCACGATCCCCTGGCCCCTAGGCCTGGGAGGCGCGGACCACGGCCGCGAAGTCGGCCGGGAGCGCCAGCGCGATCTCGGCGAGCACCTTGCGGTCGATCGCCACGCCGGCCTTGCGCATCGCGCCGGCCAGGCGCGAGTAGGTCGTGCCGTTGGCGCGGGCGGCGGCGTTGATGCGCACGATCCAGAGCGCGCGGAACTCGCGGCGGCGGCGGCGGCGATCGCGCGTGCTGTAGTCGAGCGCGCGCTCGACCGCCTGGTTGGCGCGGCGGAATGCGTTCTTGCGGCGTCCCCGGAAGCCCTTCGCGAGCTTGAGGATTCGGTTGCGACGACGGCGAGCCTTCACACCCTTCTTTACGCGCATGCTTCTCTCCTGCTGTGCCGGCGGGGGGCCGGGAGGACGTCCTCCCGAGCGCTTCGAGAGCCCCGCTGGGGCGTTTGGTTCCCGTTCACCCTATCGGGCGTACGGGAAGTTTTCCTTGATCT
Source organism: uncultured Anaeromyxobacter sp. (assembly GCA_903904005.1). Lineage (GTDB taxonomy): Bacteria > Myxococcota > Myxococcia > Myxococcales > Anaeromyxobacteraceae > CAIOAK01. The sequence goes on from CAIVAR010000011.1 coordinate 7,558, forward strand.
TCTTGGCGTCGCTGTCCGACAGGTGGTCGGTACCGCGAAGCCCACGCTTCTGCTTGGGCGTCTTCCCGAACGTCGCCAGGTGGCGGGAGCCGGCACGGCGAAACTTCACCGCCCCGCTCTTCTTCACCTGGAAGCGCTTCTTGGCAGCGCTCTTGGTCTTGAGCTTCGGCATCTTCCTCGTTCTCCTGTGCTGCGGCGCTAGGCTGCGCCGCCTTCGTTTTCGGTGGGAGCGGCCGGCGCCGGGGCCTCGGTGGCGGGAGCCGGCGCGGCTGCGGGAGCGGCGGGAGTGGCGGTGGCCGCAGCGGCCGCGGCGGCCTTGGCCTTGTCGCGCTGCGACTGCAGCATGCGCGGGTTGGGCGCGAGGATCATGAACATCTGGCGTCCCTCCATGCGGGCGGACGCCTCGATCACCGCGACCTCCTTCAACTCGCTCACGATGCGCTCGAGGACCTTGGTGCCGAGCTCGCGGTGGGACAGCTCGCGTCCGCGGAACATCACGGTGACACGGGCCTTGTTCGACTCCTCGAGGAACTCCCGGATCTTCCGGATCTTCGTCTCGAAGTCATGCTCCTCGGTCCGGGGTCGGAACTTGACCTCCTTCACCTGAACCACGACCTGGGTCTTCTTGGCCTCGCTCTGCTTCTTCTTCTCGGTGTACTTGAACTTCCCGTAATCCATGATCTTGCAGACGGGTGGCTTGGCGAGCGGGCTGACCTCGACGAGGTCGAACCCGTTCTCCTGGGCCATCCGCAGCGCCTGCTCGATCGTCAGGATGCCGAGCTGCTCGCCGGCGGGCCCGATGCAACGCACCTCCCGGGCCTTGATCCGGCGGTTGGTGCGTGCGTCGCGGCTCGTCGCTCTCTGGTCTTTTCCGTTGATGGGCGGTCTCCTGTCGTCCCCCAGGGGGGGACGGGAAAAAGCGGCGTGATGATAAGGATTTCCCGTCCGATGTCAACGCGCGTTGGGGTCGGACGAGTCCTTTCGAGCGTCCCGGATCCAGCTCATCATGCCACGGAGTTCCTTGCCGACGGCCTCGATCGGGTGGGCCTTCTCGGCCTCCCGGTAGGCCGCGAACTTGGCGCCGCCCCCGTTCAGCTCGCCGATGAACTCCCGCGCGAAGGTCCCGTCCTGGATCTCCTTGAGAATCTTCCGCATTTCGTCCTTGGTGGTCGAGTTCACCACCCGGGGGCCTCGGCTGTAGTCGCCGTACTCCGCCGTGTCGCTGATGGAGTGGCGCATCCAGGCCAGCCCCCCCTCGTACATGAGGTCGACGATGAGCTTCAGCTCGTGGAGGCACTCGAAGTAGGCGCTCTCCGGCTGGTAGCCGGCCTCGACGAGCACCTCGAAGCCGGTCTTCACGAGCGCCGCGGCGCCGCCGCAGAGAACGGCCTGCTCGCCGAAGAGGTCGGTCTCGGTCTCCTCCTTGAACGTGGTCTCGAGGATGCCGGCCCGTCCGCCGCCGACGGCGCGGGCGTAGGCGAGCCCGATGTCCTTGGCCTGGCCGGTGGCGTCCTGGTGCACCGCGATGAGGCAGGGGATGCCACGGCCGTCCTGGAACTGGCGGCGCACGAGGTGGCCCGGACCCTTGGGGGCGACGAGCAGCACGTCGACGTCCTTGGGCGGCACGACCTGGCCGAAGTGAATGTTGAAGCCATGGGCGAACATCAACGCCTTGCCCTTGGTGAGGTGCGGCTTGATCTCCTCCTCGTAGACCTTCTTCTGGGTCTGGTCGGGGAGGAGCACCATGATGACGTCGGCCTCCCTGGCGGCCTCGGCCACGCTCATGACCTTCACCCCGGCCCCCTCGGCCTTCTGGCGCGACTTGCTCCCGAGGTGCAGGCCGACGCGGACGTCGACGCCGGAGTCCTTGAGGTTCAGCGCGTGAGCGTGCCCCTGGCTGCCGTAGCCGATCACGGCCACCTTCTTGCTCTTCAGCAGCTCCGGCTTCGCGTCCTTGTCGTAGTAGATGGTCGCCATGGTCTATCCGTTCACTTGAGGTTGGGGGGTGCGAGGGTCTTGAATCCACGCTCGAGGGCGATCCGCCCGGAGCGACAAAGCTCCTGGATGCCGTACTGCGCCAGCCGGTCCTCCAGCGCGTCGAGCTTGCCGGCGTTGCCGCTGGCCTCGATGACGAGCGCGTCGGGGGAGACGTCGACGATCTTGGCCTCGTAGGTCTCGGCCAGCGCGCGCAGCTCGGCGTGGTTCTTCTCCGGGGTGCGGATCTTCACGAGGAGCAGCTCCCGCTCCACGAGATCGACCGGGGAGAGCTCGCGCACCTCCACCACCGGTACGAGCTTCTGCACCTGCCGGACCACCTGCTCCACGGTCTTCGAGGAGAGGCGGACCACGATGGTCATGCGCGAGTACTCGGGGCGCTCGGTGGGCCCCACGGTGAGGCTGGCGATGTTGTAGCCGCGCCGCGAGAAGAGGCCGGCGATGCGGTGCAGCACGCCCGGCTTGTTCTCCACGAGGAGGCTCACGGTGTGGCTGCTGCTGGTGGGCAGCTTGTCGTCGTGTTCCATGTCGATCCTCCTATTCGCCGTCGATCATGTCGTTGAGGGGCGCGCCGGCCGGCACCATGGGATACACGTGCGCGTCGGGGCGGGTGCGGATGTCGACGATGACCGGGCCGCCCTTGTGGGCCAGCGCACGGTCGAGGACGTCCTCCAGCTCGGACGGCTTGCGGGCACGCAGCCCCAGGCAGGAGTAGGCCTCGGCCAGCTTCACCAGGTCGGGCAGGTCGCTGAGCGGCGTCTCGGAGAGCCGCTTCTCGTAGAAGAGATCCTGCCACTGGTGGACCATCCCCAGGAACAGGTTGTTCAGGATGAAGATCTTGATGTTCAGCTTGAGGTCGACCGCGGTCGCGAGATCCTGCAGCGTCATCTGGAACGACCCGTCGCCGTCGATGCCGATGACGAGCGCGTCGGGCTTGCCGAGCTGAACCCCGATCGCGGCGGGGAGGCAGAAGCCCATCGTCCCCAGCCCGCCCGAGGTGATGAACTGCCGGGGCCAGATGGTCTTCCAGTACTGGGCCGCGAACATCTGGTGCTTGCCCACGCCGGTGGTGACGAGCGCCTTGCCCTGGGTCTTCTCCCAGATCCGCTCGATCACGTGCTGCGGCTCGATGAACTGGTCGCCCTGGGGAGCGTGGTGGAGCGGGTGCTTCTCCCGCCAGGCGCTCACCTTGATCCACCACGGAGCGATGTCGGCGCGCCCGGAGGCGGCGAAGGCCTTGCGCGTCTGCTCGGTGAGCTGCGGGAGCAGGAGCTTGAGATCGCCCACCAGCGGCACGGTGGCCGTGACCAGCTTCGAGATCTCGGCCGGGTCGACGTCGAGGTGGACGATCTTCGCCTCGGGGGCGAAGGTGGAGAGCTTGCCGGTGACCCGGTCGTCGAAGCGGGCGCCGAGCGCGATGATGAGGTCGGCGTCCTGCACGGTGTAGTTCGTGAACTTGGCCCCGTGCATCCCGAACATGCCCAGGCACTGCGGGTGGCTCTCGGGGAGCGCCCCCTTGCCGTGCACGGTGGTCACCACCGGCGCGCCCACCAGCTCGACGAACTGGGCGACCTCGTCGTAGGCACCGGAGGTCCGAACCCCTCCACCCAGGTAGATGACCGGGCGGCTGGAGGCGCGGATGAGCGCCGCCGCGTCCTTGAGCCGGGGCTCCTCCCGCACCGGCGGGTGGTAGCCCGGGATGTTCACCGAGTCCGGGTACTCGAACTCGAACTCGGCGTTCTGGATGTCCTTGGGGATGTCGACGAGCACCGGACCGGGACGGCCGGTGCGGGCGATGTAGAAGGCCTCCTTGAGGATGCGGGGAAGGTCCTTCACGTCCGTCACGAGCCAGTTGTGCTTCGTGATCGGCATGGTGATGCCGGTGATGTCCGCCTCCTGGAAAGCGTCGCTGCCGATGAGCGAGGAGGACACGTTGCCGGTGATGGCCACCATGGGCACCGAGTCCATGTAGGCGTCGGCGATGCCGGTGACGAGGTTCGTGGCCCCCGGCCCCGAGGTGCCGAAGCACACCCCCACCTTGCCCGTGGCGTGGGCGAACCCCTCGGCCGCATGGGCGCCTGTCTGCTCGTGGCGCACCAGCACGTGCTTCACCGTCCTGGAGTCGAAGAGCGCGTCGTAGATGGGCAGGATGGCTCCGCCCGGCACGCCGAAGACCCATTCGACGCCCTCGGCCTCGAGCGCCTTCACGACCGCCTTCGCTCCCGTCGTCTTTTCCTTTGCCATGTTCCCTCTCGTGGTCCTAGACGCGCCCCAGCGCGCTCTTCTCTTCTTGCACCTGCTCCTCGGGGCGGATGCGCAGGGCGATGCGGTTCACCACGTCGAGGAACGCCTGCGCGCTCCCCTCGATGACGTCGGTGGAGAGGGCGCGGCCGCGGTACACGCCGGTCTCGTGCTCCACCTCGAGGCTCACCTCACCCTGGGCGTCCTCGCCCACGGTGACGGACTGGATGCGGTAGTCGCGGAGCCGCACCTCGATGCCGGTGATCTTCTCGATGGCCTTGAAGACGGCGTCGACCGGCCCGTCGCCGGCGGCGGCGTCCTGGAAGCGCTGCCCGCCCGCCTTGACGAGCGAGATGGAGGCCGCCGGCAGCGTGCCGGTCCCCGAGGTGGTGGAGAGCGCGGTCATCTCCCAGAGGGCGAGCCCCTTGAGGAGCTGCCCGTGGATGACGAGCGCCTCGAGGTCGGCGTCGTAGATCTCCTTCTTCTTGTCGGCCAGCAGCTTGAAGTCGGCGAAGACCTTGTCGAGCTGCTCGTCGGAGAGCCGGTAGCCGAGCTCGGTGAGCCGCTCCTTGAGGGCGTGGCGCCCGGAGTGCTTGCCGAGCACGAGCTGCGACTTGGTGAAGCCGACCTCCTCGGGGCGCATGATCTCGTAGGTCTCGCGGTGGGTGAGCATGCCGTGCTGGTGGATGCCCGCCTCGTGGGCGAAGGCGTTCTGCCCGACGATGGCCTTGTTGCGCTGCACCAGGTTACCGGTCACCTGCTGGACCATCTTGCTCGCCGGGTAGAGCTTCTCGGTGTGGATGCCGGTGCGGACCCCGAAGACGTCGGCGCGGGTCTTGATGGCCATCACCACCTCCTCGAGGGAGGCGTTGCCGGCCCGCTCGCCGATGCCGTTCAGCGTGCACTCGACCTGTCGCGCGCCCACCTGCACGCCGGCCAGGCTGTTGGCGACCGCCAGGCCGAGGTCGTTGTGGCAGTGGACCGACATGACCACCCGGTCGATCCCGCGCACGTTCTTGCGAAGGTACGAGAGGGTCTCGGCGTAGGTGGAGGGCAGCGCGTAGCCGACCGTGTCGGGGATGTTGAGGGTGGTGGCGCCGGCCTCGATGGCCGCCTCGACCACCTGGGCCAGGAACTCGAGCTCGGTGCGGGCGGCGTCCTCGGTGGAGAACTCGACGTCGTCGAACTTCTCGCGCGCCATCTTCACGCCCTCTACGGCGCGGCGGACGATCTCCTCCTTGGCCATCTTGAGCTTGAAGTCGCGGTGGATGGGGCTGGTGGCGAGGAAGACGTGGCAGCGTCGCCGCGGCGCGTCCTGCAGCGCCTTCCAGGAGGCCTCGATGTCGCCGCGGGTACAGCGGGAGAGGCTGCAGATGATGGGCCCCTCGATCTGGCGGGAGACGCCCTGGATGGCCTCGAGGTCGCCCGGCGACGCGGCCGCGAAGCCGGCCTCGATGACGTCCACGCCCAGTTCCTGGAGTGCGCGCGCCACCCGGAGCTTCTGCCCGAGGTTCATGGAGAAGCCGGGGCTCTGCTCGCCGTCGCGGAGGGTCGTGTCGAACACGATCACGCGATCGGGGATGCGATCGGGAGGGGTTGCGGGCTTCTGGCTCTCACTCGACATGGCGGTTTCTCGGGCTCCGGTTGGGGGGCCGCAGGAGCGAACTCGCCATCGAGATCGACCCCTCCGGCCATTCAGGCGGAAGAGGTCGCGGCAGAGGGTTCAGCCTCGCCGGGAGTCCTCTCCCGCCGGGCGAAGAAGTCGATGCGCTCTGCGTACGAAAGACACGGACTGAGCAGAATACGGATCCCGTCATGTCGTGTCAACACGCCCGACCGGGGCCTCCCGCCGGGTCAGTACGGTGCCGCCCCCTCCCGGCGCAGGAGTTCCACGAAGACGTCGAGCGGCATGGTCTTCAGATCCTCGCCGCCGCGGCGCCGGGGCGAGACCCCCTTCGACTCGACCTCCTTCTCGCCCACCACCACGGTGAAGGGGATCTTCTGCAGCTGGGCGTCGCGGATCTTGGCGCCCAGCTTCTCGCTGGTCCGGTCGAGCTCGACACGGAAGCCCTCGGCCTCGAGCCGCGCCGCCACCTCGGCGGCCCAGTCGTTGAAGCGGTCGGAGACCGTGACCACCCGGGCCTGCACCGGGGCGAGCCAGGTGGGGAAGGCCCCGGCGAAATGCTCGGTGAGGATGGCGAGGAAGCGCTCGAACGACCCGTAGATGGCCCGGTGGATCACCACCGGCCGGTGCTCGGCATTGTCGTCCCCCACGTAGGTGAGGTCGAAGCGGTCGGGGGCCAGGTAGTCGAGCTGGATGGTGGCGAGCTGCCACTTGCGGCCGATCGAGTCGGTGACGTCGAAGTCGATCTTGGGACCGTAGAAGGCCCCCTCCCCCGGCTTCACCTCGAATGGCAGCCCCACCGCCTCGAGCGCGCCCCGCAGGGCCGCCTCGGCGCGGTCCCAGGTGGCGTCGTCGCCGAGCTTCACCGCGGGCCGGGTGGAGAACTTGGCCGTGTACTCGAGCCCCATGGCCTTGTAGACGACGTCGATCTGCCGGACCAGCGAGCGCACCTCCTCGACGATCTGCGACTCGGCCAGGTAGATGTGGGCGTCGTCCTGCTGGAACTGCCGCACCCGGGTGAGGCCGGAGAGCGTGCCCGAGGCCTCGTTGCGGTGGAGCACGTCCTGCGTGTGGTAGCGGATGGGCAGCTCGCGGTAGCTGCGCTTCTGCATCGCGTAGAGCAGGTGGTGCGACGGGCAGTTCATGGGCTTGAGCGACTGGGTGCAGCGGTCCTCGAGCGGCAGGCTCTCGTCGGTCTCGCTGTCCACCACGAGGAACATGTTCTCGCGGTACTTGCCCCAGTGCCCCGAGGTCTCCCAGAGCTTCTTGTTGAAGAGCAGCGGCGTCTTCACCTCGAGGTAGCCGTTCTTCCGGGTGAGCCGCCGCATGGCGTCGCCGAGCAGGTGGTAGAGCGTCGTCCCCTTGTCGAGCCAGAAGGCCGCGCCGGGCGCGTAGGGGTGGAAGGTGAAGAGCCCGAGCGCGGGGCCGAGCTTGCGGTGGTCGCGCTTGCGCGCCTCCTCCATCCGCAGCACCCAGGCATCGAGCTCCTTCTTGCTGAAGAAGCTGGTCCCGTAGATGCGCTGGAGCATCGGGTTCCTGGGATCGCCGCGCCAGTAGGCGCCGGCCACCGAGGTGAGCTTGACCACGCCGATCCGGGCGGTGGACGGGCCATGGGGGCCGAGGCAGAAGTCGACCCAGTCGCCGTGCCGGTAGAGGGTGAGCGTGGTCGCCCCCCGGGCGGCGATGTCCTTCACGATCTCGACCTTGTATCCCTCCCCCAGCTTCTCGAAGAGCGCGAGCGCGTCCGCCATCGACACCTCCTCGCGCACGAAGGGGTGGTCGGCGGCGATGGCCTCGTTGGTGGCCTGCTCGATGCGGGCGAGGTCCTCCGGGGTGAAGGGCGTCTCCCGGGCGAAGTCGTAGTAGAAGCCGTCCTCGATGGCGGGCCCGATGGTGACCTGGGTCCCGGGGTAGAGCTTCTGGACCACGCTCGCCATGACGTGGGCGGCGTCGTGGCGCGCCACCTCGAGCGCCTCGGGGTTCTTCGTGGTCACCACCTCGAGCCGGACGTCCCGGTCGATGGGGCGGGAGAGGTCCACCGGCTCGCCGTCGAGACGGGCCACGTAGGCGGCCTTGGCCAGCCCCTGGCCGATCTGCTCGCGCACGAAGTCGCCGACGCGGGTGCCGCGCGCGGCCTCCTTCTGCGTCCCGTCGGGGAGCGTCACCTTCACGAGTTCGGACATATGGCGAGGTCTCGTAGCACGCGGTGTGGGGGGTCGCAACCTCGCGACGGAGTTCACTCCGAGTAACCGTAGCCCCCGGTCCGGACCCCGGTGACCCGGCCGTCACGGACCTGGACGTGGCGCACCAGCGCACGCGGCCCGAAGTCGTAGGTCCAGCTCTCCTTCACGATCCCCATCGAGGTCCCGGTGGCCCAGGCCCCATCCCCCTCGGCCACGGTCACCTGCTCCTCGCGGATGTCCCGGAAGACCGGCTCGCCGCAGAGCGAGAGCAGGTCGTAGGTGCTGTCGCCGGCGCGGATGCCGGTGGGGTCGCAGGGGGCGCGTGGGACGAAGCCGCGGGTCTGTCGTGCCGATGCAGCACGGCCGTAGCCGCCGGTCCGGACGTCCACGACCTTGCCGGCCTCGATCCGGACGAACTGCACGAGCCGGGAACTGCCCAGGTCGTAGGTCCAGGTCTCGATCGAGATGGTGACGGTGCGGGAGGCGCCCTGCACCCTGTCTCCCACCCACTCGGTGACCTGGGACGGCCTGGACTCGACCATCGTCGCCGGGCCGCACTTTCCGAGCAGGTCGAGGCGGGAGTCGCCCACCGACACGACGCCGCCCGGACAGCTCATCCCGTCGTTCGCACCCGCAGGGGACGCGACGGAGAGTCCGAGGAGGATCGCCGCGGTGGCGAGGGAGGCGTTCACCCGGACATCCTAGACGGACCTGAACGGAATGTCAGACCCTCGTGGTTCCTTGTGGGTGAGGAGAGGACGCCATGAAGGACCTCAAGGAACGCGAGCAGGAAGCCCGGGCCCGGTTGAAGGAGCGGCTGGCCAGGCTCCGCGTCGAGCTGGGCCGGCGCCCCGTCGTGGCGGGCCCCGGAGGGGCGCGCGTCCGCGCGGCTCCCCCCCGGGTCGAGCCCGAGCAGCCCAACTGGTGGTGGCAGCGGTAGGCGGGGCCTTTAGCCCCCGGTCGCCGCGAACCAGGCGCCGGTGGAGCTCGTCACCAGGACCACCGGGGCGATGCAGGGGCTCGGCAGGTCGAGCGCCGCCTCGACGTCGGCATCGCCGGTGGGCGTCGCGGGGAAGTCGCCGGTAGACCGGTTGGCGGTCACCGCGGCGCCGCTGGCGTCGACGGTGAGGCAGCTCACCACGACGCGGAAGTTGGCGCTGGGGTTCGTCAGCCGGCGGGCGGGCGGCACGGCGGGGTCGTCGGCGATCACGAGCCCGCGCACCTTCACCTCGATCCGGCCGTCGGCCTTCACCTCGCCCTTGCCCACCCGGATGATCCAGGGAAGCCCTCCGCCGCTGAGGCCCCGGATCGGATTTGAACCGCCCGTGTACGGGCGCCCCACCCCCGCCATGGTCTCGAAGGCGAGGACCTTCTCGCTGGCGATGGAGGCCGGAGCGAGGACCATGGCCGCGAGCGCGAACGCTGCCCGCACCGCATGACGCATCTCGATCATCTTGTCTCTCCTGGTTCCTGTTGAGGAACATGGCCGCCCCGGAAGACCCGGGTGCGGGCTGCCCCCTGTAACCCCCGATGGCGGCCTCGCGGGCCAGGTAAGTGGGACTTCCGGGCGCGGTGCAGCCGGCTCAGGGCCAGCTGCATCCGAGCAGCACGGGCCCCTCGGCGGTGGGCTCGTACCGGCACGTGCCCATGCAGGCGCCCCGGCAACCGTCGCCGGCCCACTCGCCGAGGTACCCCACGCCGTGCCCGTACGAGCCGGCCCAGCCCACCCACAGGTCGTGAAGGGCCTGGCAGTCCCACCAGCGGGCGTCCACGTGGTTCGCGTCCCCCAGGAAGACGTGCCCGGCCTCGTGCAGGAAGGTGGAGTGGACGAAGTCGGGGACGTCCCGCGTGTTGACGGTGATGGTCCGGTTCGACGGGTCGGTGCACCCGTCGTGACCGCCGTGCCCGGCGCACCACACATCTCCGTCCTTCACGATGAGTCGCCATCCCGAGAGCCGCTCCGGGGACCCGCCCCAGTAGCCCGCCGCCACGGTGCCCGCCTCCCGTATCTGAAGACGCAGGTCCGCTCCGTCGAACCGCGCGGTCTCCGCGACCAGGTGCATCCCGTGGACGTCCGCCTCCCCGTCCCAGCCGCATCCGGCCAGGAGGAGCACGAGGAGCGTCGCCACGGGGTACCGGACCATGTTCGACCCGGAGCGTATCGGAGCAGCGCCGGGTTCGGGCTGACGCCGGTCAGGAGGAAGCGGATGTCGTGGAGGAAGTCGAACACGGGGAGCACGTTTTTACGCCCCAACAAAGCTGCGGCGGCCCGCCGCAGCGTCAGCCTGGATACTCCGTCGGCGTTTGCACCCTGGAGGGGCGAATGTCCGGTAGCCGAACAAATTCTTTAGCCAAGGCAGTCCGGACGGTTCCCCATTCCGGGTGACTGAACAACGACCGTGCAGAATCGATTCTTTTTCGTTTACCTCCCTGATTCTGGATGCTTCAAGATCGGGTTGTCCCTTGCCCACGGTACATGCCGACCCGCCCAGATCCGGCTTAATGAGGAAATCCACATCATGGATCATGCCGGTCCATGATGCTCTCGCGGATGTGGTCAGACGCCGCGGCAGGTGGACGGGGAGCGTGGAATGGCGAATGGCGCGGGGAATCCCAGGGACGACCAGCAGAGCCAGGTGTCCCGGCTGTACCGGGAGTTCGGCCCCGTGGTCTACCGGCGCTGCCTCCGGCTGCTCCGGGACCGTACCGCCGCCCAGGACGCGACCCAGGAGGTCTTCCTGAAGCTCCTCGGCAATGTGGAGAAGCTCCAGGAGCGGGAGACGGTGCTTCCCTGGATCTACCGGGTCGCGACGAACCACTGCTTGAACCTCCGGCGAGACCTGCTCCGCCGCGGCGAAGAGGCCGCCGCGGAGGACGACCAGGCCCTGACGCCCTCCCCCCACGCGCGAGGTGGCGACGCAGCCGTCGACTGGAACCTGGCCCGGTCGGTCCTGGCCCGGTTCGACGGGGAGACGCAGGCCGTGGCGGTGGGCGTCTTCGTCGACGGGATGAACCACGACGAGGTGGCCGACGCGCTCGGGATCTCCCGGCGCACGGTGTCGCGGAAGCTGGAGCGCTTCGTGGATGGGGCGCGCCGCTTCATCGGATTCGAGAGCGGCCTGGCAGGTTCCCGCCGCCCCGGTCCCGCCCCGGGCAGGTGACCGCGGGGCGTCAGCGGAACGACGCGCTGCAGTCGGCCTTGGCGGGGTCCGTCTTCATGGCCTGGAGCAACCGGCCGCAGACAGCCACGTCGCGAATGACCGCGGAGCAATCGTACTCGAAGGTTCCGGCGGTCTCGTCGCAGGCGCCGGGCTTTCCCCCGGGTGCGTTCAGGCAGCGGACGAACGTGCCGCAGGCCTCCCGCGCCTGCTCGAGCCCCGCGACCCGGAGCGCTTCCTGCCGCTTCCGATCCGCCTCCTGGCGCTTGCTCTCCTTCGCCCGCTCGGCCTCGACCCGCCGCTCCCACCGGGGCGAGCCCACCTTCCCGCAACCCACCGGCTCGCGGCAGGTGCAGGTGTCGGCGAACCAGAAGCGGTCCTTCGCGGGCATGGTCGCGTTGGGCGACTCGCCGATGTCCTGGCAGAGCTCGTCCATGTCGTCGGGCGCGGTCGGGTAGTCGCCGGCCGCGGCGGGCGAGGAGAGGAGCAGCATCAGGGCGATCGCCACGGTTCGCATCGAGGCTCCACTTGCTCCCGCGGGATCCCCGGACGGGAGATCCCTGGAAAGGAAAAGGGGGTCGGCGTTTCCGCCAACCCCCCGATTTCTGGTAGGCCCGGTCAGGATTGAACTGACGACCCCTACCGTGTCAAGGTAGTGCTCTACCACTGAGCTACGGGCCTGCGAATCGACGGAAGCGGGCCGTTTCTACCCGCTGAGGGCGAGGGTGTCAACGCCCGCCGGTGTCGTGGGCGCGGCGTCCCATGCGCGCGCTCGAGAGGAAGGCGGAGCCGTACTGGACCGCGCTCCCGATCACGAGCGCGCAGGCCACGACACCGAGCGCCGCGACCCAGGAGGCGGTCCGGGCCGTGGGGGCATCGTGGTAGTCGGCCACGAGGACCACCACCACGATGAGCGCCACGAGCGCCATCGCGTATTTCCCGATCCGGGTCGGACGCACCGGCAGGGGCGCACGGGTCGCGAGCAGGAAGACCGAGCCCGCCGCGAGGATGAGGTCGCGCCCCACGACCACGCCGGTGAGCCACCAGGGGACCTGCCCCTTCACGGCGAGCGCGATGAGGGCGCAGGCCACGAGGAGCTTGTCGGCGGCGGCGTCGAGGAAGGCGCCCAGCCGGGTCTGCTGGGCGAGCAGGCGGGCCAGCAGTCCGTCGAGTCCGTCGGTGAGCGCCGCCACCGCGAAGGCGATGAGCGCCCCGTCCTCGTCGCCCACGAGGTACCGCCAGAGGAAGACCGGGGCGAGGACTATCCTCGTCGCGGTCAGCACGTTGGGGACGTTGAGCCAGCGGGGCACCGACCACACCTCCGGTGGCGCCGATCCTAGCAGGCCCCGAGGCGCCTTCGCATCACCAGTCGTCCCGGAGCCCCCGGAGCGCCACGAAGGGCCCGTCCCCACCCGCCCGGAGGAAGGGGTTCACGAGGACCTCCTCGCCGAGCTCCGTCGCCTCGGGCTCGACGCCGGCGGCCCGGGCGGCCCGGACCGCGGAGAGGCGCCCCGCCGCGGCCTGGTTGGCCGGCTCCCGGTCGAGGACGAATGGCAGGTTCGCCTCGGCGTAATCGTGGCCGGGGTGGACCTCGAGACGCGGGTCGAGCGCCGGCAGGACGGTGCGAAAGGTCGTGGCGAGGAGGGACGGATCGCCCCCGTGCCGGCAGTTGCCGCATCCCGACCAGAAGAGGGTATCGCCGGTGAGCAGCCTCCCCTGCCATTCGAGCAGCACCGAGCCCGGGGTGTGGCCCGGGGCGGGGTGCACGCGGATGCGCAGCCGTCCCAGGTCGAGGACCGTCGTGCCGGAGAGGTCGCGGTCCGGCGCGAACCAGGCGGCGTCGTCGCCATGGCCGATCACCTGGGCCCCGAGCTCCTGCCGGAGGCGGGCGCTCCCACCCGAGTGGTCGACGTGGCCGTGGGTGTGCAGGATCCACCTCGGCCGGACCCCCGCCGTCCGGACGGCGTCGAGCGCCACCGCCGGGTCGGCCGGGTCGACGAGCACGGCGTCCTCCCCCTCCGCGAGAAGGTAGAGGTAGTTGTCCCTCGCGAAGCGCCGCCGGACGAAGGTCACCCCTCCTCCGGCCAGTGGGAAAGGGCGACACGGTTCCCCTCCGGGTCCCGGAAGAAGAGGGAGAAGGGGCTGCGCCGGGCGAGGCGGACGCCAGCCGCGGCGAGCCGCGCCTCCCAGGCCCGCCGGTCGGCGCGAGGAATGGACAGCGCCACCACCTGCCACCCGGCCGGGGTGTCCTCGAACGGTGCCTCCTCGGACGGCCTCGACGCGCGCTCGAGCGCCAGGAAACCGGCCCCCGTGGAGAGCCACACGCTCCGGTCCCCTCCACCCTCGGCAGCCCACCGGCGCAGCACCGGAAGGCCGAGAACCTCCCGGTAGAATGTCTCGCACGCCTCCAGATCGGCGCAGCGCAGCGCCACGTGGTGCAGCCCCTCCACCTGCTCCATCACGACCTCCCTGGTGCGGTGAGGGGCTCTTTCCCCTTGCCGGTTCGACGCAGCGCGTATATGAACCCGCCCGCCTCCCCCCCTCCCATGATCGCTCGAGACAAGATTCGCAACGTGGCCATCGTTGCCCACGTCGACCACGGCAAGACAACGCTCGTGGACTTCATGCTGCGCCAGGCCGGCATCTTCCGCTCCAACGAGACCCTCGTCGAGCGGGTGATGGATTCGAACGACCTGGAGCGCGAGAAGGGCATCACCATCCTCGCGAAGAACACCGCGGTCACCTGGGCCGGGATCAAGATCAACATCGTCGACACCCCCGGTCACGCGGATTTCGGTGGCGAGGTCGAGCGGGCGTTGCGCCTCGTGGACGGGGTGCTGCTCCTCGTCGACGCCGCCGAGGGCCCCCTCCCCCAGACCCGATTCGTGCTCTCCAAGGCGCTGGCGCTGGGGCTGCCGTCGGTGCTCGTCGTCAACAAGGTGGACCGGCAGGACGCGCGGGCGAAGGAGGTCCTCGACCTCGTCTACTCGCTCTACATCGACCTCGGCGCCAACGAGCACCAGATCGACTTCCCGGTCATCTACACCATCGCCCGCGAGGGGCGCGCCGCCCACACCGTGGCCGGCGCCTTCGAGTCCGACACGCTGAAGCCCCTCTTCGACGCCATCCTCACCCACATCCCGGCCCCTCCCGAGGAGGAGCATCCGACGCTGCAGATGCTCGTCGACAACCTCGACTACGACGACTACGTCGGGCGCCTCGCCATCGGCCGCATCGCCTCCGGCGTGGCCCGCGAGGGCGCGACCATCTCGGTCATCCGCGAGGAAGGCAAGATCGTCCCCGCCAAGATCGTTCGACTCTACGTCTACGACGGCCTGAAGCGAGTCGAGGTCAAGGACGCCGGCCCGGGCGAGATCGTCTGCATCGCCGGCGCCGAGCACATCGGCATCGGCGACACCCTCTGCGACCCCTCCGCCCCTGTGGCCCTCCCACGCATCAGCGTGGAGGAGCCCACCATGTCGATGGTGTTCCGGGTGAACGAGGGGCCCTTCGCCGGACGCGAGGGCAAGTACGTCACCAGCCGCAACATCCGCGAGCGGTTGCACCGCGAGGCGTACAAGAACGTCTCCATCCGCGTCGAGGACACCGAGACCCCCGACGCCTTCAAGGTGGTGGGTCGCGGCGAGTTGCAGCTCGCGGTCATCGTCGAGAACATGCGCCGGGAGGGGTTCGAGCTCACCGTGTCGAACCCGGAGCCGGTGCTGAAGAACATCGCCGGCGAGGTCCACGAGCCCATGGAGCTGCTCGTGTGCGACCTGCCCGCCGACGGGGTGGGACCGGTCACGAGCGCGCTCGGCCCGCGCAAGGGGCGCATGGTCGACATGCAGCCGCTCGGCTCGGGTCGCACCCGGCTCCAGTTCCGGGTCCCGGCCCGCGGCCTCATCGGCTTCCGCTCCGACTTCCTCACCCTCACCCGCGGCGAGGGCATCCTCTCCTCGCAGTTCGACGGCTACGAGCCCTGGCAGGGGCGCATCGACAAGCGCCAGGCTGGCGCCATCATCTCCGACCGCGAGGGCGAGACGGTCGCCTACGCCTGCTTCTCCGGGCAGGAGCGCGGCAAGCTCTTCGTGAAGCCGGGCGACAAGGTCTACAACGGCATGATCGTGGGCGAGCACTCCCACGACAACGACATCGAGTACAACATCTGCCGGGAGAAGAAGCTCACCAACATCCGCGCCGCCGGCCGGGACGAGAACATCATCCTCACGCCCCCGCGCGACATGAACCTCGAGAAGTCGCTCGAGTGGATCGCCGAGGACGAGCTCGTCGAGGTGACGCCGCTCTCCATCCGGCTGCGGAAGAAGGCCCTCGATCCAAATACCCGGTACCGGCTGGAGCGGGACCGCAAGCGCGGTGGGTCGGGCGGGCCGCCCGAAGTCCCGCCGGGATAAGCTGCGCCGACTTCCCGCAGCGCCGACTTCAGTCGGCGCAAGAGCGGGTCCTCGGAACCGGACCGCAAATACGAAGGGCTGGCGATCGCTCGCCAGCCCTTTCGTGTTTCGGAACCGTTCCGTGAGTGGTTCTTGCGGCGGCTGAAGCCGCCGCTGCTACACCTTCGGCTTGGCCCGCTCGCGGACTTCCTGCTTCTTCTTGGGCTTGGGCTGCCCCTTGGAGGCGGTGTCGACGTAGACGAGCCCGTCGGCGTGGCCGGCCACGGCACCCTTCACGAGGAGGAGGTTGCCCTCGGCCTCGATGCCCGCCACGATGAGGTTCTGGGTGGTGATGTTGTCGACGCCGTAGTGACCAGGGAGGTGCTTGCCCTTCCACACCTTGCCGGGCGTCTTGCGCTGTCCGATGGCGCCCGGGTGCCGGTGGTGCTCGTGGGCCGTGGACGAGTCACGGGCCGCACCCTTCATGCCCCAGCGCTTGAAGACGCCGGCGAAACCGCGCCCCTTGCTGGTGCCGGTGACGTCGACACGCTGGTCGAGCTTGAAGACCTGGTCGACCGTGAGGACGTCCCCGGTCTTGAGCTCGCCGAGGAGCTTCGGGTCACGGGGGCGAACCTCCTTCAGGTGGCGGAACACCGCGGTCCCGGCCTTCTTGAAGACGCCCACCTCGGCCTTCGTGAGCCGCTTCTCCTTCTTCTCGGCGACCTCGACGAAGCCCAGCACGACGGCGTCGTAGCCGTCCTTCTCCGCTGTCTTGCGGCGGATGACGGTGCAGGGGCCCATCTGGAGAACGGTGACGGGGACGCAGTCGCCGTCGGCGGTGAAGATATGGGTCATGCCGACCTTGCGACCCAGGAGACCAGTAGCCATGTTCGACCTCGCATTGGTCCGCCCCGCGACGACCGGCCGGGGGAGACTTGCAGAAAAACGTTTGGGGAGCGCGGACTTGTAGCGGAGGGGCTGGTCCCTGTCAAGACTTCCCGGGGCCCCTGCCCCTACCCCTGGCGGCGCGGCGACTCCGGTGCCGGCAACTCCAGGATCCAGGCCCCGCCGTCGACGCCGACCGCGCCCCCGAGCAGCGCACAGGCCCGCCGCGCAGCCGGGAGGGCCAGCGCCGAACCGCGGGTGTCCCCGCTGTCTCCGCGCCTGGGGTCGACGAGCTCCTCGGGCGTGGCCTTCGCCCCCTCGAATCGGAAGCGGGCCACCCCACCCTTGCGGGTACCCGTGACGCGGACGTCAGCGCCCCCTCGAGCGGCGGCGAGGAGGATCCCCTCGACGATCCGGCGCGCCAGGCCGGGGTCACCCACCACAGACAGGCCCGGCTCCAGTTCGAGTTCGATCGACCCTGCTCCGACGGTGATGGCCCCGGGGAACATCTCGCGCGCGGGGACCTCCTCCAGCTCGAGCGGGATTCCGCCCACGTCGAGGCGGGCGATGAGGAGGTGATCCTCGACGAGGCGCCGGAGCCGCGTGAGCGCGCGCAACGACATGCGGGAGAGCTTCTCCCCGCGCGCGCCGCCCCGTTCCTCGGCGCTCATCCGGGCGAGCATCTCCACGCTCCAGAGGGCTGTGGAGAGCGGGTTGCGGATCTCGTGCGCGACGAAGGCCAGCTGGCTGGCCTTCTCTTCGGTAACGGGACGAGATTCGGCAGTTGGAAGGGTCGGACGGAGTTCGCTCATGGCCGATTCATGGCGTCCACGATGCGATCGCCGGCCCTTCTGTGCAAGGGTTCCCGGCGACCCAGATGGGTCAGTACCCAGAACCCCGCCCAGTTGGGTGTCTCTGGGGCGCTTGCCCCAGAGGGGGCGTTTTCAGGGGCCGGATCGGTAAAAAGGTAACCATCCAACCCCCGGCTCGTGTCCCTCGAAGCAGGGAACCACCGGAGTTTGGGGCCGATCCGGCACCCCCGCAGCATGGCACTCCTGTTGCTCTGTGTCTTTCTCATGCGCGAGACCGTCTCCGCCTATCTCCAGGACGTTGGCCGCTACCCGATGCTCTCGGTGGAGGAGGAGCAGGCGCAGGCGCGGGCCTACCGGGAGCGTGGAGACCTGCGCGCGGCCCACCTCCTCGTCACCTCGAACCTCCGCTTCGTCGTGAAGGTCGCGGCTGGCTACCGGGGATACGGGCTCCGTCTCGCCGACCTGATCCAGGAGGGGAACCTGGGGCTTCTCCGTGCCGTGACCAAGTTCGACCCCGAACAGGGCATCCGGCTCGTCACCTATGCCTCCTGGTGGATCCGCGCCTACATCCAGGGATACGTGCTCCAGTCCTGGTCGCTCGTGAAGGTCGGCACCACGCAGGCCCAGCGCCGCCTCTTCTTCGCGCTGGCGCGGACGCGCCGTGAACTCGCCCGGGCCGGTTGCGACGAGGACCTCGACGAACGCGTGGCCCGGAAGCTCCGGGTCAGCACGGGGGAGGTCCGGGAGGTGTCGCGCCGGCTCGAGCTCCGCGACCAGTCGCTCGACGCCCCGGTGTCGGACGGCGGGCCCACCACGATGGAGCGCTGCGCGTCGAGCGAAGAACTCCAGGACGAGCGGCTCTCCCGCGTCCGCGATTCGGCCCGCCTGAACCGCGGCGTCGCCGACGCGCTCGCCCTCCTCGACGACCGGGAGCGGACCATCGTCGAGCAGCGCTTCATGGCCGACGAGCCCGCCTCGCTGCAGGACCTCGGCAACCGGCTCGGCTTCTCCCGCGAGCGGGCCCGGCAGCTCGAGATCCGGGCCCGCGGAAAGCTCCGCGCGGCGCTCGAGCCGCTGGCCGCCGCCGGGTAGCGGCGCCTCCGGGGCTCGGTCTCAGCCCATTCCGTGCTTCTTCAGGCGGTAGCGGAGCGTGTCCCGGCTGATCCCGAGCAGGCGTGCCGCGCGCGACTGGTTCCCGCTGGAGCGTTCGAGCGCCTCCTGGATGAGCTTCCGCTCCACGTCCTCGAGCAACAGCCCGTCGGGCGCGACGGCGGCCGGCTTCTCGGGGCGGCGCGCCGCGACGGCCGCGCCCCGCAGCTCGGGCGTGAGGTGCTCCGGGCGAAGCTCCTCGACACCGGCGTGGAGGATGAAGGCCCGCTCGACCGCGTTGCGCAGCTCCCGCACGTTGCCCGGCCAGCGGTGGGCCTGGAGCAGCTGCATGGCGGCCGAGCTCACCCCCTTCACCCGGCCGTTCATCTCCTCGTTGAACCGGGCGATGAAGTGGACGCAGAGCGCCGGCACGTCCTCCGGGTGGTCCCGGAGCGGCGGGAGCACGATTCGCACGACGTTGAGCCGGAAGAAGAGATCGGCCCGGAAGCGCCCCTCGGAGACGCGCTGTTCCAGGTTGACGTTGGTGGCGGCCAGCACCCGCACGTCGGCCCGCAGCTCGGAGACGCCGCCCACCCGCCGGAAGGTCTTGTTCTCGAGAAGGCGCAGGAGCTTCGCCTGCCCTCCGGCGTGAAGATCGCCGATCTCGTCGAGCATCACCGTGCCGCCCTCGGCGCTCTCGAAGAGGCCGCGCTTCTGGGCGTGGGCGTCGGTGAAGGCTCCCCGCTCGTGGCCGAACAGCTCGCTCTCGAGCAGGTGCTCGGGCAGGGCCGCGCAGTTCACCTGGAGGAAGGGACGCTCGGCGCGTCCGCTGGAGAAGTGGATGGCCCGGGCCACCACCTCCTTGCCCGAGCCGCTCTCCCCCTCGACGAGAACGGTGGTGGCGTCGCTCCCGGAGAGGCGGGACACCATGGCGCGAACCTGCTCCATGCCGGGCGAGTGCCCCACCAGCGCCGAGAGGGCCTCCCCGCCCCCGCGCCGCTCCTGGGTGAGCGCCTCGATCTGCCGGCGTGTGCGGGCCGCGGTGAGGGCGCGTTCCACGGCCGCGTCGAGCGCCTGGAAGGGAAACGGCTTCACCAGGAAGTCGATGGCCCCGTGCTTCATCGCCTCCACGGCGATGTCGACGGTGCTGTGGGCCGACATCATGATCACGGCGAGCTCCGGGGCCTGGACGAGCGCCCGCTGCAGCGTGAGCAGGCCGTCGATGCCGGGGAGGCGCACGTCGAGCAGCATGAGGTCGGGAGGCCGGGAGGCGACGGCCTCGAGCGCCTCCTCCCCCGACTCGGCCGAGACCACCTCGTAGCCTCCGCGCTGCAGCCGCTCGCCCACCGACCAGCGGATGAGCTTCTCGTCGTCGACGACCAGGATCCGGGCGGGCGAGGTGGTCATGCGGTCATCTCCTGGGGGCGCTCGGGGACCGTCTTCACCGGGTGGAGGATGATCGTGAAGACCGTCCCCCCTCCGGCCGGGCAGCGATAACCGATGTTCCCGCCGTGCTCGGCGACGATGCGGGCCGAGATGGCGAGCCCGAGGCCGTTGCCCTCGCGCTTGGTGGTGAAGAACGGCTTGAAGAGGTTGGGGCGGACGTGCTCCGGGATGCCCGGGCCGGTGTCCTCGACGTCGACGACGACCTGTCCCTCGGTGGCCCGGGAACGCACGGTGATCCGGCCTCCGGCCTGTCCCAGCGCCTGGCAGGCGTTGAGGCAGATGTTCAGGAAGACCTGCTCCAGCTGGTCGGGATCGGCGAGCACGTGCGGGACCTCGCCGAGGTCGGCCTCGACGTGGACGGATGCCAGCCGGCGCTGCTGGCGCACCAGGAAGAGGACCTTCTGGATGGTGGCGTTCAGGTCGGTGTCCCGCAGCTGGGCCTTGGGGGGACGCGCGAAGGAGAGCAGGCTCTCCATGGTGTGGGCGAGCCGCGCGACCTGGTGGCGCATCTCCCCCACCACGTCAGCCTGGCGGGGGTTGCCGGCCAGGTCCTCGGCGAGCAGCTCGAGCGCCCCGGAGAGCCCGGCCAGCGGGTTCTTGATCTCGTGGGCGAGCCCGGTGGCCATCTCGCCCACGGTGGCGAAGCGGTCGGCCCGGACCATCCGCTCCCGGTAGAAGGACTCGAGCTCCGCCTGGCTGCGGCGGAGCGCCGCCAGCGTGGCGTCGAAGCCGCGCGCGGCGGTGCCGAACTCGTCGGGCCGGCCCTCGTCGGCCCGGACGGTGAGGTCGCCCGACTCGGCCCGGGCCATGGCGGCCACCAGCCGCTGGAGCGGCGCGACCGCCTCCCGCCCGATGAGCCACCAGGCGATCGCGAGGAGGAGCAGGAGGGCGACGCCCGTGCTCACCGAGAGGGTCCGGGCGAGCTCCCCCTGCGCGGCGACGGCCGGAGCGCGCGTGAAGCGCAGGTCGACCCAGCCGTTGATGCGGGTCCCGGGGCCGTGGCAGTTGGCGCACCGCTCGGAGTTGGCGAGCGGACGGACGACGGCGTAGTGGAACCGGGCGCCCGCGGGCTCGGAGACCACCCGCGGCTGTCCGAACGGTTCCATGTCCCGCCACGGCACGCTGCCGATGAGACGGTGGTCGGTGGAGTAGGCGATCTGGCCGTTCGGACGGAGCAGGCTGATCGACTCGAGGTCGGCCCGGTGGCTCCGGGCCAGCTCGAGGAGGTCGGGGATCTGGGCGGGCTGCCCTTCCAGCATGCTCTGGGTGACGCCGGAGGCGACGTTGGCGGCGAAGATCTCGGCCCGCTCCCGCTGGACCTTCTCGATGTCGGCCCCGTAGGCTTGCACGGCCGAGTAGACCATCGCGCCGAGCACGACCGCGAAGAGCACAGCGGTGGGGAGGAGGATCCGGGCGCGTACGCTCCGGGCGAGCCTCCTCCAGACCTCTTTCAGCGCGTCCATGGTTCCGATCGCTCCGGTTGGACCTGGATGGGTCGCAGGGACCGCGCCATTTCACCCAGTGCCGCGGAAACATCTTCGAATATGCGCTATTTGCCCCACTTTTCGGGTCCGGGTCAATCCCGATCGGGGCGTACCAAGATGGTCGCTCGCGGGTTCCGCGCCCAGGAGGGGCGTGGGCGCGAGGGTTTGCCGTGGGCGCACGGGAAAGGCTCAGGCCGGGCTGGCCGGCCCGGCCTCGGCCTGGACGTCGAAGATCCGGGCGGCGGCCGCCATGAGCTGGTCCCCCCCTTCGACATCCTGCCCCGCCATGCGCAGCCGCACGCTTGGCTGGTGCAGGAGCTTCGACACGATTGCACCGGCCAGCGCATCGAGGCGCCGCTCCAGCTCCGGATCGCCGCCGAGACGCCGGACGGTGCGCTCGACCTCCTCGCGAGCGATCTCCGAGGCACGGTGACGGACCGCCGCGATGATCGGCGCGGCCCGACGCTCGGCGAGGGCCCGGGCGAAGTGCTCGACCTCGTCGTCGATGATCCGCTCGGCGTCCCGCACGGCGCTGGACCGCGCCTCCTGGGCCTGGCGCTGGATGCGCGCGAGGTCGTCGACGTCGCAGACGTAGATCCCGTCGACGTCGCCGAGGGCGGTCGGGACCGCACGAGGCACGGCGAGATCGATGAGCAGGAGCGGCCGGTGACGGCGCCGCTTCATGAGCGCCCTGGCCCCGCTGGGCTCGAGCGCCTCGAGCGCGACCGGGGCCGCGACCACCGCCACGTCGGCGCGGATGAGCTCCTCCGCGAGCGCGTCGACCGGGAGGGCCTCTCCCTCTACCTCACGGGCAAGGGCCTCCGCGTTCGCGAGCGTCCGGTTCACCACCGCGAGGGTCATCCCCTGCTCGTGGAGGTGCTGCGCGGACAGACGGGCCATCTCGCCGGCGCCGACAACCACCGCGTGGCGCCCCTCGAGCGGGCCGAGAACCTTCTCGGCAAGATCGGCCGACGCGTGCCCCCACGAGATCCCCGCCCGCCCGATCGCCGTCTCGCTGCGGACCCGCTTCGCAACCCGGAGGACGCGGGCGAACACCGAGGAGAGCTCCTTGCCCACCGTGCCTGCCTCGGCTGAGTTCCCGAAGGCCTCCTTGACCTGGCCGAGGACCTGCGGCTCCCCGACGACCCCCGACTCCAGGCTGGCGGCAACGCGGACGAGGTGCCGGAAGGCCTCCGGCCCCCGGAGGTCGAGGAGCGGAAGTTCGGGGTCCGCGCCCCTCCGGCGAAGGGCCCCTGCCAGGCTGGCGGCGGCCGCCGACGGGCAGGTCGAAGCGGCGTAGACCTCTACGCGGTAACAGGTGGACAGGACGAAGAGCTCGTCCACGCCGTCGAGGGCGGCATAGGACCGGAGCAGGGACGGAAGATCCTCCCCGGCCGCCGCGAGCCTCTCGCGGGACGCAACGGAAGCCCTCTTCCTGTCGACTCCGATGGCGACGAGCATCGACCCCTCCGGGCCAACCCGATTAGCAATCGCTGTGCCTTTCGAAGTAGCTGTAATATCAATATGTTAGGCCATCATTTCGACGCATGGGTTGCGCAATTTGCGCCCCGGGCGGGTCGCCCGCGAAAGGGTTGCGGCCTCGACCTCGCGGCGGCCCGGGCTCAGGGACGCGGCGGGTGCGGGAAGAGCGGCGGCCTGTCCAGGTCGTCCCGGGCGAGTACGGGCTCGCCGCTGGTGTCCGTCGTCTCGACGGGATGCACGACCCAGGGACCGGCGCTGCGCGCCCCGCCCCCCTGCGGGCTCCGGCCCGTTCTCGCGCCCCCGAAGCTCCGTCGGCATCGCTCCGCCATCGACGCCACCTCGTCGAGCTCCATGGCGAGCGGCTTCACCACGGGGTCGACCTGGTTGAAGTGGCGGTAGTCCCGCGTGACGACGTGCGGACCCCAGGTGCGCCAGGCAGGCGTGTAGGGCAAGGGCGTGAGGACGGGGAATCGGGCCAGGTCAGGGTCCCAGGCGAGCGCGCGGGCCAGGGTCTCCTCGACCGTCCCGGGCGTCTCGTCCGGAAACCCGATCCAGAAGGAAGTCTCCGAGGTGATGCCGGCGGCGCGCAGCGCACGGATGGCCCGATGCCCGTCGGCCAGCGCGCGGGACCTCGCGTCGCCCACCAGCCGATCCTCGGACGGGTCCCGGCAGATCCCCACGTGGATCACCCCGGCCTGGCGCCAGCGTTCCAGCACCGCCTCGTCCCGGAGGACCTCCTCCACGCAGGACCAGATCACGAGTTCGAGCCCGAGGTCGAGCTCGGCGAGGCGGCTCGTCAGCTCCGCGAAGCGGGCGCCATCGGCAGCCGGCGCCGGATCGTGGAACGCGACCACCTCCACGCCGTGGTCTCGACGGAGGGTGGTGAGCTCGTAGGCGACCGAGTCCACCGAGCGTTTTCGCCAGGAGCCGTCGTAGAGGGCCGCCTCGCTGCAGGACCGGCACCGGCGGGGGCAGCCCCGCGAGCTCGTGATCGCCCCCAGGATCGAGCCGGGCCTGCCCGGCCAGCGGTAGGGTCCTCCGTCGAGGAGGTCCCAGGCCTTGGGCAGGGGATCGAGCGACCCCGTCCGCGGCCTCGGAGCGGTGCGGATCACCCGGCCGCCGAGGGCGAAGGCGATGCCGGCGATGCGGGCCGGGTCTGAACCGGTCTCGAGGGAGCGCAGGAGCTCGGGAAGGGTCTCCTCACCCTCCCCCACCACCGCGAAATCGATCCCTCCGCCGGGGAGGAACTCCGGATACATGAAGGACGCATGGATCCCGCCCACGACCGTGGTTCGCCCCGGCGCCCTGACCCTGCGGCACAGCTCGAGGGCCGCCGGAAATCCGGGGGTCGACGCCGACACGCAGACCACGTCCGGGGCCGTCTCGCGGACGATCCGCTCCAGCTCCTCGAACCCGAGACCCTTGGCGAGCGCGTCGACGATGGAGCAGTCGTGACCCGCCGCGCGGGAGGCGCCGGCCAGGTGAACCAGGGCAAGGGGGAGCCAGGCGCCGGTGGATTCGACCACCGGTCCCGGCTCAGGCGCGCTCGTGAACAGGACCCTCACACGCGCTCTCCCCGCCCCGGCCCTGATCGCTCCCCTCCCGGGGCGACCAAGGCGGTCGAGAGAAGAGCAAGGACCGGGCCGGTGTCGCGGTCGTGCCGCCCTGCGTGGATCCGGGCGCTTGCAAGTCTTGCCCCACGCAGCGATGGGGCTCACGACCCATGTCCGGCGGGATCCGGGGGATTTGGCGCAGGTGGGGCGGACCGCCCCGTCAGGTGTCGACGCGGATGACGCCCCGCCGCAGGGCAAAGCGCACCAGCTCGGTCCGGTTGTGGAGACCGAGCTTCTCCATGACCTTCTCGCGGTGGGACATCGCGGTCTTCACGCTGATGCCGAGGACGTCGGCCACTTCCTTGTTGGCGAGCCCCTCGGCGACCAGCTTGAGTACCTGCTTCTCCCGGTCGGTGAGGGACTCGTAGGGATCGCCCCCCCCGGCCGCGGCCGGTCCGCCGTCCTCCATCGCGGTGCGCGCGACCTCCGGGTCGAGCACCAGCCCGCCGCGGTGAACGGCCCGGATGGCGTTCGGCAACTCGGCGCCCGCCGACTTCTTGAGCAGGTACCCGGAGACCCCCGCCTTGAGAAGGCGTCGGACGTACTCCCGGTCCTCGTACTGGGAAAGGACGAGGATGCGCGCGCGCAGCCCCTCCTTCTTGATCTCGATGGTCGCCTCGAGCCCCCCCAGGCCCGGCATGGCGATGTCCATGATCACCACGTCGGGGTCGAGCTTCCGGGTGGCCTCGATCGCTCCCTGGCCGTCGACGGCCTCCCCCACCACCTCGATGTCGTCGCACAGCGCGAGCAGCGCCTTCACACCTTCCCGCAGGATGGCGTGGTCGTCGGCGAGCAGCACCCGGATCTTCGACATCGCCTACGCCTCCCTCGGGAGCGGGACCGCCAGGCGGATGCGCGTCCCCTGCCCCGGCGCGGAATCGATCACGACCTTGCCTCCCAGGATCTCCACCCGTTCCTCGATTCCCATGAGCCCGAAGTGTCGCCGCTCGGCGTGCGACACGTTGTCGGGCTCGAAGCCGCGCCCATCATCCTCGATCTCGATGCGGATCTCACCCTCGCCCTCCGAGAGCTGGACGAGCACGCTCTCGGCATGGGCGTGGCGCGCGATGTTGCTCATGGCCTCCTGGCAGACCCGGAAGAGCGCCGTCTCGAAGGCGGCCGGGAAACGCCGGTCGGGGGCGTCGAACTCGCACCGGACCGAGATGCCGCGCCCGGTCAGGTGCCGCTCGGCGTACCAGCGGATGGCCGACTGCAGCCCCAGGTCGTCGAGGACCGAAGGGCGCAGGTCCAGGATCATCCGGTGGACCTCCTCGATGGTCCGGACGGCGAGCGCCTTGGCCTCCTCGAGGCGCGGGGTGAGTCCGGCCTTGAGCGCCGCCAGGGAGCCATCGATGGCCATGACCAGGGCGGCCAGGCTCTGGCTGGTGTCGTCGTGCAGTTCGCGGGCGATGCGCTTGCGCTCGTCCTCCTGGGCCGACACCACCTTCTCGTAGAGCCGCGCCAGCGCCAGCTCGCGGTCGCGAAGCTGCTCGTTCGCCTCGCCGAGCTGGGCGGTCCGCTCGACCACCCGCGCCTCCAGGCGCGTGTTGGCGTCGGCCACGATCCCGATGAGATCGGCCAGCGAGCGGCGCATCTTCTCGAGCGCCTCGGCGAGGCGCCCCACCTCGTCCTCCCCGAGCCGGGGGATCTGGCCCGAGAGGTCGCCGGCGGCGATGGTCTCCGCGGCCCGGGTGAGCGCCACCACCGGGAGGGCCACGCTTCGTGCCGCCCCCCAGGCCAGCAGGGCGCCGCAGGCGAGCGCCACGAAGATCATCCCCCCCAGCCAGGCCGGGAACGCGCCGGTGGCCCCCATCACCTCCGAGGCGGGCACGCGGGCCATGATCACCCAGGGTGCGTTGGCGACCGCGGCGGTGGTCACCGCGGCGCGCCCCCGGACGTCCTGCGACCGCCCGGAGTGGCACTCGCTGCAGAGCCGGGAGTACCCCTTGCCCTCCGCGATGAGCCGGCGCACTCCGGAGCAGGCGGTGGTGGTGGCCGGCCGCCCAGGCTCCGTCGTGGCGAGGACGCGCCCCGCCTGGTCGACGATCTCCGCGGACCCGTCGGCGCTCTGCCGGAGGTAGCGGAGCATGACGAGGAGGTGGTGCTGCGAGGTGTCGATGACGCCTCCGGCGAGGCCGGTGACGCGCCCCTCCCAGTCCCGCACCGGTATCAGCTGGTAGACGTGCTCGCCGGACCGTCCCGCCACGAAGGGCGTGACCACGGGGCGCCCGGAGTCGATGGCGCCCCGCACCGCCGGCAGACCGGCGGCCGGGGCGATGGAACGCGACCCGCGGTCAGGCTCCTCGGCCACGACGTTGCCCGCGACGTCGAGGAAGAAGGCTCCGCCGGGAAACTGGAGCCTCACGCGGGGATCCCGCAGCGCCGCATGCTCCGCGGTGGCGTCGTGATCCTCGAGATTCACATGGGACGCCATGGCGGCGCGCTGCAGGACCTCGAACCCCTGGTTGAGCTCTTCCTCCACCTGCCCGGCCACCGTCCGCGCCGACCACTCCCGGGCGGCGACGAGCTGCTCGTCGAGGCGGGCCACGCGGACGCCGAAGGCCCAGGCGAGCATGGCGACCGGGATCACCGCGCTCACCGCGAGCAGCATGTAGACGCGGGTCTGCAGGGAACGCCGCAGGCGCTCCCGGATCGAGGGTGAGCTCACCGGACCTCCCCGTGGATGCTTCGGGCCATGCGGATCAGGTCCTCGAGGGAGCCGCGCCCCCGCAGGAGGAAGTGGCGCCCGCTCCGTCTCCAGGCGAGCTGGTTCCACAGCGTCCCGTCCTCGGCAACCACGCGCGCCAGGACGGCGTCGTCGCCCAGGGGGGCGCTCTGCTGCTGGATCACCGCGAGCCGCCCCTGCAGCCCCTCGGGGATGGCCGCGTCCCCGCGGACGGTCTGGGCGAGGAAGAGCGCGGGCGCGCCGTCCTTCGCCAGGAAGTCGAGCGCGACCGAGCCGCCGTCGTCCCGGATGAACCGGACCGCCGAGGGCGGCCAGCGGAGGGTGTCCGGAAAGTAGGACGGGAGGAGGACCCGGGCCTGCACGCGCCGCTCGGCCTCCTCGATGGTCGCTGCGCGGCGGACGCCGCGGGGCTGGCCGTGCATCCAGGTGGGGATCGCGTCGAGCGTCGCGAGCGCCGCCGCGGCGCCCCCGAGCACGAGGGTCAAGGTCCAGAGGGCGCGGGCTCCCTCGCTCACCGTGCTTCCCATGGCCACGCCCCTCGCGGCCGTCATACCACGAAGAACAGCAGGAATCCGAGGCCGAGGGCGGCGGCGGCGAGGCGCATCCGCGCGAGGGGAACCGGCGCCGGCGCCGGGCCCATGAGGGCGCGGCAGCGCAGCTCGATGTCGTGGGCCCGGGCCCTTGCGATGGGCTCGGCGAGCGCCGCGGAGAGCGGGGTCGCCCCCGCCGTACGCGCAGGGGCCCGTCCCTCGGTGGCACGGAAGAGCTTGAGGAGCCCGCTCGCCAGGGCGAGCCGGTCCCGGCAGGCGTTGCCCGCCCGCTCGTCGGCGATGCGCTCGGCGTCCCGGGCGATGGCCCGGACCAGGACCTGTACCCCGGGGTTGAACCACATGAGGGCCCGCGCCCCCATGAGCGCCCAGGAGAGGGTCGGGTCGCGCTTCTCCAGATGTGCGAGCTCGTGAGCCAGCGCTCCGGCGAGCTCGGCGGGGTCGAGCAGCTCCACCGCCGCCCGGGAGATGACGACGGTGGGCTGCCGTGTCCCGGTGCAGAACAGCACGGGTGGCCCTTCGGCCACCCAGGCGAGCGGCGGCTTCTCGATGCCGAGCGCGGCGGCCGCCTGCCCGAGCGCTTCCTCGGCTGGCCGGGCCATGGGCGCGCCGGCGATCCACGCCGGCGACCGGGCATTGCGAGCGCGAAGCCAGGGGACGAGGTCGAGGAGGAAGAGCCCCAGGCCGGCGGCCACCATGAAGCCGATCCACCAGCCGTAGAGGCCGACACCCAGGAAGGCGAGATCGTCCCAGTGGCGCCCGGCGAAGAGGGCGCGCGCGTCGCGGAAGGTCTCCGCCTCCCGGCCCGGGAAGGCGAGAAACAGGGCGGGGACGACGAGCAGCGGCCAGCCCAGGGCGAGCAGCCGGAACCCGGTCCGCTGCTCCGGCTGGCGCACCCGCCAGAGCCGGATCAAGGCCTCCACCACCAGGGCGGCGACCAGGGTGTGGAAGATCGCCTGGCCCGTGAAGTCGATCCACCTCGGGCCGGTCATGCGGCGGGCTCGGCCCGGTGCGACCTAATGCCCGTGCCCGTGATCGCCTGGCTCGCGCCCCTCGAGGCGCGCCAGCTCGAGCGGGTGCTCGTGCGCCATCCGCTCCCGGCTGATGCTCCCCGTGAAGATGGAGGCGTCGAAGGGGAAGACGTCGGGGTGGAGGTGGGCGTTGAAGATGTGCCAGATGGTGATGACGAGGAACGCCATGAGCCCCTCGTTCGAGTGGGCCACCTTGGCCGCCGGGATGATCTCGCCAGGACCGAAGCGGGCCACCACCGCCGGGTACATGAGCGTGAGGCCGGAGAGGATCATGATCACGTTGCCGATCATGAGGCTCCAGTACTCCCACTTCTGCTTGTAGTCGTAGCGATCGAAGGCGGCGGGGTGGTCCTCGAGCCCCAGGTAGTAGCGCAGCGTCGTCACCGCGTCGGTGAAGTCCCGCTTGTTCACCGCCATGCTGAAGCCGACCTTGCGCGACAGGATGGCCCGCATCGCGCCCACCGCGTGCCAGAGCACGGCGACGATGAGCAGGATCCCGAAGAAGCGGTGGATCCAGCGGACGCCGTCGATCCCGCCCAGGTTTCCGATGAGCCACTGGGCCCACCGGGCGGTGTAGAACTTCTGCGGAAGGCCGGTCAGGACCAGGCCGACGAAGTCGACCATGGTCACGAAGTGCTCGACCCGCTGGGCCGGCGAGAAGCGGAGCAGGAACCCCGCCTCGGAATTCACCGCCTCGTCGCTCATCGTGCCGCTCCTCGCTCCGGTCCCGGAGGCGCCCGCCGTGTCGCCGCTCATCGGTTCACCACCACCCGCCACAGGTGCAGCGCGATCTGGATGACCAGGCTGAGCAGGATGAAGGGGATGAGCACGTAATAGAAGATCTGGACGCTCCAGACGAGCGGCGACTTCTTCAGGCTCGGCTCGTAATGGGACATCCAGGCCTTGGGGAAGTCGGCGGTGGCGCCGGCGTGGCACTTGCCGCAGGTCTTCACCAGATTTGCCTGCATCACCGACGACTTGGGGTCGTCGGGGCGCTGGATGTCGTGCACGCCGTGGCAGTCGGTGCAGCCGGCCGCCAGCCGGTCGCCCTTCCCCTTCTTGCCCTTCTGCAGGGAGGCCGCCATGCCGTGGAAGTCGGCCAGGTAGCTCGCGACCACGTTGGTGGAGAGGCCGTACCGCTTCATCAGCTTCGGATCGGTGTGGCAGCGGCCGCAGATCTCGGCGGTGCGCAGCGACAGCGCCCCGGCGCGGGGATCGGCCACGTCGTGGGCCCGGTGGCAGTCGGTGCAGACCGGCACGTCGGGGTTTCCCTGGGTGACGGCCTTGCCGTGGACGCTGCTCTTGTAGACGTCGAAGACCTTCTTGTGGCAGTTCGAGCAGGTCTCGGAGACGCGGGTGCGTGGCTCGGCCGGGCGCCCGATGGCGTGGGAGCCGTGGCAATCGACGCAGAGCGCGGCCTGCCGGTTGCCCTTCTCGGCGACCTGGAAGTGCACGCCGTCGAGGGTCTTGGTGTAGTTCGAGAAGTGGCACTTCTTGCACTGCTCGTAGTAGGCGACGGTGACGTCCCGGCGGTTCTTGAAGGGCTTCGACTCGTGGGGGTAGTCGGCCTTGTCGGTGTGGCAATCCGTGCAGCGGAGGATGTCCCCGTGGACCGACTTCCCGAAGGCGGCCTGGTCGACGTGGAGCGGGAGCTTCTCGCCGCTCGGCAGGTCCATGGTCATCGAGGGGTCGCTGCCGTGGCAGCCCAGGCAGCTGTCCTGCTCGGCCGGGATCTCGGCGCGCACGGGGGCGGCGAGGAGCACCACCGCGAGCACCAGAATGAACCTCATCGGCATGTGCACTCCTCGTGTCTGTCGGGGGACCCCGGAAGTTGACTGGCGGTCCTCGATCCGACCCCGTCGCGTGTAGCAGATCCACACAGGTCGCGCCAGCGGAACGATGAACGAGTGCCATGTATTTCCCCGGTAAATTCACATTTCTTCATCGACCTGTGCGGGTGAGTTGGGCCACCTCGCCCAGGACGCATGATGCGCGCGCCCGAGGTCCCTTTCGGGCCGGGCGCGCGCAAGGATTTCGCCGGTCAGCGACCGTCTAGCGGTGGCACGTGTCGCAGGAGTCGAACCCGAAGGCGCCCTTGCCGTGACAGGCGCCGCACTGGCCACCCTTCTCCATCACCGCGTGGCGGATGGGGGCGCCGTTGGCCGTCGCGCCCTTCTCCAGCATCTGGAAGAGCTTCGGGTGGCAGGTGGTGCAGCCCGGCTTCTTCACGTCCACGTGGCTCTGGTGGCTGAAGGTCACCTTGCCCGGGCTTCCGTCCCCCGGCGGATAGGTGAAGTCGGGCGGGAGCTTGTCGAGCCCTCCGGCGAGCGCCGTGGTGGCGAGCGCGGCGGCGGCGACGACGGCGAGGCGGCGGAGGGTCTTTCCGATCGGATTCATGGCGTCCCCTGGGTTTCCTTGGTGCGGAAGAACTCGCGGGCGACGTCGTCCCAGTGCTCCGGGTCGATCTCCCGCGCGATGCCGTGGACCGGCGCGCCGCCGTCCTGGAGGACCGGTGCGGGCTCCGGGGAGAGGCGCGCCGCCAGCCTTCGCCCCTGGTCCTCGAGCCAGTCGCGCGCCGCCGCGCCGTCGAGCAGCTGGGCCCGGCTTCGCTTCCAGCCATCCGGCCGGACCCGGAAGAGCCAGCCGCTCCCGTACGGGTCGAGGTGGGCGTCCGGCGCGGCGTTGTAGGCGATCACCTCGCCGTCGACCGGGGAGACCACCTTCACGCTTCGTCCACCGGCGGAGAGCGTCACCGCGGGAGCGCCCTGCTCGACCCGGTCCCCGCGCCCCGGGACGTCGATCCGGTCGAGGTCGCCGACCAGTCGGTGGCCCAGGTCGTCGAGCCCGACCGAGACCGACCCGTCGTCCTCCAGGCGCGCCCAGCTGTGACCCGGATGCAGGGCCACGCCGTCGGGCACCGTGAACCAGCCGGTGTGCACCGGCTCGGCCCCGACCCGCGCGGCCGCGCCGGCGGTGGCCCGGCCCCCCTGGAGGTACCGCCAGAAGCCCACGAAGAGCAGCAGGTAGGCGACGGCGAGACCGTACTCGACCAGCTTCGCGGAGTAGCCGACCAGGAACTCGTTCCCGTGCATGGCGCCCTCCTCAGTGCTCGCCGGCGTTGGACTTCATGGGGCGCAGCACCGGCATCCGGTTGACGATCCAGCGGAACGCCAGGACGCCGATGACCACCAGGGCGAGCGAGACGGAGACCTCCATCCAGCTCGGCCAGTAGCGGACGGACTGGTGGTAGTTGTAGGCGACGAGCGAGACGTTGAGCCGGTTGAGGACGATTCCGCTCACGCCCAGGATGGCGGCCACCCGCACCACCGTCACGTGCCGGTTCCGGGCGCCCCAGGCGAACATGAGCGAGGGGAGGAGCACGAAGCCCAGCATCTCCACCAGGAACCACTTGCCGTAGAAGCCCATCCCGATGAGGCCGAGGGCGTGGTTGTCGATGACCCCCTGCAGCTTGAGGAAGAAGTAGGCGAACATCACCACCGCGCCGGCCTTGGCGAGCCCGAGCGTGAGCTTGTCGACGTCGACGTGGTGCCCCTCGAACTGCTCGGAGAAGAGCCGGTGCGAGAGCGTGCTCTCCACGATGACCATGCAGATGCCGGCGATGACCGCGCTGATGAAGAAGAACAGGAAGATCTGGCTGGAGTACCAGAGCGGGTGGAGCTTGCCCGGGGCGATGATGAAGAGGGAGCCCAGCGCCGACTGGTGCATGGTCGAGAACATCACCGAGAGCACGGTGAGGCCGAGCAGCGCCTTCTTGAGCGGGCGGTAGAAGCGCTCCCAGCCCAGCCACTCGAAGAACGGGACCGCGAACTCGAGCAGGAGGACGGTGGTGTAGCAGCAGACGCACCAGGCGACCTCGAAGAGGACCGACTGGGTGCCGTTGTTGGAGAAGATGCCGATCATGTTCCAGGGCTTGCCCAGGTCGGCGATGAGCCCGATGACCGCCATCATGTAGCCGAGGAAGCCGGTGAGGATCGCCGGGCGCTCGATGGAGTGGTACTCGTCGAGGCCGAAGATCTCCACGGTCGCGCCGATGGTGAACCCGCCCGCGGCCAGCGCGATGCCGGTCATCATGTCGAAGCCGATCCACAGCCCCCAGGGCTGGGTCTGCGACAGGTTGGTGGTGGCGCCCAGGCCGGCGACGAACCGGTAGACGAGAACCGGGATGCCGACGGCGAGGATGGCCGTGCAGACCACGTTGAAGGGCGTCCAGAGGGACCGGAGGTACTGCGGGAAGGTCATGCCGAGGAAGATGCGCTCCTGCACCCAGGAGCCCGGGCGGGCCGGTGCGGTGACGACGCTAGCCATGGTTGCCTCCGTCGGCCTTGCCGGCCCCGTGATCCGTTCCGTGCGGCTTGTTCTTTCCATCGCGGTGCGAGAAGGCCCAGAGCCCCATCAGGAGCGGCGGCCAGAGCGTCATGACCACCGGCGGCACGCCCAGCGCCCCCCGGACCAGCTTCGGGTAGGAGTTGTCGTTGACCGCGACCTCGAAGCCCAGCTTCTCGAAGGAGAGGTCGCTCACGTACATCCAGTTGGTCCCGCCGGCCTCGTGCTCGCCGTAGATGTGGGGCAGGTACTTGTCGGGGTTGCCGTAGACGCGGCGCCGCGCCTCCTCGACGAGCTGGCCGCGCGTCCCGTAGGCGAGCGCGCCGCTCGGGCAGACGCCCACGCAGGCGGGCTGCTTCCCCTCGGCCTGGCGACCCGAACAGAAGGTGCACTTGCGGACCACCGGGATGGCCTTCGAGTACTCGTACTTGGGGACCGAGAACGGGCAGGCCACCATGCAGTACCGGCAGCCCATGCACTTCGAGCCGTCGTAGGCCACCGGTCCGGTGGCCAGCTTGTCGAGCGCCCGCACCGGGCAGGCCGACGCGCAGGCCGGCTCCACGCAGTGCATGCACTGGCGCTTGACGTACCGGGTGCTGCCGTCCGCCTTCGGGGTCGGGTTCACCACCGTGAAGCACTCCGGCCCGGTGGTCCGGGTCGCCGCGTAGGCCTTGTCGTCGCCGGGCGGGTCGGGGAGCTTGTTGGCCTCGGCGCAGGCGGCCTCGCAGCCGCGGCAGCCGATGCACTTCGTGGTGTCGACGAGGACGGAGCTCTCGTCCGCGCCCACGGCGTGGACGTCGCTGGCCGCCCGGGAACGTCCCGGGAGCGCGACGAGCGCCGCGGTTCCGGTGGCGCCGGCGATCTGGAGGAAGGTTCTTCTGCCGAGCTTCATGGTGGGCTCTCCGGTCTTCGCGGGGTCAGGGGATGCGGTTCAGGAATCCAATCACGACGAGTCCGACGACGGCGAGGGCAGTGACGGCGATCACGACTGCACCCCCTTCTTCCCGTGGACTTCCTTGAGCTCGGTCTCGAGCTCCTCGATGGTGTGGAGGGCCCTGGAAAGGGCTTCCCGGTAGAGGGCGCAGCCGTTGAACCCGTCCCCCTCGCAGGCAGAGGCGGTGCTGATCCGATCGGTCGGGATGAGCTTCTTCTGCGGGGAGGCCCCGCAGAACACCATGGTCACTTCGGTGAGGTAGGGACAGGTCATGACGTTCGCGTCCTCCACCTGTCCCCTGTTTCAAGGGGTGAGCCAGAGTGGGCTCCCCTCGACTCCAGGTGAAATCCAACCTGTTCACGGAAGGTTGCATCGGCACCCCCGGACGGGGCGCGGAAGCGACCGGGGGCCCGGCGATGAGTTCCTCAACGGTGCCGGGGGGCGTGGAACCACGCAACGTCGCGAGATCCCGCGACATTGGGGGTTCCGTCCCGGGGCGTCGAGAAAGTCACCGGTCGTAAAGATTCCCGCCACCCGTCCGGGACGGGGCTAGCTCCCCGATGGGTCGGAGTCCTCGCCATCGCGGCGAAGCTGGAACTTGCGGATCTTGTTGTAGAGGGTGACCCGGTCGATGCCGAGGAGCCGGGCCGCCTGGCTCACGTTGCCCCCGGTGTGGCCGAGCACCTCGGAGATGTGCCGCTTCTCGACCTCCTCGAGCGACACCGGCTCTCCCGGGGCGTTGGCCCCGGGCATCCGTGCAGGGGCGGGTGCGATGCCCAGGTCGGAGGGCTTCACCACGTCGCCCTGGGCCACCACCGCCCCCCGCTCCAGCACGTTGCGGAGTTCCCGGACGTTCCCCGGCCAGTCGTGGGCCAGCAGGGCGGCCATGGCCTCGGGGGAGACCTTCACCCGCTTCTTCATCTCGGCCTCGAGCCGGTCGAGGAAGTGCTCGACGAGCAGCGGGATGTCCTCCTTGCGCTCCCGCAGCGGCGGCAGGGTCACGGGGATGACGTTCAGCCGGTAGAAGAGGTCCTCCCGGAAGGAGCCGTCGGCGACCGCCTTCTGGAGGTCCTTGTTGGTGGCGGCGATGATCCGGACGTCCACGTCGATGGACTCGTTGCCCCCGACACGCTGGAACTTCCGCTCCTCGAGGACCCGCAGGAGGTCGAGCTGGAGCTTGGGCGAGATGTCGCCGATCTCGTCGAGGAAGAGCGTGCCCCCGGCGGCGGCCTCGAACTTCCCCTTCCGGCGGGCGTTGGCACCGGTGAAGGCCCCCTTCTCGTGGCCGAAGAGCTCGCTCTCGAGGAGGGTCTCGGTCAGGGCTGCGCAGCTCATGGCCACGAAGGCCCCCTCGGCACGGGGGCTCTCCTCGTGGATGGTCCGGGCGAGCACCTCCTTGCCGCTGCCGCTCTCCCCGAGCACCAGGATGGTGGAGTTGGAGCGGGCCGCCACCCGCGCCAGCTCGAAGACCCGCTGCATCGCCGCGCTCTTGGAGACCAGGTCCCGGAACCGGTGCTCCTTCTTCAGGGCCTTGCGAAGGACCGCGTTCTCCCGGACCAGGCTCTGCTGGGCCACCACCTTCTGCATGAGGATGGAGAGCTCCTCCGGGTCGAACGGCTTCACGAGGTAGTCGAAGGCGCCGAGCTTCATGGCGGTGACCGCGGTGTCGACCGTGGCGTAGGCGGTCATCATGATGATGGCCGCGTCGGGCTGCAGCTTTCGGGCCTCCTCGAGGACCTGGAGCCCGTCCATGCCGGGCATCTTGAGGTCCACCAGCATCACGTTCCACCGGTCGTTCTTCATCATCTCCACGGCGGTGCGCCCCTCCGGGGCCGAGGACACCTGGAACCCGTCCTCGTGCAGCCATGCGCCCAGCGACTCGCGGACGATCTCCTCGTCATCGACCACCAGCACGCGGGTGTTCTCTCCGGTCATCTCGCCTCTCCCCCGCGCCGCATCACGCGGTCGCGGCACTTCGAGCAGAATTCCCCGCGCTTCCGATCCACGTCCCGTGCGTTGGGCGATCTCCCCATGACGCACGCCGGGCTGTCGCAATGGACGAGCCCGAAGCAGTGTCCCAGTTCGTGGACGCTCTCCTTGGCCAGCCGCTCCAGCGCCACCCGTGGGTCGGGAAGCCCGGGCTCCCCCAGACGGGCGGTGGAGACCACCGCGGAGCGCCCGTCGAGCTGGGCCTCGCCGAAGACGAAGGTGAGGATGGGGATGAAGAGATCCTGGTCGGTCACGGCGAGGACCTTCCCCGGCGGCCCCGTCGTTCCCAGCCAGGCCAGGATCCGCGAGGTGGCCCACTGCTTGCGCCGGGGGTCGTAGGCGTCGGGCGGCCGGGCCGGATCGTTCCAGATGCCGACGGAGGTCTGGAGCGCCCGCCCCAGGTGGAGCCGCACGTGATCGAGGGTCCGGGGACCTGGATCCTTCTCGCCGATCCACCACAGGTGTATCGCCTCCACGTCACGACCCGCGCGCCGCGGGGAGCCGGATGGTGAAGCGGGTCCCCTTCCCCGGATCGCTGTCCACGCTCACGTGCCCCTTGTGCCGATCGACGATCCCGTAGACCACCGAGAGCCCGAGGCCGGTGCCCTTCTCCTTGGTGGTGAAGAACGGGTCGAAGATCTTCACCATGAGCTCGGGCGGGATCCCCGGCCCGTCGTCCTGGAAGACGATCTCGACGGCGCCCTCGCCGGGCAGCGGGCGGGTGGTCACCTGGAGGATCCCCCCCTTGCCCATGGCCTCGATGGCGTTGATGACGATGTTGATGAAGGCCTGGCGGAGCTGACCGAAGTCGGCCTGGACCGGGGGAACGGGGGCGAGGTCCTTGCGGATCTCCACGCCCAGGATGGCGACCTGGTTCGTGACCAGCGAGAAGACCTCGTCGACGACGTGGTTCACGTCGACGTCCTTGAGTTGCATCGGCCGTTCCCGGGCGAAGTCGAGGAGGTTCCGCACGATGGCTGTGCAGCGCTCCGTCTCGCGCTGGACGAGCGCCAGCTGCTTCACCAGCGTCCGGCGCTCTGCCTCCCCGACCGGGCCGTGCTCGATGGTCCGGATCATGAGCTTCGCGAAGGTGAGGATGCCGGCCAGCGGGTTGTTGATCTCGTGCGCGATGGAGGCCGAGAGCTTTCCCAGCGAGGAGAGCTTCTCGGTCCGGACGAGCGTGTCCTGGGCGGCCCGCAGCTCGCCGGTGCGCTCCTCGACCTTCAGCTCGAGCTGCTCGTTGAGGGCCTGGAGCTCCCCCTCCACGCGGCGCAGCGAGCGGATCATGTCGTTGAAGGAGGCGGCGAGCAGGCCCAGCTCGCCCCGGGAGTCGACGTGGAGCTCGGTGTCGAGCTCGTCGTGCGCCACCCGGCGGGTGGCCTGGACGAGCGCCTCCACGGGGCGGACCACCCGGTTCTTGGCCACCCACCAGAAGATCCCGCAGAGCAGCAGGGCGAGGAGCGCCGTGACGAGGAGGCTGACGCGCCGGAAGGCCGACAGGTCCCGGTCGAGGGGGGCGAGCGAGACGCCCAGGTCGAGGACCCCGACCACCGCCTTCTCCCGCGGGTGCGCGTGGCAGGCGCTCGTGGTGCAGTCCGGGCTGGACCGGATGGGCGTGACCATGGAGAGGACCCGCCCCTGGCGCCCGTCGTAGACCCGGGCCCGCAGCGCGTCGATGGGGACGGTGAGGCTCTCGTTGTCGCCGTGGCAGGAGTTGCACCCCTCGGCCCGCTTGTCGACGAGCTGGCCGCGCTCGCCGGGCACCGTCGAGAAGGTGATGCGCCCTTCCTTGTTGAAGATCCGGACGTGGGCGATCTGCGCCTGGCGGCCGACGTTGTCGATGATGGCGTAGGCGTCGCCCCGCTCGTCCTTCAACATGGCGTGGCGGATCGAGGCCGAGACGGTCTCGCTCACCAGGGACGTGGCCGCGGTCGCGCTGGCGAGCCGCTGGCGGGCGATGGTCATCTCCACCACGGCGAAGGCCACCACCGCGGCGAGGACGAGCGCCGCCGCGACGCCGAGCAGCTGGGTGGAGATGCGGTCGCGCCAGGGGATGGAATCGAGCGCGGCGTGGTCGTGCCGGGGGCGTGTGGGCGTGCCCGGGGGCACCGCCTCCGGACCGTTGCCGCCCTCTTCTGTCCCGCTCGACGACCCTTCCCGCACCGTCTACCTCCCTGCGCGAGAGACCTCGAGCCACCCTACTCTCCCCGCGATAAACGTCCATTGTCGCGAGTCAACCCTACCCGGGAGACCCGTTTCCCCTTCCGGGTGCTCCGGGTTACACACTTCCCGCATGCACGCCGTCCTCCTCATCCGCTGCGCCGACCGCCCCGGGATCGTGGCCGCGGTCTCCACCTTCCTCTTCCGGCACGGCGCCAACGTCGTCGACCTCGACCAGCACTCCACCGAGGAGCTGCCGGGCACCTACTTCATGCGGCTCGAGTTCCAGACCGAGGGGCTCGACCTCCCGCTCGAGCGGCTCGGCGAGGCCTTCGCCGCGGAGGTGGGCACCCCGATGGGCATGGAGTGGCGGCTCGCGAGCCACGCGGAGCGGCGGCGGGTGGCGGTCCTCGTCTCCCGGCACGACCACGCGCTCCTCGAGCTCCTCTGGAACTGGAAGCGCGGGGACCTGCGCGTCGACATCCCGCTCGTGATCTCGAACCACCCCGACCTCGGACCGTCGGTGGAGTCGTTCGGCGTTCCCTTCCTGCACGTGCCCAACTCGAGCGCGTCCCGCGAGGGGGCCGAGGCTCGGATGGTCTCGGCGCTGGAGGGCCAGGCCGACCTCGTGGTCCTCGCGCGCTACATGCAGGTGCTCTCCCCGGGCTTCGTCGACCGCTTCGCCGGGCGGGTCATCAACATCCACCACTCCTTCCTCCCCGCCTTCGCCGGCGCCGATCCCTACCGGCAGGCCTACGACCGGGGCGTGAAGATCGTCGGGGCCACCGCCCATTACGTCACCGCGGTGCTCGACGCCGGCCCCATCATCGATCAGGACGTGGCGCGGGTGAGCCACCGCGACTCGGTCGAGGACCTGCGGGCGCTCGGGCGCGATCTGGAGCGGCGCGTCCTGGCCCGCGCGGTGCGCTGGCACTGCGAGGACCGCGTGCTCGTCCACGGCAACAAGACCATCGTCTTCTCCTGAGGAGCGGCCCCCTTGGAGCACGCCCGGCTCGTCGATGCGATGGAGGCCCTGGTCCGGGAGCTCCAGGACCGGATCGTGGCCGGGCTCGAGGCCGTCGACGGCGCCGGGCGCTTCGCCCGCGACGAATGGCAGCGCCCGGGCGGCGGGGGCGGCGTCACCCGGGTCCTCGCCGAGGGGGAGCGGATCGAGAAAGCCGGCGTGAACGTGTCGCGGGTGCACGGCGCCGTGCCCCCCCGGATGGCGGCCCGGCTACCCGGGGACGGCGACACCTTCGCCGCGGTCGGACTCTCGATCGTCGTCCACCCGCGGAACCCCCGGGCGCCGACCACCCACGCCAACGTGCGCCTCCTCGCCCGGGGCTCGAAGGCCTGGTTCGGCGGCGGCGCCGACCTCACCCCGTACTACCTCTTCGAGGAGGACGCGGCCCATTTCCACCGGGAGCTGCGCGGGGCCTGCGAGCGCCACCGGCCCGGCGACTACCCGTCCTTCAAGCGAACCTGCGACGCCTACTTCTACCTGCCCCATCGAGGCGAGCACCGCGGCGTGGGCGGGATCTTCTTCGAGGACCTGGGGGGGGATCCGTGGAAGGAGCTCGCCTTCGTGGAGGACCTCGGGCGCACCTTCCCCCGGGCCTACCTCCCGGTGCTGGAGCGTCGCGCCGGGCTCCCCTGGGGCGAAAGGGAGCGGGAGTGGCAGGAGATCCGGCGCGGGCGGTACGTGGAGTTCAACCTGCTCCACGACCGGGGCACGGTCTTCGGGCTCGAGACCGGCGGCCGCACCGAGTCGATCCTCATGTCCCTCCCCCCCCGGGTCCGGTGGTGCTACGACCACCACCCCGCGCCCGGCACCGAGGAGGAGCGGCTCCTCCAGGTGATCCGGGCCCCGCGCGACTGGGCCTGAGAAACGCTCAGGGAGGCGGGTTCAGATCGTCGTCCGGACCCGGCTCCACCCGGCGGGTCCGCGCCGTGGCCAGCCAGGATGCGAACACGGCCACGGCCAGGATGCCGAGGACCACCGCCAGGGAGACGCCGGCGGGGACCTTCACCCAGCGCACCACCATCATCTTCACGCCGACGTAGAGCATCACCGCCGAGAGGCCGTGGCGCAGGTAGACGAAGCGCCCCACCAGGTCGGCGAGCAGGAAGTACAGGGCCCGCAGCCCCAGGATGGCGAAGATGTTGGAGGTGAAGACGATGAACGGATCGGAGCTCACCGCGAAGACCGCAGGGATGGAGTCGACCGCGAAGGCGACGTCGGCGATCTCGATGGCGACGAGGGCGAGGAAGAGCGGCGTGGCCCGGATGCGCCCGTCCTCGCGGACGAAGAAGGCGTGGCCGCGCAGCTCGGCGGTGGTGGGGATGACCTTGCGGACGCGCTCCAGGATGCGGATGCCCCCGGCGCCGGGGTCCTCCTCCTCGCCGGCCCAGAGCTTCCAGCCGGTGTAGACGAGGAAGGCCCCGAAGACGTAGGTGAGCCAGTGGAAGCGGGCGAGCAGCGCCGTCCCGCCGATGATCATGGCGGCGCGCAGGACGAGCGCCGAGAGGATCCCCCAGAAGAGCACCCGGTGCTGCAGCTCGCGGGGGATCTTCATCGCCCCGAAGAGCACGACGAAGACGAAGAGGTTGTCGACCGACAGCGACTTCTCGACCACCCAGGCGGTGAGGAACTCCTGGCCGCTCGCCTCCCCGGCCCACGCGTAGACGCCGGCCCCGAAGATCAGGGAGAGGGCGATCCACATGGCGCTCCAGCGGAGGGCCTCCCGGGCGCCGATGACGTGGTCGCGCCGGTTGAAGATGCCGAGGTCGAGCGCCAGCATCCCGAGCACGAAGGCCAGGAATCCGATCCAGAGTGCAGGTGTTCCAACCGTCGTCATCCGCTCACCGGAGCGGGTCATACCACGCGGGTCCCGGAGGGGGACCTCGACATCCCCTGGACGCCTAACGAAACGGCGGGTTGGCCGTCCCTCTCTCATGCGGCGCTGCAAACCCACACCCTTCCCGGTTAGAAGGAACGAATGCTGACCCAACGATTCCTCCAGCTGAATCTCCTGGGCGCCGAATGGGTCAACTGGACCCTCGTCTTCCTCTCGATCATCGGATTTGCGATCACCATCGATCGCCTCATCCTCTACGGCCGGACCCGGGAGCGCTTCTCCGCCCTCCAGCCGGCCCTCCAGGACGCCCTGCGACGCCAGGACCTGGCGGCGGCACGCGCCCTCGTCGGATCCGACACGCTCGTCCGAAACGTGCTGCGGGCCGGGCTCGACGCGGTCGGCCGGGGCGAACGGGATCCCAAGGCGGTCGAGGAGGAGATGCTCGCGTCGCTCGCGGCCGAGCGCTCCCGCTACGACGCCCGGGTGGCCTGGCTGACCACCATCGCCAACATCGCGCCGCTCGTCGGGCTGCTCGGCACCATCATCGGCGTGGTCGGCGCCTTCTACGGACTCGGCCAGGCCGGGACCACCCAGTCGGCGGGCAACCCCCAGGTCATGTCCTCCATCGCCGAGGCGCTCGCCTCCACGGCCTTCGGGATCTTCGTCGCCGTCCCCGGGGTGGTGGCCTACAACCTGCTGAAGGCCCACATGGGCGTCCGGCTCCGCGAGGCCGAGGCGCTCATGCGCGAGGTCCTCGCCAACCTGGGCCGGCTCGAGGCGGAGGACGGCCAGTGAACACGGGCGGCTTCGGCACCGACCCGGCCGACGAGCTCGTCACCGGGGTCAACATCACCCCCATCGTCGACGTGGCACTCGTGCTGCTCGTGGTCTTCCTCGTCACCTCGTCGCTCATCGTCTCGAAGAGCATCCAGGTCGAGGTG
The DNA here is from genome assembly GCA_903904005.1 of uncultured Anaeromyxobacter sp. Taxonomy (GTDB): domain Bacteria; phylum Myxococcota; class Myxococcia; order Myxococcales; family Anaeromyxobacteraceae; genus CAIOAK01. The sequence continues at coordinate 49,452 of CAIVAR010000011.1, forward strand.
CCCCGGGCGGCCACCGGCTCGGAGACCGCGGTGGGGCTGCTGGCGATCGTGGTGGCCGCCTCCGGTGAACTGTACGTGAACGGGCAGCCGGCCCGGGTCGACGACATCCCCCGGGCGGTCGCCGAGGCCCGCAAGCGGCTCGAGCCCGGCCGGAAGCTCTCCGGGTTCGTCTCGGCCGACGTCTCGGCCCCCTACGGCCGGTTCGCCGAGGTCGTGGACCGGCTCCGGCAGGAGGGCGTGACCGAGATCGCCCTCGACACGAAGCCCATCGAGGCTCCCGGGAAGTGACCCGCGTCACCCACACCGGCGCGCAGGGCTGGGCGATCGCGCTCGTCGTGTACGCGGCGTTCTTCGCCTGGGTGGTGCTCGCCCCGCCGGCCCGGAGGGGCGGAGACCGGACCCCGCCCACGCGGGTCACCCTGGTCGACGTGCGCCCCCCCGCGGCGGAGCCGCCGCCGCCCCCGCCGCCGGAGGCGCCGCGCAAGATGGAGGTGGCGAAGCGCGCCCCCTCGAAGACCCCGCCCGCCCCCGCCCCGCTCCTCGAGACGCCCCGGACGGCGACCCCACCGCCGCCCGCCGCACCCCGCCGCTTCGCGGTGTCCCTCGAGGCGACGGTTCCCGGCGGCGGCATCGCAGTCCCCACCGCGCCCCCGGGCTCGGCTCCGGCCCTCCGCGCCACGCCGGGGGGCACGAGCGACCGTCCCGACGCGCCCGCCTACTACGCCGAGCCCGATTCCTCCCCGAGCCTCATCGCCCAGCCCGACGCGGCCGAGATGCGGGCCCTCTACCCGGACGCGGCGCGCCGGTCGGGGCTCGAGGGGGACGTGAGGCTGGATCTCCAGATCGCGGCCACCGGCGAGGTGACCGGATCGCGCGTGGTACGCTCCGCCGGCAACGGTTTCGACGAGGTCGCGCAGCGTCTGGTCCGGCGCTTCCGCTTCCGCCCGGCGACGAGGGGCGGCAAGGCCGTCCCTGCCACGGTCCCGTGGACCTACAAGTTCCGTCTCGAGGGGTGAATCGATGCACCGAGCCGTCCGCATCCTCCCGTTCCTGTCCGTCCTCGGACTCCTCTCCGGGCCCGTCTCCGGCGCCGCCCAGGGAACCCAGGCCACCAAGGCGGTCGAGACGCCGCCGCCCCCGGTGCCCGAGCCGACGCTCGCCAGCTCCCCGAAGCTGAAGGAACTGGTGGCCGCCGACGTGCCCCCCGGCACGAGGTTCCCCACGCCCGAGGTGTTGGTGGTCCTCTCCCTCGACGTCTCCGCCGAGGGGAAGGTGGAGAAGGCGTCGGTGGAGAGCGGCGCGGGCGAACCCTTCGACGCCGCTGCGCTCTCCGCGGCCCGCCGCTTCGAGTTCGAGCCCGGGCGACTCACCACCGGCGAGGCCGTGCCGGTCACCGTCACCTTTCGCCTGCGCATCCAGGAACCCGCCGCGCCTCCGCCTCCGGCGCCGGTGAAGCTCACCGGGTACCTTCTGGAGCGGGGCTCGCGCCTCCCCATCCCCAACGTCCCGGTCTCCGCGGTCGTGGGGGACCAGGTGGTCGCCCGCGCCGCCACCGACGGGTCCGGCCGCTTCCAGATCGAGGTGCCGGGCGGGGAGTTCCGGCTCGTCGCCTCCCCTCCGGACCGGCAGAAGCTCGACCTGCTCGTGAAGGCCCAGGCGGGAGAGGTCCGCGAGGAGAACTACCTCCTCGAGGGCACCGGTGGCCCGAACGAGACCGTGGTGAGCGCCACCGCCATCCAGCGCGAGGTGATGAAGGACGTCCTCACCGCCGAGCAGATCTTCACGGTCCCCGGCTCCGCCGGCGACACCCTGAAGGCGGTCCTGAACCTCCCCGGCGCGGCCCGCGCCCCGTTCGGCGCCGGGCTGCTCGTGCTGCGCGGCTCGGCCCCCGGCGACAGCAAGGTCTTCCTCGAGTCGCAGCAGATTCCGCAGCTCTACCACTTCGGCGGTATCCGCAGCACCTACGCGCCCGCCTTCCTCCAGTCGGTCGAGTTCGTGCCGGGCAACTTCTCGGTCGACTACGGCCGGGCCCAGGGCGGCATCATCGACGTGCGGGTGCGCGATCCCCGCCAGGACGGGTTCCACGGGCAGGCCGACGTGAACTTCTACGACGTGGGCGTGGAGATGGAGGGCGGGCTCGGCAACGGCTGGTCGATCGGCGGGGCGGCGCGCCGCTCCTGGATCGACACCATCCTGCCCCTCTTCATCCCCAAGGACGCCAACCTCTCCTTCAGCACGGCACCGCGCTTCTACGACTTCCAGTTCATCGCCGCCTGGAACCCCGACGCCAGCCAGAAGCTCCGGTTCATCTTCTACGGCTCCATGGACCGGCTGGTGGCGCTGATCGACAAGCCCCAGCGCGATCCGACCATCACCGGCGCGCTCGACGCGCGGGTCTCCTTCTACAACCTGCAGGCCGAGTACCAGAAGACCTTCTCCCCCAACTTCCGGCAGGACACGTCGATGGTGATCGGGCTGCAGGAGATCCAGACCCAGATCGGCCCGCAGTACTTCTTCGACCTGAACGTGCGCCGCCTCTCGCTCCGCAGCACCTGGAGCTACGCCTTCTCCTCGCAGTGGGATCTGCGCGGGGGCATCGACGCCGAGATGGGGCGGGCGGCCATCTCGGTCAACCTCCCCAACGCCACCGGCCCCAATCCGCTGCCTCCCTCCTCCCTCCCGCAGATCGGCGCCCAGCTCACCACCATGTACTACTCGCCGGCCTTCTTCGCCGAGTTGCGCTGGGCCCCGCTTCCGAACCTCTCGATCCTCCCGGGTGTGCGCGCCAACTGGTTCTCGGACATCAACCAGTGGGCGGTGGACCCGCGCCTCCTCGCCCGCTGGGAGGTGGTCCCCGGCACAGTGATCCGCGGGGCGGTGGGGCTCTACCAGCAGGCGCCCAATCCACAGAAGACCAACATCGCCACCGGGAACCCGTACCTCCTGCCGGAGCGCAGCCTCCAGACCAGCATCGGCGTGGGGCAGCGAATCGTCGACGGGGTGAGCCTCGACGTGACGGCCTTCTACAAGGACCTCACCCGGCAGGCCATCTCCAACTCGACCTCCAGCTACGATCCCGCCGCCGCGCGCTACACCAGCACCGGGACCGGGCGCATCTACGGCCTCGAGACGCTGCTCAAGGTGGCCATCGGCGACAGCTTCTCCGGCTGGCTCGCCTACTCGTACCAGCGGTCGCTGCGCACCGATCCGCCCACGGCACAGGTTCCCTTCGACTTCGACCAGCCCAGCAACCTGACCGTCCTCGGCACCTACCAGCTCGGGCGCGGGTGGTCGGCCGGCGCCCGGTTCCGGCTGGTGTCGGGCAATCCCTACACCCCGGTCGTGGGGTCGGTCTTCGACTCCTCCACCGGCGTGTTCGTCCCCGTGTACGGCGAGAACAACGCCGACCGGCTCGCCGCCTTCTGGGCCATCGACCTGCGCATCGACAAGGTCTGGACCTTCAAGGACTGGACCCTGACCCTCTACCTCGACACCCAGAACGTGACCAACCGGAAGAACCAGGAGGGGTGGACGTACAACTACGACTACACGGACAAGACGCCCACGACCGGCCTGCCCATCCTGCCCATCCTCGGGCTGAAGGGAGAGTGGTGATGAACCGCGCCCTCGCCGTCCCCGCCGCCATCGCGCTGCTCGTCGTGGCCGGCTGCAAGAACGACTTCTCTCCCCAGAGCGACCTGCTGGGCCTGCGGGTCCTTGCACTCCGCGCCAGGCCGCTCGAGCTCGCACCGGGAGAGTCCGTGACCGTCCAGGCCACGAGCTACGTGCCGGCGGGCGCCACCGTGCTCTCCGAGCGCTGGACCTTCTGCCCGCTCAGCGCCGGGGCCGTGGCCGCCTACGCCTGCGCCGTTCCCCAGTGCGAGGTGGAGCTCACGCCCGCCCCCGACGGCACGGTCACCGCGAACCCCACCGAGATCATCGCCGCGTGCCTCGGGTTCCCCGTCGGCACGATCCCGGCTGGCGTGCCCGACCAGATCTTGACCGTCTTCCGCTACCGGATCGCCACCGACCTGCCCGCCTCCCGCGACGCGGTCCTCCAGATCCCGCAGTGGACGCGCCGGCCCCCGCCGGATCCCAACCTCCCGCCCGTGATCGACCAGGTCCTGATCGGCGGCCGGGTGGTCTGGGAGAACGGCGCACCGGTGGGCGTGCCTCCTCTGCTGCCGCCCAATGGCCTCCTGCCGGTGGAACTGCGCATCGACCCCGCCAGCGTTCAGACCTACACCGATGCGGCCGGGGTCCTCCAGACCGAGACCATGACCGGGTATTTCTACACGACCGCCGGCACCTTCAGCGCCGGCATCACCACCGGGGTGGACACGATCAACGATCTGGAGGGCACGAACCTGGTGGCCGGACAGATCGCGAAGGTCTGGATCGTCGCGCTCGACCTGCGGGGCGGGCAGGCGGTGGCCGGCCCCATCGACGTCACGGTCGGTCCATAGCGACGAGGGCCTCCGCCTCCACCGTCCCGGACGTGACTGGCGACCGGATGGCCGTTACGATTCCGGCATGCCCACCGTGAAGGTCTACACCAAGTCGTCCTGCCCGTATTGCGTGCGCGCCAAGGCCCTGCTCGACCGCAAGGGGGTCGCCTACCAGGAGATCGACGCCGAGAGCGACGACGCGCTGCGGACCTGGCTCGTCGAGGCCACGGGGCAGCGGACCGTCCCGCAGATCTTCGTGGACGACCGCTCGCTCGGCGGGTTCTCGGACATCGACGCACTCGACCGGCAGGGGAAGCTCGACGCCATCCTGCGGGGCGGCGGCTAGGCCCGATCGTGCTTCAGGGCTCGACGGCCCCCAGCGCGATCGCCTCCTCCCGTGCCTCCTCCCGCCGTTCGGCCCCCTCCCGGCGCAGGACCCTCGGTTGCACGGCCGCGAGCAGGATCGGCAGGCCGAGGGCCATCACCGCGGAGAAGATCGCCACCCGCCACATCCCGACGAGCCGCCCCCCTTCGCCGGTGGCGAGCAGCAGCGACGAGAGAAGCGCTCCCCCGGCGGAGGCCAGGTGCTGGACGGCCGACTGGATCGACTGGAAGCGCGCCCGCTCGTCGGACCGGGGCACCCGCGACGCCAGCGCCGACAGGGACGGGTTCCGGATCGAGTTGGCGAGGATGAAGAGGACGAAGAGCGCCCAGGCCGGGAGCAAGGGCTCCACGGGAACGAAGTCGAGCCCGAGGTTCACGAGCATCACCACCGTGCCGACCACCGCCGTGCGGGGCGCGCCGAAGCGGTCGATGGCCCGGCCCACGACGCGCAGCACCGCGAAGGAGAGGACGCCGCCGGCCATGTAGAGGAAGCCGAGCCGGTCCCGGGAGAGCCCGGCGTTGAACTGGAGGAAGGCGGCCAGGTTCGGAACGAGTGCGAAGGTGGCCGCCATGGTGGTCGCCGTGGCCGAGAGGCTGAGCAGCGCCGCGGGCTCCCGGAGGAAGGCGTAGCCGCGGGCGGCGGCCGCACGTGCATGGGCCAGGTGGGCGCGCATCGGCGGCATGAGGACGATGGCGCCGGCCGCGACCACCATGCCGAGCCCCGCAACGGCCAGGAACGGCGTGCGCCAGCCGCCGGCCTGCGCCAGCCAGAGCCCGGCCGGGACCCCCACGACGGTGGCGACCGAGAACGCCCCCATCACGACGCCCATGGCCCGGCCGCGCCGCTCGGCCGGGACGGTGTCGGCGACGATGGCGAAGGAGAGGGAGGTGGCCGGCCCCCCGAAGAGTCCGGCCGCGACCCGCGCCGCGAGCAGCGTCCAGAGTCCGGTGGCGAGCCCAGCCGCGGCCGTCGCCAGGACGAGCCCCGTCATGGACACGGCGAGCGCCGACCGGCGGTCGAAGCGGTCGAGGAAGCCGGAGCCGGCCGCCCCCGCGGCCGCCGCCGCCAGGGTGTAGCTCCCGGTCACGAGGCCGAGGTGGTTCATGGGAATCCCGAGCGCCGACGCGAAGTCCGGGCCAAGCGGGACGACCATGACGAAGTCGAGGACGTTGACGAACTGGACCGCCGCGACGAGCAGGAGGATGGTCCGCTCGCGCCCCCCGGGCTTCACGACGGGTCCGGTACCGACCCGGCCTCGACGAGCTGGAGCCAGCCCCGGAGCTCCTGGAAGGTGATCACCCGCGCCCCGTAGGGGATCCACTCCGGCCAGGGTCCCGAGCCGCCCAGCACGAGGTGAACCTCGCCCGCGCGGCAGATGGCGCCGAGCCGCTCGGTCTGGGCGAGCAGGTCGCCGGCATCGGCGACGGCGCTGGCCGCGACGGCGACGGCTTCCACGCTTCCGCTGGCCACGTGGGCCACGATCTCGGAGAGCGGCACCCGCCGTCCGGCCCAGAGGACCGGCCAGCCGTGCTCGCGGATGACGATCTCGGCCAGGGAGAGCCCGAGGGTGTGCTCCTCGTTCTCGGCGGTGGTGAGCAGCAGGCGGGGCGCCCCGGTGCGCGAGGGAAGCTGGTCGGCGACCTGGGCCAGGCAGCGGGAGAGCCGCTCGGTGGCGACGTGTTCCTCGAGGATGGAGAGGGTCCCCTCCGCCCAGCGCTCCCCGATCTCCTCGAGAACGGCGGAGAGCGACTCGGCCACCTTCCACCAGGCCCCGAGCCGGGCCCGCTCGGCGTAGATGGTGGCCAGTACCTGGTGGGCGTCGGCGTCGGAGAGGAGCAACTCCAGCCACCCCTCGACGTCCGGCCCGTGGTTGGGCTGGACCGCACCGGTCTGGTCCTTCAGGAACCGCTCCACCTCGACCGGGTCGAACCGACGGTGGCGCCCCACGGTGCGGGCGCACCGGAGGAGCCCCAGGTCGGCCCAGCGCTTCACGGAACCGGCCGTGACCCCCAGGATCTTCGCCACCTCGGCGCTGGTGAGGAGCTTGTGCGTCATCTCACCTGGAATTGTCGATTTTAGCGATTCGTTTCAACCGATTCGTCACGGAATTCCCCGCATGGGGCGCCCGGACCCTGGGCCCCTTGCTCGAGCCCGCCCCCCATCGAGTAGTATCCGCGCCCTTGTTCGCCCCGATCGACAGGATGATGCTCGCCTTCATCGCCTTCCTGGCGCTGGTGGCCTTCTCCGTCCACCCGGAATCGCACCACTACCTGGTGCTGCTCGGGATCATGGCGTTCGCCTTCCTGGTGGCCGCGCTCTGGGGACGGGTCTCCGAGCTGGGCCGGGTGGCGCACGCCTTCCTGCCGTTGCCCATCGTGGTGACGATCTTCAACGTCGCCGGTCCCCTCATCGGCGAGCTCAACCCGATGCGCTTCGACGGCACGATGGCGGCGCTCGACGCGAGCTGGTTCGGTCCCTTCGTTCCCGCCTGGCGCCACCTGCTCGGCCGCCCGAACTGGCTGACCGACGCGGCCTCGCTCGCCTACGTGAGCTACTACTTCATCCCCTTCGGCATGTGCATCGCGCTCTGGGTGCAGGGACGATGGAAGGACTTCGACGACCTGGCCTTCGCGCTCATCACCACCCTGCTCCTCACCTACATCGGTTACTTCCTCGTCCCCACCACCGGGCCCCGGGTCCCCCCCGAGCTCGAGCTCCAGGTGCTCGGTGGTGGCACCTTCAGCGCGCGCGTGCGGGACTTCCTCCGCGCCGCCGAGGTGAACCAGCTCGACGCCTTCCCGAGCGGCCACACCGCCCTCTCGCTCGTGTACCTCGGCTACGGCTGGCGCATCTTTCCGAACTGGAAGATGCGCATCCCGCTCGCCATCTCGGTGGTCGGGATCATCTTCGCCACCGTCTACCTCTCCCTCCACTACGCGGTGGACCTGCTGGCCGGCGCGCTCCTGGCACTCGCGGTGCCCCTCTTCGTCCGGGGGCTCCACGCCGTCTTCGGGCAGGGCGGCACGGCGCAGAGCCTCCCGGTCCGGCCCGATCCCGGAGAGGGCCCCGCCGCCGGTTAGATGCCGAGCCCGTCCCGGAAGGTCGGGTGGCGGAGCGCGATCCCGAGCTCGGCGCGGGTGCGCGCGGCGTGGATCCGGCGGTCCGGAAGGGAGGGCGCCGTCGCCCCCTCCGGCAGGCGCGGAGCGGGGATGCCGATCCGGGCGGCGACCCAGCCGATCAGGTCACGGCGGCGAACCGGCTCCGCGTCGCTCGCGTGGTAGACCCGTCCCGCCCCTCCCCGTTCCAGGGCCGCCATCACCGACACCACCGCGTCGTCCCGGTGGCAGAGGTTGAGCCAGGCCCCGTCGCCCGGGCCGAGCGCCATCTGCCCGCCCCGGACCCGGTCGACCGGCCACGTCCGCCCCGGGCCGTAGAGCCCGGAGAGGCGCAAGACCATGCTCCGGAGCCCGGCCCCGGACGCATCGAGGACGAGCCGCTCCGCCTCGACGAGCACACCGGCCGAGGCGCTCGCCGGCCGGGGCGGCGTCTCCTCGTCGACGTCGGAGCCGTCGCGCTGGCCGAAAACGCCGGTGGATCCGGTGTAGACGAACGCCACGGGCCGGCCCCGGGATCGGGCCGCCTCGAGGAGGGCGCGCGTCGCGTCGACGTAGGCGCGCCGGTAGGCGTCGGGCCCGTCGCCGGAGGCCGACTGGCAGGCGACGATGGCGTCGAGATCGGCGGGGAGGCGCCCGGCCGCCCCCGGGGCGCAGAGGTCGAGCGCCACGCCATTCACTCCTGGTGAATCCAGCGCCGCGGCGCCGATCGGGTCGCGCCTCACCGCGGTGACGCGGTGGCCGGCGGCGGACAGCGAACGGCACAGGGCCGATCCGAGCCAGCCCGCTCCGGCGACGAGGACGTGCACGGGAAGCTCCCCCGGGCTACCGGGGCATCCCCTCGACCACCACGGGGTCGCTCTGCTCGGGGATTCGCTCCGCCGCCAGGTCGATCATGTGGCCGGAGCGGCGCGCCTTGGTCTCCAGGTAGAAGCGGTTGAACTCGTTGGGCGGGATGACGTGGGGGATGCGGCCCGAGACCACCACCCCGTGCTGGGTGAGCTGGCGGATCTTGTCGGGGTTGTTGGTCACCACCCGGACCGACTTCACCCCCAGGCTGCGCACCATGTGGGCGGCGACGGCGTAGTCCCGCTCGTCGTCGCGGAAGCCCAGTGCCTGGTTGGCCTCGACGGTGTCGAGCCCCTGCTCCTGCAGCGCGTAGGCCCGGATCTTGTTGAGGAGCCCGATTCCCCGCCCCTCCTGGCGCAGGTAGAGCAGGACGCCCCGCCCCTCCCGCTGGATGGCCCGGAGCCCCTCGGTGAGCTGGTCCCTGCAGTCGCAGCGAAGCGAGCCCATGACGTCGCCCGTCAGGCACTCCGAATGGAGCCGGACGGCGACGTCCTCGGCGCCGACCACGTCGCCGTGCACCATGGCCACGTGCTCCTTGCCGTCGCGGTTGTTCCAGAATCCGACGAGGCGGAAGGGGCCGAACCGGGTGGGCAACTCGGCCACGGCGACCACGCGGACGCAGACCCGGGCCGGCCCGAATCCCTCGCACTCGTGATCACGGTCTCGCGCCACCAGCGCGCGGAGCGCATCCTTCTCGACGACGTTCATGCCACCTCCGGGGCGGCGAGGCGCCGCCCGAGTTCCCTTCCCGATATCCAGGCGGCCTCGACGCCGCCACCCGGCGCGAAGCGATCCCCGCAGATCCCCACCGAGCCCCCGGACGGAAGCCGGACCAGGATCGGACCGGACAGCTCCGACGCCAGGTCGGTGCGGGCGAATCGCCACCGGTGGGAGTGGGTCGCCGTCGGCCGGCCGGCCCAGTCGCCAGCCAGCCGGGCGGCCTCGGAGAGGAGCGCCCCCGGCCACTCCGGGTCGTCGAGATGGGCGCGGGACCAGGCCGGCTGCGCCTGCAGGACGAGCCCGACGAACGGGGGATCGATCCGCTTGCTCGACTCGTGGCCGAGGTACTGGAGCACCCGGGAATCCTCCGGGTACCAGGCATCCCATGCCGGGGGTGCGATTCCCGCGGGGTAGGCGGCGCAGATCGACAGCGAGGGCTCGCTCGTCCCGGTGTCGAGGAGCGCCCGAACCGAGGCCACCGATCGCGCGAGCTCGCCGGCCCCGTCGAGGAGCCGCAGCACCTGTTCCCCGGCGAGGGCGAGGACGACGTGGCGTGCACGGAGCGCCTCACCCCCCTCCAGGACCACCCCGGGCTCGGGGCCCGAGAGGTCGAGCCGCTCCACCCGGGCTGCGGTGCGAAGGGGGAGCCCCTCCGAGAGATGCTTCGGGAAGGCGGTCACGCCGTCGGCGAGGGCGACCCGCTGCTCTCCGGGACGGAAGGCCTCGGGCTGGCAGGGGCGACCCGTGCCCTCGACGATTCGCGGCCACCCCTCGACCCGCCTGGATGACGTGGCGCGGACCGCAGCCAGGAAGTCCGGATCCTGGCCGTGCAGGAAGGCGACCCCGAGATCGAAGGGCATCCCAAGGAGGCGGTGGGTCGCGCAGCGCCCCCCGACACCCCGTGCCCGATCGAGGAGGAGCACCTGCCGCCCCGACCCTGCGAGGGTCCGCGCGCACGAGATCCCGGAGACGCCGGCACCCACCACGAGGACGTCGAGCGCTGCGATCATGTCCGCCTCCGATCCCCCACCTGGGTGGGCGCACATGCTACCCCGCGCCCCATCCGTTCCGACACTTCCCATTCGAGCCGTGCGAGACTCGCACCGGCTGTTCCCCGCACCGGAGGTCACGTGAAGCACACGCCCGGACTCCCCAGGACCACGATCGGCATCCTCGGCGCCGCACTGACCACCGTGTCGGGCATCCTCATCCTCGGCCTGGCGGCCGCCGCCATGCAGGGGCACCTGGGGAGCCCCTACATCGGCATCGTCGCCTTCCTGGTGCTTCCCGCCTTCTTCATCCTCGGACTCCTGCTCATCCCCGCCGGCGCCTGGCTGGCCCGGCGCCGGGCCCGGATCGCGGCGGAGCGGGGCGAGGAGATCCCGCACCTCCCGATCATCGACTTCAACGACGACCTGACCCGGCGGCGCGTGCTGATCGTCGCCGTGCTCACCGCTCTCAACGTCCTCGTCCTCGGGGTGGCGGGCTACAAGGGACTCCAGGTCATGGACTCGGTGGCCTTCTGCGGCTCCTGCCACTCGGTGATGGACCCCGAGGTCACCGCCTACGGCCGCTCGCCCCACGCCCGCGTCGGCTGCGTGCAGTGCCACATCGGCGAGGGGGCCAGCTGGTTCGTGAAGTCGAAGCTCTCCGGCGCCTGGCAGCTCATCTCGGTCACCTTCGACCTCTACCAGCGCCCCATCCCGGTCCCCATCCACAACCTGCGCCCGGCCCGGGAGACCTGCGAGGAGTGTCACTGGCCGTCCAAGTTCACCGGCGATCGGCTCCGCATCACCACCGCCTACGCCGAGGACGAGGCCAACACCGAGAAGAAGACGGTGGCCCTCCTGCACGTGGGCGGCGGCCAGTCGGCCACCGGCCCCATCAAGGGCATCCACGCCCACGTCGCCCAGGGCGTCCACATCCGGTACCTGTCGGACCCCAACCGGAACGCGATCTCCACCGTCGAGGCGACCTGGGCCGATGGGCGGACGGTGCTCTACCGCACCAAGGACACCCCGGCCACGCTCCCCGCGCCCGAGGCCTGGCGGACCATGGACTGCATCGACTGCCACAACCGCCCCACCCACCGCTACCGCGAGGCCGGCCCGGAGATCGACCAGGCCATCCTGGCCCACCGGATCGACGTCGCCCTCCCCTGGATCAAGCGGGAGGGGCTGAAGGCGCTCCTGGTCGCCTACCCCAGCCAAGACGCCGCCCGCGCCGGTATCGAGAAGCAGCTCACCGACTTCTACCGGCAACTCGACCCGGCTGCCTTCCCGGCCCGGGAGCCCAGCGTCAAGACGGCCGCCTCGGCACTCGGAGACATCTACGGGTGGAACGTCTGGCCGAACATGAAGATCACCTGGGGCACCTACCCGAGCTTCCTGGGTCACGACCAGGCCCCCGGCTGCTTCCGGTGCCACGACGGCGACCACGCCGACAAGTCCGGGAAGTCGATCTCGCAGGATTGCGGCCTCTGCCACTCCCTGCTCGCGGTCGACGAGAAGGACCCGAAGATCCTCTCGCAGCTCTCTCCCTGACCGAGGGGGACGCTACCGGCCGGCGGCCCGGCGCAGCGCCGCGAGGCCGGCCGTCACGTCGGCACCCAGGTGGACCCGCAACACGCGCCGGCCACGCGCGGCGAGGACCTCCTGGTCGCCCCGGGCCTGGGCCCGGAGGAGTTCGCCGAAGCCGAGGCGGCGCCCGGGGATGGGGAGCGGTTCGCCCTCGTCGGCCGTGAGGAGCAGGAAGACGCCGCTCGGCGGGCCGCCCTTGTGCAGCTGCCCCGTGGAGTGGAGGTACCGGGGGCCGAAGCCGAGCGTCGTCGCGACCCGGGAGGAGGCGCGCACCGATTCGCGCAGCCCTTGCAACGCCGCCACGACCGGCGCGGAGGGCTCCAGGTAGGCGTTCAGGGCGAGGTAGTCCCCCGGAGCGAGGCGGGCGAGGTGGGCCCGGATCCACCCGGCGGGCGAGGGGTCGCGTGCCGCCTCGGCGAGGACCCGGGCGTTCTCGGGGTCGGCGAAGAGGCGCAGCCCGTCCCCGGCGAGGGCGGGAACCTCGGGCGGCAGCGCGCCGCTCTCCTCGACGGCGGCCGTCACCCGGCGCGCGGCGACCTTGGCAGCCTCCACGTCGGGCTGGTCGAAGGGGTTCACCCCGAGGATGGAGCCGGCGACCGCGGTGGCGATCTCCCACCGGAAGAACTCCTGACCGAGGTCGGCGGGGTCGCCGATGTCGATCCGGACCACCGGCGCCCCGGCGCGCGCCAACGCCGCCATGGCCCGGTCCTGCTCCTCGGAAGGGGCCGAGGCGAGCCGCACGTGCACGAACAGCCGGTCGGTCCCCTGGCCGCGCGGGGTCCCGGGCGGCTCCCCGACCACCGGGACGATCCCCTTCCCCTGCTTGCCGAGCGACTCGGCGACGAGCTGCTCGATCCAGTCGGCGAGCGCGGCGATGCCCGGAGACGGGACGAGCGTGAGCTTGTCGACGCCGTCGCGGGCGGCTGCGGCGAGAACCACGCCGAGCACGAGCCCGGGGTTCGCGTCGCCGGGCCGGTCGGCGGCACAGGCGTCGGCCATCACGAGCGCCCGGTCGAGGAGGCGCGGGACGCTCACGCCCATGGCCGCGGCAGGCACCATCCCGAAGTGGGAGAGGGCGGAGAAGCGCCCCCCGACGCTCGGAACCCCGTGGAAGATCTTCCGGAACCCCTCGCGCGTGGCCATCCGCTCGAGCTCGGTCCCGGGATCGGTGATGGCGATGAATCGGCTCGCCGCCTGGCCGCCGAGCAGGCTCCGGGTCCGGTCGAGGAAGAAGGCGGCGAGCGCCATCGGCTCCACCGTGTTGCCCGACTTCGACGCCACGAGGAAGAGCGTCCGGCGCAGGTCGATCTCCCGCTCCAGCGAGCGGATCTGCGCCGGGACCGTGGAGTCGAGAACGCGCAGCACCGGGTGGCCGGGGATGCGTCCGAAGGTGCGGGCGAAGACCTCGGGGCAGAGGCTCGAGCCCCCCATCCCCAGGACCAGGGCGTGACCGAATCCCGCCAGGCGCACGTCCTCCGAGACCCGGCCGAACTCCTCGCGGCGCGCCCGTTGCTGCTCCACGAGGCGAAGCCAGCCGACCCAGCGGTCCTCGTCGCGCCCGGTCCACAGGGTCGCGTCGCCCCGCCAGAGGCGGGCCATCTTGTCCCCGGCCACCCACTCGGCGAGGGTGCCCTTCACCTCCCGCGCGAGGGCGGCGGGGAGCGAGAGGGACTGCGGGCCGACGGGCGGAAGTGCCGGCCTGGCGCGGGGTGGGAGGGCGGCGGCGGGTCGGGTCGCCGACCCGGCCACCGGGACAGCCTTCCTGGCGGGGGGGGGCTTCCTGGCCGCAGACGCCTTGGCCACGGGCGCCCTGGCTGGCTTCCCCTTCGGGAGCTTGCCCTTTCCCGGTTTCGAACTGCGCTTGCTCGCCATCGAATGGTGGAGAATGCGGGAGGACGCTCCCCGGTGCAAGAGGGGTCGGAGGTGACCATGGATGGACTGCATCCCGAGACGCGGGCCCTCGCCGGGCGGCTGAGGCTCGCCCCGCACCCGGAGGGTGGCTTCTACCGGGAGACCTGGCGATCCCCCCTGCGCGTGGCCACGCCGCGCGGGGAGCGGTCCGCACTGACGGTGATCGACTACCTGCTCCCGTCCGGCGCATTCTCCGCCTTTCACAGGGTCCACGCCGACGAGGTCTGGCATCACGCCGGCGGGGATCCCGTCGAGATCCACGTCCTCACCCCCTCGGGCGCCCACGAGATGCACCGGGTCGGGGGTTCGGGGACCGCCGTGGCCATCCACCACGTGGTGGTCCCGGCCGGTCACTGGCAGGCGGCCCGCTCGATGGGACGGCGCCACGCCCTGGTGAACTGCACGGTGGGACCCGGGTTCGACTTCGCCGACTTCGAGATGGCACGCGAGGAGGATCTCCTGCGCCTCCGCCCGGACCTGGCCTCCCTGATCCGGGGGCTCTGCCGGCCGGCCCCGGCGCCCCGCTAGCGATCCACCCAGGCGGTGCGGAGCCGGGCCAGCTCCTTCCCGTCCTCCTCGCGGAGCACCGAGTGGACGAAGACGCCCTCCCCCGCCGGCGACGACCGCGACACGACGCGGGTTCCGTGGAGGCACTCGGCGATGAAGAAGGCCTCGAAGGCGGAGAGGCGGCGAGAGCGCCAGGTCGCCTCCGGGACGGCCTCGGCGGCCCACTCGACGTAGGTGGCGTTGGTCACGTGCAGGTTCCGGTCGATGTCCCGGTACCGGGTGGTGAAGTGACGCTCCAGCCCGGACGGCTCGGGCGCCGGGGGGCGTCCGCCGGGCAGGGGCAGCACGTGCTCCATCGGCTCGACCAGATCGAGCGGCAGGACCGTTCCGGGGCGGACCGGCTTGCGGGTCGCGAGGTCGACGACGATCCACTGGGTGACGGCACGGGCCCGGAGATCGCCGCCCACCCGGACCTCGAAGTCTCGGAGCGCGGAGAGCCGGTCGGCACCGCTGGGCCAGGTGTGAACCTCGGCCCGTTCCCCCATCGCGATCGGCCGCTCGACCACCACCGCCTGGCGCGCCAGTACCCAGGTGAGCCCCCGGGCCTGCAGATCGAGCACGCCCACCCCGAGCCGCTCGGCGTGCCTGCCTGCCGCCTCCTGCAGCCACCCCGAAAGGGCAGGCGGGGAGAGGAGGCCGAAGGCATCGACCGCATAACTGTGTGCCTCGAAGGGCTCGGTGAGCCGGGGTACCCCCACGGGTCGAATGAAGCACGCCTCCCTTTCCGTGTCGACCTCGCGGACGGGGAGGCGCAGTTTCCCCGTAGATCGTAGAGTAACGGGGCCATGGACCGCGTACCGCCCGCCTACGCCCACCTCGCCGCTCGCTGGAAGCCCGGGACCGACCCCGACCGCAGCCTCGCGGAGGAGACGCGCGCCGCCCTGCTGGCCGCCCAGCCGCCGGACCTGGCCGCGGTGGCCGGACTCGTGGAGCGGCTCGACCCGTGCCTCGCCTCCCCGGAGAGTCGGGAGGCGGCCCGCCGCGCCCTCTTCGGCCTCGTCGACGCCGCGCGGCGCCGCGCCTTCACCGAGGCCCTGGCGCCCGCCGACATCGAGCCGTGGACCCGCCTCGTCGTCCCGGTGATCGACCGGGCCGATCTCACCTTCGGCGACGTGCTCCGGTCGCGCGAGGAGACCGACCCCCGGGTGGTGGCCATGCGCGTGCAGGGCGCCGAGGGCTCGGAGTTGACCGTGACCGACCTGGCGCGCCGGACCCGGTCCATCGCGCGCGGACTGCTCGCGCTCGCCCCCGAGGAGGTGGACCTCCGCGTCGCCATCCTGGCCGAGAACTCGCTCGAGACGGCCCTCACCGACCTGGCCTGCCTCTCGAACGGCATCGTCGACTTCCCGCTGCCCGCCAACGCGACGCCGGAGCAGGTGACGTACATGCTCCGCCACTCACGGGCCCGCATCCTGGTGGTCTCCGACGAGGAGCAGGTCGACAAGGTGCTCCCCGCCCTCCCCGGCCTCCCGGACCTGAAGGAGGTCGTGGTGGTGTCGCGGGCCTCGGCGGACCGGCACGGCCTTCTCTCGCTCGAGCAGGCCGTGGCCCAGGGCGCTGGCGCCTTCGACGACGCCGAGCGTGCCGCGCGCGCAGGACGGGTTCGCAGCCGCGACCTCGCCACGGTGATGTACACGTCGGGCACCACGGGCCGCCCCAAGGGCATCGCCTTCAACCACCTCAACCTGGTCTCGAAGCGGCTCTGCCGGGGGTTCGCGCTCCCGCACCTCAACGAGGGCGACGTCTTCCTCGCCTACCTGCCGCTCTACCACACGTTCGGCCGCTTCCTGGAGATGAGCGGGTCGCTCTGGTGGGGCGCCACCTACGTGTTCGCGCGCTCCACCGGGCACGCCTCCCTGGTGGAGGACTTCAAGACCGTCCACCCCACGGTCTTCATCTCCGTCCCCAAGAAGTGGATGGAGCTCCAGGAGACCGCCCAGCGCCAGGCCGCACCCGACGATCCGGACGCCGCCGCCGGCCAGCTTCGCGCCCTCACCGGCGGCCGCCTCGCCCATGGCCTCTCGGCCGCGGGCTACCTCGACCCGATCGTCTTCCGCGCCTTCCACCGGGCCGGCGTGGAGCTCTGCTCGGGCTACGGGATGACCGAGGCCACCGGCGGGATCACCATGACCCCGCCGGGCGCGTACGTCGACGGGTCCATCGGCAGGCCGCTCCCGGGCATCGATTGCGTGCGCGCCGAGGACGGCGAGTTGCTCATCCGCGGCCCATACGTCAGCCCCGGCTACTTCCACCCGGAGGGGGAGGAGCAGGAGGCCCACGACGCCGAGGGCTGGTTCCACACCGGCGACCTCGTGTCGATCGACGCCGAGGGGCACTTCCGCATCACCGGCAGGAAGAAGGAGATCTACAAGAACCGCGCCGGGCAGACCATCGCGCCCCAGCGGGTGGAGAACCTCTTCCGCGACTTCGACGACCTCTCCCAGGCCTTCCTGGTCGGCGATCACCGGGAGTACAACACGCTGCTCGTCTGGCCCAACTTCGAGGGGCGTCCGGACCTCCGCAAGCGCACCCCCGCCGAGATGCAGCAGCTCGTCTCGTCGCTCGTGGCCTCCGCCAACCGCTTCCTGGCCCCCTTCGAGCGGGTGGTGGCCTTCCGCATCATCGACCGCGCCCTCGACGTCGAGCACGGCGAGCTGACCCACAAGCTCACCTACAAGCGGGACGTGGTCGAGAAGAACTGGAAGGAGCTCATCGACGGGATGTACCAGCACCGCGCGCTCTCCCTCTCCGTGGACGGGATGGGGCTGCGCATCCCGAACTGGGTGCTGCGCGAGATCGGCGTGCTCATCGAGGACGTGGTGATCCGCGGCGGCGAGCTGCGGGCCGGGGGAACGTTCCTCCGCGTCTCCGCCGATCCCCGCGCCCCGGGATCGCTGCGGGTCGGCGATCTCGCCTACCGGTCGGAGGACGGCGTCCTCGACCTGGGCGCGGTCCTGGCCCACCCCACCTTGTGGCTCGGAAACGAGGGGCTCCGCCGCTTCCTGGGCGAGGAGGCCTTCCGCACGCTCGCCGTCCGGCGCCCCAAGGGGACCGGCGAGGCCCGCCTCGACGCCCGGATCTGGGAGTCCCCCGATCCGGAGCGGATCCCGTCCCTCATCGAGGGCGTGGGCCGGGACGAGCCCACCGTCGAGTCGGTCCACGCCGCCGGCGAGCTGCTCCGGGCCGAGCGGCCCGAGGCCCGTCGCGCCCTCTCCCACCTCGAGCGGGTGCTCGCATCGGGACGCCGGGAGCTCGTGCCGCTGGCCCGCGGCCTGCTCCGCCGCTGCGCCGAGTCGCCGGAGGAGGAGGTCCGCCGCCGCGCCTTCCGCAGCCTGCTCCCCTCCGAGGAGCCGGCCCGCACCGTCGACACCCTGCGCCTCTTCCTCGACCGGCTCGGGCCGCAGGCCCTGCGCGAGGAGGACCTCGTCACCTTCGGCGAGAAGGGGCTCTCCGAGGCCCAGGTGGAGGCGCTCCTCGCGGCGCTCCAGTCCCCGCGCGCCCTCGACCCGGACCAGGACGCCTCCGACCGGCGCCTGCTGTCGGGCGCGATGCGCCTCGCGGTGGCCTACTCGGTCTCCCACCCGCCCTGGTACGCCCGCGTGCGCGTCCCCCTGGCCCGCCTCACCTTCCATCCGGACGCGCTCCTCTCGGCCCGCGCCGCCGAGGAGTACGACCGGAACCGGCGCGGGTTCCAGCACTGGCTCGGCCCGAACCTTCGAATCGCCTTCGACCCCGCCACCGGCGAGGAGTACACCTGGCGTGACGTGGTGCGGTTCGAGGGGGTGCTCCCGCTCCGCACCGTGGAGCTCATCCTGCGCGCGTTCAGCGAGTCGACCTTCGTCCGCAGCTCGGTCTTCGTGCTGGGCCGGGGGGCCATCACCTCGCTCGCGGACATCCCCCCCGAGGGAGCCACGGTGACCCTGCTGGGCCGCCGCCTCGGAAAGTCGGTCTACCGGGTCTCGCTGCGAACGCGCGCCCGGGAGACCTTCGACTTCGCGCTCAACCACGCCGAGACCATGCCGCCGGCCGAGCTGCGGGACGAGGTGCTGTGGCTCCTCTCCTCCGGCGCACCGCCGCCGCTCGTGGAGGCCTTCGGCAGCTACCACCCGGACTGGGGCATCTACACCGAGGAGTTCATCCCGGGGGAGAACGTCGAGCAGCAGCTCGCCCGCCTGTCCCAGAAGGGCGAGACGCGCCGGCTCATGAACCAGTGGCCCTTCGTGGCCTGGAACGCGCTCGCCGCCCACGTCGGATTCTGGGACCGGACCGGACGGCGCGTGGCGCTGCGCGACCCCTCGCCGGCCGCCTTCATCGTCCCCTCGCACGACTACCAGACCGGGGCGCGGCTCGTCTCCATCTCGGACCGCGGCTCGGTCCTGCAGCTCGACGACGTCCTCGACCGCTTCGAGACGGCCTTCGTCACGCCCACCGAGGCCATCTACCCCGACCTCCGCGGCGGGCTCGGGCCCACGCTCCGGTTCTCGGCCGTCATCGAGGCGCTGGGGCTCGAACGGGGGCGCACCGCCCTCTCCTCCCTCTCGCCGGGCCCCCGCGCCGAGGCCGCGCTGGCCTTCCTTTCCCAGGTCGACGCCATCGGCTTCACCTCCCGACCGGTCCACTTCGCGATCGAGCGCTTCCGCCGCTGGCGCGCGGTGAACCCCAACGCCACGCTGGAGGCGCAGGGCACGATGCTCGGCGAGCTCTGGACCACCTACCAGCTCGGCGAGGTGGAGCGCGACTGGCCCGACACCCGGGTCCGCTTCTTCCGGCGCACGGTCTTCGCCGACGCGCGGGAGCCGCTCGCCGCCGCTCTCGACCGGCTCATGGCGCGGGCCCGCTCGCTCCCCTACCTGGCGCTCGACCTCCGGGAGCACCTCGCCAACCTGCGCGAGGCCGTCCGCCCGGATGCCCGCGAGGACTACTTCCTCGCCCGCATGACCTTCCGCCACCTCCGCCCCGGCGACACCACCTCGCTCATCTCGCTGGAGCGGGGCGACCACCTCACCGCCGAGGTGGTGGTGGGGCTCACCGACGAGAAGGGGGAACGCTACTCCGTCCGGGCCGCCCGGTCCCCGCGCGAGGTGGCCCGCCTGCTCCAGCTCTTCCGGGAGTCGAGCCTCGACGTCACCTTCGAGCCCGAGCACCGCCACCTCATCGCCGTGGACGACCACGACACCGTGATCGGCGGCGTCTTCTACCGGCAGGTCGCCCCCGAGCGGACCCACATGGAGAAGATCGTGGTGAGCCGGAAGCTGCGCGGAACGGGGGTCGCCGACGGCATCATCCGGGAACTCTCGCGCCGGCAGCGAGCGCGCGGCGTGCGCCAGCTCGAGACCGGCTGGTTCCAGCCGGAGGTGCTGGCCCGCTTCGGCTTCCGGGTCGATCCGGCCTCGGGCGGCCTGGTGCTCGACCTGACCACGACCCCGGCGGCGCCGGGCTGACCCCCATGGGCGCGACGGCCACGAAACCCTGGCGGATCATCGACTCGACCCTGCGCGAGGGGGAGCAGTTCGCGCGCGGGAACTTCCGGACCGAGGACAAGGTCGCCATCGCCCAGTCGCTCGACGCCTTCGGCGTCGAGTACATCGAGCTCACCTCCCCCGCGGCGTCGCCGCAGTCCCAGCGGGACGCCGAGCGGATCGTGAAGCTCGGGCTCACGGCCAGGGTCATCACCCATGCCCGCTGCGTGGTCGACGACGTCCGTGCCGCCATCGACTCGGGCGTGCAGGGAATCGGGCTGCTCTTCGCGACGAGCCGCATCCTCCGGGAGGCCTCGCACGGGAGGAGCATCCAGCAGATCATCGACGCCATGGGGGCGCCCGTCGAGCTGGCCCTCTCGGCCGGGCTCGAGACCCGCTTCTCCGCCGAGGACGCCTTCCGCAGCGAGGAGGCCGACCTCATGGAGGTCTACCGGGCGGCCGAGCGGATGGGCGTCCATCGGGTCGGGGCCGCCGACACCGTCGGCATCGCCACGCCCCGCCAGGTGTTCGCCCTGTTCCGCGAGATCCGACGCACCGTGAAGTGCGACATCGGCTTCCACGGGCACGACGACACGGGCTGCGCCATCGCCAACGCCTGGGAGGCGGTGGCCGCCGGGGCCACCCACGTCGACGTATCGGTCCTGGGGATCGGCGAGCGGGTGGGCATCACCCCGCTGGGCGGCTTCGTGGCCCGGATGTACAGCCTCGACCCGCAGGGCGTCTCGGCCCGCTACCGGCTCGGCCAGCTGAAGGAGCTGGAGCGGCTGGTGGCCCGGGTGACCGGGGTGGAGATCCCGTTCAACAATCCCCTCACCGGCGCCACCGCCTACTCCCACAAGGCGGGGATGCACCTCAAGGCCATGCTGGCCAACACCGGCAGCTACGAGATCATCCCGCCCGAGGCGGTGGGCATGGCCCGACAGCTCATCGTGGGGAGCCGGCTCACCGGCAAGCACGCCGTCGCCTACCGGGCCCGGGAGATGGGGCTCAAGTTCGGCGAGGGGGAGCTCAAGGACATCACCGCCCGGATCAAGGACATGGCCGACCGCGGCCAGCTCTCCGCCGAGGAGATCGACCGGGTGCTGCGGGAGTGGGTCACGGCGTAGCGGGACGGATCAGAACTCGCTGCGCAGCACCGCCCCGTGGGAAGCGTTCTCGACCATGGCGGCATAGCGTCGCAGCCACTTCGACTTCACTTCCTTCTTGCGCGGGCGGAAGGAGGCCCGCCGCCGGTCGAGTTCCTCGGGCGACACGCCGACCTCGAGCCTCCGGTGGTCGACGTCCACCGTCACCTCGTCCCCGTCGCGGAGGAGCGCGATGTTGCCGCCCTCGGCCGCCTCGGGCGACACGTGCCCCACGCACACCCCGCGCGTGGCACCGGAGAACCGGCCGTCGGTGACGAGCCCCACCTTGTCGCCGAGCCCCATTCCCATGATGAGGCTCGTGGGGGTGAGCATCTCCTGCATGCCGGGGCCACCCTTCGGCCCCTCGTAACGGATGATCACCATGTGCCCGGCCTGGACCTTTCCGCCCAGGATGCCGGCGATGGCCTCGTCCTGCGAATCGAAGCAGATGGCCTTCCCGATCATTCGACGGAGGTGCTTCTCGATGCCGGCGGTCTTCACCACCGCCCCCTCCTCGGCCAGGTTCCCGCGCAGGATGGCAATTCCCCCCACCGCCGAGTACGGGTCGTCGAGGTGGCGGATCACCTCCCGGTTGGTGGTCTCGGCCTCCCGGATCCGGTCGCCGATGGTCTCGCCGGTCACGGTGAGCGCGCGCCGCCGGACGACGTCGCCCCGCCGCGCGATCTCGAAGAGGACCGCCGAGACGCCTCCGGCGTTGCCCACGTCCTCGATGTGGACCGTGGAGAGCGACGGCGCGATCTTGGCCACGTGGGCCACCTGCCGGCCGATGCGGTCGATGGTGGAGAGGTCCATCTCGACGCCCGCCTCTGCGGCGATGGCGAGCATGTGGAGGACGGTGTTGGAGCTGCCGCCCATGGCCATGTCCACCACCAGCGCGTTCCAGATGGCGTCCTCGTTCACGATCCGGCGGATGCGGAACCGCTCGTCGCCCGCGATCTCCACCGCGCGCCGCGCCGCCTTCCGGAGGAGCTCCTCCCGCTCCGGAGAGAGCGCGACGGCCGTCCCGTTCCCGGGAAGCGCGATGCCCATGGCCTCGCAGAGCACGTTCATGGAATTGGCGGTGAACATGCCCGAGCAGGAGCCGGCGCCCGGACAGGCCGCGCACTCGATGGCGTAGAGCTCCTCGTCGGTGATCTTGCCCTGGGCCCTCTTGCCCACGGCCTCGAAGGCGGTGGCGAGGTCGATCTCGGTGCCGTCGGCGAGCTTGCCCGCCTTCATGGGACCGCCCGACACGAAGACCGTGGGCACGTCGACGCGGAGCGCGCCCATGAGCATGCCGGGCACGATCTTGTCGCAGTTGGGGATGCAGACCATCGCGTCGAGCGCGTGGGCGTTCATCATCGTCTCGACCGAGTCGGCGATGAGCTCGCGGGACGGCAGGCTGTAGAGCATGCCCTCGTGCCCCATGGCGATGCCGTCGTCCACGCCGATGGTGTGGAACTCGAAGGGGACGCCGCCCGCCTTGCGGATCTCGTCCTTCACGATCTGGCCGTAGCCGGCCAGGTGGATGTGGCCGGGGATGATGTCCACCTGGCTGTTGCAGACCCCGATGAACGGCTTGTCGAAGTCCGCGTCGACGAGTCCGGTGGCGCGCAGCAGGCTGCGGTGGGGAGCGCGCTCGTACCCCTTCTTGATGACGTCGCTTCGCATGGTCGGGAGAGGGAACATCGGGGAACGGGTGGAAGTCAACCGCCGTGCTAGGCTCCCTGGACTGGTCCGCTCGCTCGCCATCGTCGACCGCTTCGCCCCCGAGGGGCGCGCCCTGCGGGCCCACCTCGACGCCCGGCTGGCCGAGCCCCGCGTCGCCTCGGCCAACCGGTTCGTCTGGGACTTCTGGCACGTCCCCGGGCAGTACACGGTGCTGCGGACCCCGGCCTGGACCTACTTCCCGGCGGACCTGTACGCCCGCTTCCACTCCCGGCTGGTCTGGTGGGGACGGCGCACCCTGGGCTGCCACGACGTCTCCCCGCCCTGGCTGTCGATCTACGTCGACGGCTGCGGACAGGAACTGCACGGCGACCTCCCCCACGGCCCCTGGGCCTTCGTCTACTCCCTCACCCGCTGGACCGGGCGCCGGTTCCGGGGCGGGGAGACCGAGATCCTGCGCGACGAGGTGCTCGACTGGTGGGAGGGCTTCCGCTCCACCCGCAAGGCCGAGCGGCCGGAACTGCTCCGCGTGGTCGCGCCGCGCTTCGACCGGCTCACCGCCTTCGACCCCCGCCTTCCCCACGCCGTGCGCACGGTGAGGGGAACGCTCGACCCCCGGGAGGGGCGCGTGGTCGTCCACGGCTGGTTCGTCTCGCCACGCCCCTTCGTGGAGGGGGCGCTCGATCCCGTGGAGCTCGCCCCCCGCATCGACGCCCTGTCCGACGTCCTCCTGCCGCTCGCCGCCTCCCTGCCGGTGGCGGGGCTCCTCTCCCTCGGCTTCCGCGTCACCCCTGGCGGAGAGGTGCGCGATGCCCGGGTCCTCTCCGACACCACCCGGGCGCCGTCGGGCGCGGAGCGGGAGCGGCGCCGACTCGTGGCCGCGGCCCGTTCGCACGTGGCGGCCTGGCGCTTCCCCCGCCGCCGGTCCCCTTCCCGTGTCACCCTCCCGCTGGTCTTCGAGCGCTGAGGAGGTCCCCGTGCCGGAATCCCACGTCCAGGACATCACCCGGGTCATCCAGCTGGCGCTGGCGCCCGCCTTCCTCCTCACCGGCGTGGCCTCGCTGCTCAACGTCTTCACGGCCCGGCTGGCGCGCATCGTGGACCGGACGCGAGTTCTCGAAACACGCCGGGAGCCCGACGAGGCGGTCTCCTCCGAGCTCGAGGTGCTCCAGCGGCGGGGCGAGATCGTCCGCTGGTCCCTGACCTTCGCGACCGGGGCGGCCCTGGCCGTGTCGCTCGTCATCGGGGTGGCCTTCCTGGGGTTCCTCCTGGGGGTCAACCTGTCCCTGATCGTGGCCGGTCTCTTCGTGGCGGCCATGGCGGCCCTCACCATCGCGCTCGGCTTCTTCATGCGCGAGGTCACGCTGGCGGTGGGGAGCCTGGAGGCGCTGCTCCCCTCGGCGATCATCCGCACCCGGCGTCGTCGGCGGGACGGCGAGCCCGACGACGACACCCCGGTCGGGCGCGCCTGACCCCGCCCTTCCTGGGTGCGTCCCGGGGCCGGTCCGCGTATCCTCTGCCCCCATGTCGAAGGGTACGTTCCAGGTCGGCCTCGTCCAGATGGCGATGTCCGCCGACCCGCAGGAGAACGAGGACCGGGCCGTCGCCCGGGTCGAGGAGGCGGCACGTCTCGGCGCCGAGGTGGTCTGCCTGCCGGAACTCTACCGGTCCCCCTACTTCTGCCAGCGGGAGGATCACGCCTTTTTCGACCTGGCCGAGGAGGTCCCGGGACCGAGCAGCCTCCGGTTCCAGGAGGTGGCGCGCCGGGCAGGGGTCGCGGTGGTCGTCCCCATCTTCGAGCGGCGGGCGCCGGGCGTCTACCACAACAGCGCGCTCCTCGTGGACGTCGACGGATCGATCCGGGGCACCTACCGGAAGATGCACATCCCCGACGACCCCGCCTTCTACGAGAAGTTCTACTTCACGCCGGGTGACCTGGGATTCCGTGCCTTCGACCTCACGCCCGGACGGGTGGGCACCCTCATCTGCTGGGACCAGTGGTTCCCCGAGGGCGCGCGCCTCACCGCGCTCCAGGGCGCGTCCATCCTCTTCTACCCGACCGCCATCGGCTGGCACCCCGCGGAGAAGGCGGAGTTCGGCGCGGGGCAGCGCGACGCCTGGCGCACCATCCAGCGCTCCCACGCCATCGCCAGCGGCGTCTACGTCGGGTCGGTGAACCGGGTCGGCTTCGAACCCGGTCCGGACGGCCAGGCGGGCCTGGAGTTCTGGGGGTCGAGCTTCCTGTGCGACCCCTTCGGTCAGGTGATCGCGGAGGCCTCCGTGGACCGGGAGGAGACGCTCCTCGGCGAGGTCGACCTCGCCCGCATCGAGGAGGTCCGCCGTCACTGGCCCTTCCTCCGGGACCGGCGTGTCGACGCCTACGGCGGCATCGACCGTCGCTTCATCGACTGAGGGCACCGTGGCCGATCCCCGAATCCCCGCCACCCACCGACAGGCGATGCCCGCCGAGTGGGAACGACACGAGGCCACCTGGCTCGCGTGGCCCCACGCCGCGGCGGACTGGCCGGGCCGGTTCGGACCCGTCCCCTGGGCCTTCGCCGACATCGTGAAGAAGATCGTCGGGGGCGAGACGGTCCGGCTCGTCGTGCAGGACGCCGCCCACCAGGCGAGCGCCCGCCGCCGGCTCGAGCGTCACGGGGTCGACCTCGCCCGGGTCGACTTCCGCCGCATCCCCACCGACCGGGGATGGATGCGGGACTCGGGGCCGCTCTTCGTGCGTACCCTCGGCCGGCGCGACGGGCGGGCCGTGGCGGGGTTCCGCTTCGACGCCTGGTCCAGGTACCCGAACTGGCGCCGCGACGCCCGCGTCCCGGCGCGAGCCGCGAAGGGCCTCGGGCTTCGCATCGTCCCGGTGCGGCACGGGGGGTGCGACGTCGTGCTCGAGGGCGGAGCCATCGACGTGAACGGGGCAGGCGCGATCCTCGCCACGGAGGAGTGCCTGCTCGATCCGGCCATCCAGGTTCGAAACCCCGGATTCGATCGCACGGACTACGAGGAGGTGTTCCGGACCGCCCTCGGTGCTCCCTGCACCATCTGGCTCGGGAAGGGCATCGCCGGGGACGACACCCACGGCCACGTCGACGACCTGGCCCGCTTCGTCTCGTCCCGCACCATCGTCCTGGCACGCGAGGACGACCCGTCCGATCCCAACCACCGCGCCCTGGCCGAGAACCGCGAGCGGCTGGCCTCGGCGCGCCTCGCCGACGGATCCCGCCCGGAGGTCGTCGACCTGCCGATGCCGCGACCGGTCGTCTTCGGCGGCTGCCGCCTGCCGGCGAGCTACGCCAACTTCTACGTGGCGAACGCCGGTGTGCTGGTCCCGACCTTCAACGACCCGGCCGACCGCGCGGCCCTGGGAATCCTGGGGGAGCTGTTCCGTGACCGACCGGTCGTGGGCATCCACGCCCTCGACCTGGTCTGGGGACTCGGCACACTCCACTGCCTGACCCAGCAGGAGCCCGTGGCCTAGCCGTCCAGCCGCGCTACGCCACCGCCGGTTCGCGCACGATGGGCGCGCGCGAGGCCGCCCGCTCCACCGCCTCGACGAGCGCCTCCGGCAGGACGGGACGACGGACCAGCTCGACCCCGGCCTCGAGGAGGTGCTCGAAGTCGGACGGGTCGTGCACCTCCCCGGACAGGAGGATCGCGCGGGCCCTGGGGCTCGTGCGCCGCACCTCACCGAGGACCGTCACCCCGTGGTCGTTGCCGAGGTCGAGCCCGGTCAGGATCACGTCGACGGCCCCGGGGAACGAGGCCGCCTGCTGCCGGGCCTCGAGCGGCGAGGCCGCGGCGATGACCTCGTGTCCGCGCGCCGCCAGCATGCGGGAGAGGAGCGCCACCAGCGCCGGGTCGTGGTCGACGATCAGCACCCGGGACCGGCGCCCCACGCCGTTCTCCGGAACTGGAACCATGGGCTGCGCCGCCGCCAGGGTGAGCCGGGGCAGCAGGACCCGCATCACGGTGCCCCTGCCCTCCTCGGTCTCGACCTCGATCGCGCCGCCGCCCCCCTCCACGATCTCCCGCGACGTGGCGAGCCCGAGCCCCGAGCCCATCCCCGATGGCTTGGTCGTGAAGAACGGCTGGAAGATCTGCCGCCGGACCTCCTCGGTCATGCCCGTTCCCTGGTCCCGGACCGCGATCTCCACGTGGGGACCGGGGGAGAGCCCCGAACCCTCGCGGCTCCGCAGGTCGATCCGCCGGGCATCCACCGTGATCCAGCCGCCCGCGGACATGGCGTCCCGCGCGTTGAGGATCAGGTTCAGGATCACCTGCTCCAGCCCGGTGGCGGAGAGCGGCACCTCGCCGAGCCCTGGACCCTCGACGAAGCGGACCTGGATCCCCCGCCCCATGAGGCGCGGGACGAACCCGGTCAGCTCGGCGAGAACCCGGGAGACGTCGGTGCGGCGGACACCGGCGCTCTCGAGTCGTGCGAAGGAGAGGAGCTGTCGCGTGAGCGCGGCACCGCGGTCGGCAGCGCTGGCGACGTCGGCCAGGTCGGCGTGGGCCGGGTGGCCGGCGGGCAGGCTCTCCCTCGCGAGGGTCGTCCCGGACCGGATGACCGCGATCATGTTGTTGAAATCGTGGGCGACGCCCGAGGCCAGACGGCCGACAGCCTCCATCTTCTGGGCCTGTCGAAGCTGCGCTGCGAGACGACGCTGCTCGGTGACGTCGCGCCCGGACACGACGACGACTCCGGGGTCCCGGCCGGTCGAGGCGTCGACGAGCGTGTCGTAGGCACGGGTCGCCCCGTCCGGGAGGAGGACGCGGAGCGTTCCCCGGGCCGAGCCGTCCCTGCGGGCGACGGCGAGCATCTCCTCGGCGATGGTGCGGTCCTCCTTGACGGTCCGGATCGTGAAGGGCTGCCCTCGGATGGTGGCGAGCGGGGTGGCGAACATCCGCTCGGCGGACGGGCTCGCGTAGGCGATGCGCCCGCCCGCGTCGACGAGGAAGACGAGGTCGGACGAGCAGTCGGCCAGGAGCTGGAAGACCGCCGAGCCGTCTTCCGCTGACCCGGGTGGGGGTAGCGGTGCCGCCAGGAGCACCTTCCGGGACCGGACGTGGGTCCAGACCAGGAAGAGTCCCGCGAGGGCCACCCCGAGCAGGCTGAGCAGCACGAGCGTGGGAAAGGAGGGCATCGACGACCTGCAAAGCACCGTCCGTGCCATGGCGCGGACGGGTACGCCCGGATCGCCGAGGAGGCCTCACCCAGAAACGCCAAGTGTTACGAATGCTTCCGCAGGCTGCGCCGGGCCGTCCCTGCGCGAGCCCTCCCCGCCCGCACCCGGAGGGACGGGGCCCGGCAGACCCGGTGTGCCCGATTTCACCCATCCGGACCCACTTGCGGGATTCCCGGAAATGCCGAGACTCCCGCCGATGCGGTCGGCCGGGGACGGCGCTGCGTCCGGCGCCACGAGGCCGTTGCGGCGGGCTCCCCGTTCCGGTAGCACCCACCCGATGCTCGGAACCCTCTCCCTCGCGCTCGTCCTCTCGGCGGGTCCCATCCCGCCCTGTGCGCCGGAGCTCTTCCGCATCGGTCGGAGCACCAATGCGAACGAGGTGGTCTACCTCGCCCGTCGAGCTCCGGACGGGGCGCTCGACGCCGACGACCCGATGGCGGCGGAGTGGCACATGCTCGCCGAGGACGGCCACCGCGAGGGGCTCAACTTCATCGAGAAGCTGCTCGCCTACGGGTTCAGCGTGGACCCTGCGCCATCCGGCGGCGGTTTCGTCGTCACCCTGAAGGCGAAGAAGGACCGCCCGGTCCGGCTCACCCTGCGCGACGGCTGCCCGGCCGCCACGGTGACCATCTCCGGCCGCCCGGCCCTGCTCCGCCGCATCTTCGTGCAGGCGGAGGAGGGAGGCGGGCTCATCCCCAGCGTGGCCTGGGCCGACCTCGAGGGGGTCGACCCGACGACCGGGGCGAAGATCACCGAGCGGGTCGTGCCCGAGTAGGGCGTATCCCGGTCACTTCTTGATGTAGGGCCTCGGGATCAGGTGCTCGTACTTGGCCACCGCGAGCGCAACCACGACGAGCACGAACACCACCCAGGCCAGGATGCGACGGCGCCGGGCCGCGGCGTCGGCGTAGGGATCCTGGAGAGAACGGCTCGAGCCCACGGGCAGGACGGCCCGGTCGGTGAGCACCGTCCCGAGCGGCATGTTGACGACCACGCGCCCGTTGACCGCCCAGCCGTTGCCGTCGAGCACCGGCCCGAGCGTCCGCTGCCGGAGCTTCAGCCAGGCGATGAGCACCGCCGGACCCGAGATGACGAGCACCATCCCGCCGAGCGCGAGGAGCTTGGCCCACCAGGGCTGGAGCCCCACGAACCCCGAGACCGCCGCGCCGAATATGGTTCCGACGGCGCCCACGCCGACGCCGAGGGCGGCGACGATGCCGACCATCTTGCCCACGTCGACCGGTTCGGGCTTGACCTGCTTCCCGGCCATCGCGGCGCCGGTGGTCTTCTCGGCCGTCTGGACGAGCCGGGTCTCGGCCTCCTTGTCCTTGGCGGCGGCGAACTTGGCCGCCTGCTCGCTCAAGGCCCGGATGGCCCGCTTGTAGGGCGACCAGAAGGCCTGGCGGAGGCTGATGGGGTTCTCCACGATCTTCGTCACCGTGGCATCCCAGTCCCGCCCCTTGCGATCGTAGAAGATCGCGTTCCGTCCCACCGACAGGAAGTCCGAGTCACCCTGGGTGACGCAGGCAGCGATCTTCATGGTCTCGCCGCCGGGGCGCCGGCACTCGCAGTAGGCGATGAACATGCGGCTCGGCACGGCCACGACGGCATGGGTGGCGGGGTCGTCCACCCGGATGCAGAGGTGGCAGGCCCGACCGTCGATGAAGAGGCTCCCAGCCTGGAAGACGGCCGGCCGGCGCGGGTCGTAGAAGTCGGCGAAGTTGACGAAGTTCCGGAGCAGCCGGAAGAGGTCGCGCCGGTACCGGACCATGCGGACGACCTCGAAGACCTCGTCGGCCTCCGGCTTGCCCGCCTCGTCCCGGACGATGAGGGCCTCGACGTCGGCCTTTCCCGTGCCGGCGAGAATCTCCGCCACCCGGGGCGCGCCGAGCTTCTCGACCGCCCCCCCCTTCCGCTCGGCGAGCCACTTCTCGTACGGGGCGAGGGACGCCTTCAGCGATTCCCACTCGGCGGCGGTGAGGGAGTTCCGTCCTGCCCCGAGGAGCGGCGTCACCGCATCCCGCTGCAGCGCGGCCGCGGCGCCGGCCCAGGCCGGGTTCACCCCCTCGGAGAGCGGGAGCGGACGCCCCGCCGCGATCCGGGCGAAGGGCAGGGAGGAGACCTCGGCGCTCGTGGGCGAGAGGTCCTTGCCGGCCATGGCCGCGATCTCCACCTCGGGGCGGGCGAGCAGGGGCGGCATGCGGTCGTCGATGGCGGCCAGCCCCACGCGGGTGAAGTAGTCGTCCACCTTGGCCCGGACGGCCCGGAGGGCGTCGGCGGCGGCCGGCGTCGCGTCGCCGAGGACCTGGATGTCCTTGCCGCGCCCGGCCTTCCACCAGGCGTCGAACTCGCCCAGCCCGGCGTGGAAGGCGTCGAGCCTCGCCCGGTCGATCCCCGGCTGGCCGCTCCGGTCGGTCACCTCTCCCGCACAGGCCATGGCGTCGACGATCACCTGCCGGGTGGCGCCCTCCGGCGCCGAGTTCGGGACGACCACGCCGTCGCCGTTGAAGAGGGTCTTCTCGAAGACGTGGGACAGGTCGGCGACGTCGTCGAGGGTGATCTCGCTCGCCCCATCCTTTCCCGCGGCGGCCAGGATCTGCCGGGCGGCGGCGGCGAGCGCCTTGCCCTCCGGCGTGTCCTCCCGGATGTCGGAGAGCGGCAGGGTCTCCTTGCCGGCCACCACGTCGCCCAGGTCCTTGAGGCGCGCATCGGTGAACTTGATGGCCGCGATCACCTCGGGGGCGCGGACCCGCCCGTCCTTGTCGGCGTCGAGGAGCGCCAGCGTGGCCGCGTCGATCTCGAGCCCCTTCACCGGGCAGGAGAGCGCCACCCAGAGCTTCTGGTCGAGCCGCTCGAGGTTTCGCAGGTCCTCCGCCCGGTCGAGCATGACCTGGTCGAGGCCACCCACGCGGTGGAACCGCCAGGGATACGGGGAGGAGCTGGGGGACGCGGCCATGCGGGTCACCTCGGGAAGGAGTGCGGACATCTAGTGTAGCGGCGGGGACCTGCGCTGGCCCTAGATGGGTATACTTCCGTCCCATGTCGGGCGACGGAGCGCGGGAGACGGGTGCGGTGCGCAGGATCCGGTCGATCCGGAACATCGGGATCATGGCCCACATCGACGCGGGCAAGACGACCCTCTCCGAGCGCTTCCTCTTCGCGGCCGGCCGCACCCACAAGATGGGCGAGGTCCACGACGGCGCCGCCGTGATGGACTGGATGGAACTCGAGCGGGAGCGCGGGATCACCATCACCTCGGCCGTGAGCACCTTCGAGTGGAGCGGCCACGAGATCCACCTCATCGACACCCCAGGACACGTGGACTTCACCGTCGAGGTGGAGCGGAGCCTCCGGGTCCTCGACGGAGCCGTGGTGGTCTTCGACGCGGTGAACGGGGTGGAGCCGCAGAGCGAGACGGTCTGGCGCCAGGCCGACCGCTACCATGTCCCCCGCATCGCGCTGGCCAACAAGATGGACCGGGTCGGCGCCGACTTCGAGGAGACGCTTCGCTCGATGCGCCACCACTTCCCCGATCACCGGAGCGCCGCGGTGCAGCGCCCGCTCGGCGCGGGGACCGGATTCACCGGGCTCGAGGACCTGGTCCGGCGCCGGACCATCGCCTTCGCCGACGACGACGATCCGCGCGCCTTCGTGGTGACGCCCGGGATCTCCGCCGAGGGGGAGGCGTCCCGCCGCGGGTTGCTCGAGACGCTTGCCGACGTCGACGACGTGGCGGCTACGGCACTGCTCGAGGACGCCGACCTCGACGCCGAGGCGATGGTTGCGGCTGTGCGCAGGGCCACCCTGTCCGGGGGGTTCGTGCCCCTGCTGTGCGGGTCGGCGCTGCGCAACAAGGGGGTGCCCCAGGTCCTCGACGCGGTCTGCGACTGGCTCCCCTCCCCCCTCGACGTCCCGCCCCCGCACGGGGTCGACGCCTCCGGGGTCGACGTCGTGGCGCCGCATCCCTCCGACGACGGTCCGCTCGTTGCGCTCGCATTCAAGGTGTCGCTCCTCGACGAGTTGCGCCGCTTCGTCTTCCTCCGGGTCTACTCGGGGCGGATCGCCGAGGGGGACGAGGTCTGGAACGCGAGCCAGCGCCGGAAGGAGCGGGTCTCCCGGCTCCTGCTCATGCACGCCGCCCAGAA
Organism: uncultured Anaeromyxobacter sp.; assembly: GCA_903904005.1. Lineage (GTDB taxonomy): Bacteria > Myxococcota > Myxococcia > Myxococcales > Anaeromyxobacteraceae > CAIOAK01. Next base: position 81,639 of record CAIVAR010000011.1, read on the forward strand.
GCGCAGGGTCCCGGCGCTCGGCGCCGGCCAGATCTTCGCGGTCATGGGGCTCAAGGACACGCGAACCGGTGACACCCTCACCTCCCCGGGGCACGGGCTCTCGCTCGAGCGCATCTCGGCCTACGAGCCCGTCATCTCCGCCGCGGTCGAGGCCCGGAGCCTCTCCGACCGGGAGCTCCTGCTCGAGGCGCTGGCCCGCATCGCCGACGAGGACCCGAGCTTCCGCTTCGGTGAGAACGCCGACACCGGCCAGCTGCTCATCTCCGGGATGGGGGAGCTGCACCTCGAGATCGTGGCCGAGCGGCTCAAGCGGGAGTTCCACCTCGAGGTGCGCACGGGCGAGCCCCAGGTCCTGCTGCGGGAGACCATCACCACCACCGCCGACGGCGAGGGGCGGTTCGAGCGGTCCCTCGACGAGGAGGAGATCTTCGGCCAGGCGAGCGTCACCGTGGCCCCCCTGCCGCGCGGCGCCGGGTTCCGGTTCGCCCTCTCCACCGGCGCGAAGGCCCTGCCCTTCCTCCGGGGCGAGACGCTGGAGATGGCGACGGCCGGGGCCCGCGAGGCCGCCGAGACCGGCGTCCTCGAGGGGCACCCGCTCCAGGACGTCGAGGTCACCCTGACCGGAGCGGCCTGGCGGGAGGGGGCCTCCCGCCCGTTCGCGTACAAGATCGCGGTGGCCGACGCGGTGCGCGATGCCGCCACCCGGGCGGGGCCCATCATCCTGCAGCCCATCATGCGGACCGAGGTCGTCCTCCCCTCCGAGTACCTGGGCGAGGTGATCGGCAGCCTCGACCGGCGCCAGGGCTCGATTCTCGACGTTGCCGACCGGGGCGCGGCGACCAAGGTCATCGAGGGAGAGGCCCCCCTTCGGAGGATGTTCGGCTACGCCACCGAGCTCCGCTCCCTCACCCAGGGACGGGCGGTCTTCACCATGCGCTTCGACCGCTTCGACCAGGCAGCCTGAGCGGTCCCTCGACAAACCGTTTCGGGCGCGCTAGACTATTTGGCGGCCCGCGCCACAGGGGTGGCCCGAGCCCACCGGGAACGGTTCCCGCGCGAACGACGAAGGAAGTGCTGGATGGCCAGTGGAGTCGTGAAGTGGTTCAACGATGCGAAGGGTTTTGGCTTCATCACGCAGGACGGCGGTGGTGAGGATGTCTTCTGCCACCACACGGCCATCCAGACGGAAGGCTTCCGCTCCCTGAAGGAGGGGCAGCGGGTGGAGTTCGAGGTAAAGAAGGGGCCGAAGGGTCTTCAGGCCGCCAGCGTCAGGCCGGCGTAGCGCATCAGGCCAGACGTTCGGTGAAGGCCCGGCCGGCGGCCGGGCCTTCGCATTTCCCGAAGCAAGAGGCCCCTGCCTCCAGGAGTTTCCATGGTCTTCAACCCGGGTTCGACGAAGCGACAGAAGGAAGCCGCGCGGCGCGACAAGCAGCGCAAGAAGGACGAGCGGCGCGAGCAGCGCAAGCGCGAGAAGGATGCCACTCCCGGTTCCGCCGGGACGCCCGGCGAGGACCCGGACATCGCCGGGATCGTGCCCGGGCCGCAGCCCATCGCGGAAGACTAGCCCCCGGACGGCTACAGCCTCCGCAGCACCTCGTCGGCCATGGCCCGGGTGGAGAGCGTCCCACCCAGGTCGGCCGTGCGCGCCCCCCCGGTGATGGCCGCCTCGGCGGCCCGCTCCACCGCCGCCGCCTCCTCCTCGAGCCCCAGGGAATGGCGGAGCATCATGGCGGCCGAGAGGATCGTGCCGAGGGGATTCGCGATCCCCTTCCCTGCGATGTCGGGTGCCGAGCCGTGGATGGGCTCGTAGAGCCCCGGCCCGCCCGCGCCCAGCGACGCCGACGGCAGCATGCCCATCGACCCGGCCAGTACGGCCGCCTCGTCGGTGAGGATGTCGCCGAACATGTTCTCGGTGACGAGCACGTCGAACGACGCCGGCGCCTGGACGAGCCGCATCGCGGCGGTGTCGACCAGCATGTGGTCGAGCGCCACGTCGGGGTTCTCCTGCCCCACCGCGGTGGCCACCTGCCGCCACAGCCGCGACGACTCGAGGACGTTGGCCTTGTCCACCGAGGTCACCTTCCTGCGACGCCCCTTCGCCAGCCGGAAGGCGAGCTCGGTGACGCGCCGGACCTCGTAGTCGGCGTAGTCGAGGGTGTCGACGGCGTGCTCGTGCCCGTCCTTCATGTGTCGCCCCTTGGGCTCGCCGAAGTAGAGCCCGCCGGTGAGCTCCCGGATGACCAGGATGTCGACGCCGACCAGCCGATCGGCCTTGAGGGGGGACGCGTCGACGAGCGCCGGGTGAACCCGGACGGGCCTCAGGTTGGCGAAGACACCGAGCCCCTTGCGCAGGCCGAGGAGCCCCTGCTCCGGCCTCACCTTGGCCCTCGGGTCGTCCCACTTGGGACCGCCCACCGCGCCGAGCAGGACCGCGTCGGCGGCCTGGCAGTCGCGCAGCACCTCGGGCGTGAGCGCCACGCCGTGGGCGTCGATGGAGCAGCCCCCCATGAGCCGCTCCTCGAACCGAAGCTCGTGCCCGCCCTTCCTCGCCACCGCCCCGAGCACCCGGAGCGCCTCGGCCGTCACCTCGGGTCCGATACCGTCCCCGGGCAGCACCACGATCGTCGCCTTCATGTCGTCTCCCGCGGGCCCCGCCGTCAGCCGGCGATGGTGAGCCCGTACTCGACCGAGTCGCTGAGCGCGCGCCAGCTGGCCTCGATGATGTTGGTGGAGGCGCCGACGGTGCTCCACCGCCGGTCGCCCATGTGCGTGTCGATGAGGACGCGGGTCACCGCGCCGGTGCCGCTCTCGCTGTCGAGGATGCGAACCTTGTAGTCGGTGAGCTTCATCTGGCCCACCGTCGGGTAATGCGGCTGCAACGCCTTGCGGAGCGCGGCGTCGAGCGCGTCGACCGGACCCTGCCCCTCGGCGGCGGTGTGCAGGACCTCCCCGTCGACGCGGACCTTCACCATGGCCTCGGCGAAGATCCCCCGGCCGGTGCGGTGCTCCACGTTGACGAGGAAGTCGAGGAGCTCGAACGGGGGGCGATATCCCGGCTCCTGCCGCTTCATGAGCACGGCCACCGAGGCCTCGGCCGCCTCGAAGGAGAATCCCTTCGACTCGAGCGCCTTGATCTCGCCGAGCACCCCGCCCACGTCCCCGCCGACGATGCCCATCTCCTCGGCCTTGGAGAGCAGGTTGCCGCGGCCGGAGAGCTCGCTCACCACCACCCGCATGCGGTTTCCGACGAGTGCGGGGTCGATGTGCTGGTAGGTGGCCTCGTTGCGCCGCATGGCCGCCACGTGGATCCCGCCCTTGTGGGCGAAGGCCGACTTGCCCACGTAGGGCTGGTGGTCGTCGGGAGCCTGGTTGGCGAGCTCGGCCACGTACCGCGACACCTCGGTGAGGGTGTGCAGCCCGCCCGACGGCAGCGCCGGGAGCCCCAGCTTCAGCTCGAGCGCCGGGATGACGGAGCAGAGGTTGGCGTTGCCGCACCGCTCCCCGTAGCCGTTCACGGTGCCCTGGATCTGGACGGCGCCGGCGTGGACGGCGGCGAGCGAGTTGGCGACCGCGGTCTCGCTGTCGTTGTGGGCGTGGATGCCGAGCGGCCGGTCCACCCGCGCCTTCACCGCGCGGACCACCTCGCCGATCTGCCAGGGCATGGACCCGCCGTTGGTGTCGCAGAGCACGAGGGTCTCCGCCCCGCCCCGGGCGGCCGCCTCCAGGGTGGCGATGGCGTAGCCGGGGTCGGCCCGGTAGCCGTCGAAGAAGTGCTCGGCGTCGTAGATCACGCGCCGCCCCTGGGCCACGAGGTAGGCCAGGCTCCGCTCGACGATGCGGAGGTTCTCGTCGAGCGTGGTCCGCAGGACGTCGGTGACGTGAAGGGTCCAGGTCTTCCCCACCACGGTGCAGACCGGCGCGCCCGAGTCGACGAGGGCGCGGATGTTGGCGTCGTCCTCCGGCCCGCCCCCCACCCGGCAGGTGGACCCGAAGGCGGCGATCCGGGAGGTCCGCCACTCCTTGTCCCGGGCCCGGGCGAAGAACTCGGCATCCTTGGGGTTGGAGCCGGGCCACCCGCCCTCGATGAAGGTGACCCCCAGCTCGTCGAGCCTCTGGGCGATGGCGATCTTGTCGTCGCAGGAGAGCGAGATGCCCTCCCGCTGCGTCCCGTCCCGCAGGGTGGTGTCGTAGATCTGGATCACGAACCCTCCCGCACCCGGCGTTCGTGCTCCTCGATGCGGGGCTCGAAGCGCAGGATGTAGCCCAGCTCGTCGACTCCCTCGAGCAGGCAGGTTCGGGAGAAGGGATCGATGGGGAAGGTCACGACCGAGCCGTCGGGGAGCCTCAGCGTCTGCGTGGCGAGATCGACCGTGACCTCGGCCTCGGGCTGCCGCTCGAGCTGGGTGAGCAGCGAGGCGTGGGCGGCCGCGTCGATCGCCACCGGCAACAGCCCGTTCTTGATCGCGTTGTTCTGGAAGATGTCGGCGAAGGAGGTGCTCACCACGGCCCGGAAGCCGAAGCCGGTGAGCGCCCAGGGGGCGTGCTCACGGGAGCTGCCACATCCAAAGTTGTCCCCGGCGAGCAGCACCTTTGCCCCCGCCGCGCGGGGCGCGTTGACGGGGAACCCGGCGACCGGCGTGCCGTCCGGGCCGTAGCGCCAGTCGGCGAAGAGGCTCGTCCCGAGCCCCGTCTTGTCGGTGGTCTTGAGGAACCGGGCCGGGATGATCTGGTCGGTGTCGATGTCGTTCTGGGGGACGACGACGACGCGCGACGTCAGGGTGATGAACTGGGCCATGTGGGGGATCCTCAGGCGCGGGGCAGCGTGCGCGGGTCGGCGACCTTGCCGGCGACGGCCGACGCCGCGGCGGTGAGCGGCGAGGCGAGCAGCGTGCGGCCGCCCTTGCCCTGACGCCCCTCGAAGTTGCGGTTCGACGTGGAGACGGCGTACTCGCCGGGCTGCAGCTGGTCGCCGTTCATGGCGATGCACATCGAGCAGCCGGGGTCGCGCCACTCGGCGCCGGCCTCGACGAAGACCCGGTCGAGCCCCTCCGCCTCCGCCTGCTTCTTCACGATCTGCGATCCCGGCACCACGAGCACCCGCATGCCGGGCGCCACCTTCCGGCCGCGCAGCACGGTGGCGGCGGCCCGCAGGTCGGAGATCCGTCCGTTCGTGCAGCTGCCGATGAAGACCACCTGGACCGGATGCCCGGCGATGGGCTGGCCGGGGCGGAAGCCCATGTAGCCGAGGGCCTTCTCGAGGGCGGCCCGCTGCGAGGCGTCGGGGAGCGCGGCCGGGTCGGGAATGCGGCCGCCGATGCCGATGCCCATCCCTGGATTGGTCCCGAAGGTGATCATCGGCTCGAGCGCGGAGGCGTCGAGGGAGATGCTCCGATCGAAGGTCGCGCCCGGATCGCTCGGCAGCGTGCGCCAGCGGACGATGGCCCGGTCCCAGGCTGCCCCCATGGGCGCCGCCGGGCGGCCGGCCAGGTACTGGAAGGTGACGTCGTCGGGGGCCACCAGCCCCGCCCGGGCGCCTCCCTCGATGGCCATGTTGCAGACCGTCATGCGCTCCTCCATGTCGAGGGCGCTCATTCCACTACCAGTGAATTCGAAGACGTGCCCCGTCCCGCCGCCCACGCCGATGCGGGCGATGAGCGCCAGGATCACGTCCTTGGCCGACACGCCGGCGGGGAGCCGCCCGTCGACCCGGACCTCGTAATTCCTGGGGCGGTGCTGCAGGAGGCACTGGGTGGCCAGCACGTGCTCCACCTCGCTCGTCCCGATCCCGAATGCCAGCGCGCCGAAGGCGCCGTGGGTGGCGGTGTGGCTGTCTCCGCAGACGATGACCATGCCCGGCTGGGTGAGCCCCTGCTCCGGCCCCATCACGTGGACGATTCCCTGCGCGGGGCTGCCACGCCCGTGCAGCGGGACGCCGAACTCACGGCAGTTCTCCTCGAGCTGCCGGAGCTGGGCGGCCGCCTGCGCGTCGACCACCAGCCCCCGCGTGGGGATCGAGTGGTCGGCGGTGGCCGTGGTGAGGTCGGGGCGCCGGACCTTGAGCTGGCGCGACCGGAGGCCGGTGAAGGCCTGGGGCGAGGTCACCTCGTGGACCAGGTGGCGGTCGACGTAGAGGATGGCCGGCGCGCCGTCCTCCTGGGCGACGACGTGGGAGTCCCAGATCTTCTGGAGCAGCGTGCGGGGATCGTTCATGTGGGTAATGGGGTTCCGGCCTAGATCCCGAGCTTCTTGAAGAAGTCGGTGCCCTTGTCGTCGACCAGGATGAAGGCCGGGAAGTTCACGACCTCGATCTTCCAGACCGCCTCCATCCCCAGCTCGGCGAAGTCGATGCACTCGACCTTCTTGATGTTCTCCTCGGCGAGCACCGCGGCCGGGCCGCCGATGGAGCCGAGGTAGAAGCCGCCGTACTTCTTGCAGGCGTCGGTGACTTGAGGACTGCGGTTCCCCTTCGCGATCATGACGAGCGAGGCGCCGTGCGACTGGAGCAGGTCGACGTAGGAGTCCATGCGGCCGGCGGTGGTGGGACCGAACGAGCCGGACGGCTTCCCCTTGGGCGTCTTGGCGGGTCCGGCGTAGTAGACCGGGTGGTTCTTCAAGTAGTCGGGCACGCCCTTGCCGGCGTCGATGAGATCCTTGAACTTGGCGTGGGCGATGTCGCGGGCCACGACGAGCGTTCCCGTGAGCAGCAGCGGCGTCGAGACCGGGTGCTTCGACAGCTCGGCGACGATCTCCTTCATCGGCCGGTTCAGGTCGATCTTCACTCCGTGTTCGTGCTTGCCCTTGAACGCGTCGGGGATGAGCCGGCCGGGGTTGCGGTCGAGGTCCTCGATGAAGACCCCTTCCTTCGTGATCTTGGCCTTGGCGTTGCGATCGGCCGAGCAGGAGACGCCCATTCCCACCGGACAGGAGGCGCCGTGGCGCGGCAGGCGGACCACCCGGATGTCGTGGGCGAAGTACTTGCCGCCGAACTGGGCGCCGATGCCGAGCTTCTGCGCGGCGAGGAGGAGCCGCTTCTCGAGCTCGACGTCGCGGAAGGCCTGCCCCTGCGCGTTCCCCTCGGTGGGGAGGCCGTCGTAATACTTCGTCGAGGCGAGCTTCACCGTCTTCAAGTTCGTCTCGGCCGACGTGCCGCCCACCACCACCGCGATGTGGTACGGCGGGCAGGCGGCGGTGCCGAGGTACTTCATCTTGTCGACGAGGAACTTCTCGAGCTTCTCCGGCGTGAGCAGCGCCTTCGTCTCCTGCCAGAGCATGGTCTTGTTGGCGGAGCCTCCGCCCTTGGCGACGAAGAGGAACTTGTACTCGGCTCCCTCGGTCGCGTAGAGGTCGATCTGGGCCGGCAGGTTGGTGCCGGTGTTGACCTCGTCGTACATGTTGAGCGCGGAGGTCTGGGAGTAGCGCAGGTTCTCCTCGGTGTAGGTCCGGTAGACCCCCTTCGAGATCCACTCCTCGTCCTTCACGCCGGTCCAGACCTGCTGCCCCTTCTTGCCCATCACCGTGGCCGTGCCGGTGTCCTGGCAGATGGGCAGTTCCCCCTGGGCGGAGATCTCGGCGTTGCGCAGGAAGGCGAGCGCCACCCCCTTGTCGTTGGGCGAGGCCTCGGGGTCGGTGAGGATCTTCGCGACCTGCTCGTTGTGGTCGGGGCGCAGGAAGAAGGAGAGCTCGCGCATCGCCTCGCGGGCGACGGCCTCGAGGGCCGACGGCTCGACCTTCAGCACCTCCTTGCCCTCGAAGGTGGCGACGGAGACGCCCTCCTTCGTGACGAGGCGGTAGCGGGTCTGGTCCTTCGAGAGCGGGAACGGATCCTGGTACTGGAAGGCAGGGGTGGGCATGACCCCGAAGGAAAGCAGAACTCGCGCGAGCCGTCCATGTGTTCCACGCCCGGAAAGGGAAAGGGCGCGACCCGCCGCGGCGATGGCCACGGCCGGCGCGCCCTCCCGGCTCGGCAGGCGGCGGACTACTTCTTCTTGCCGGCCTTCTTCGCAGGCTTCTTCGCCGCGACCTTCTTGGCGGCCTTCGGAGCGGCCTTCTTGGCGGTCTTCTTGCCGAACCGGGCGACCGCGGCCTTCGCCTTCTTGAAGGAGGCCTTGACCTTCTTCACGTCCTTCTTCACCTCGGCCTTCACCTTCTTGAAGGAGGCCTTGGCCTTCTTCACGTCCTTCTTCACCTCGGCCTTGGCCTTCTTGAAGGAGGCCTTCGCCTTCTTCACGTCCTTCTTGATCTCGGCCTCGATGCTCGCGGCCGCGGCCTGGAGCGCCTTGCCCTTCTCCGCGACGAACTGCTCGCCCTGCTCCTTCAGCGTCGGCTCCACCGGCTGCGTCGTGTTCTCCTGCTCACCGTTCATGTCGTTTCTCCCGAAATTCGTTGTGGCCCGAAATCTGGCGCGACCAATGGTTTACGCACCCCGGACGAGAACTGCAACTGGCTGGGGGGGGTCCCGGTCGGTCATCCGACGGCCGCCGGCCCGGCCGCCTTGCCTCGGTCACGCCGACCGGGTAGTCCTGCCGCCGGGCCGCCCGAGGCGGGGCCCTGGAGGTGACCCATGGCGAAGCCCAAGATCGAGGAACTGGTGACCGGCAAGGGGCCGGAGGCGGTCCGGGGGAAGAGCGTTCAGGTCCACTACACCGGCTGGTTGCTCGACGGCACGAAGTTCGACTCCTCCGTGGGCGGGGAGCCGTTCTCCTTCCGGCTGGGGGCCGGCGAGGTCATCGAGGGGTGGGACCGGGGCGTGGCCGGCATGAAGGTGGGCGGGAAGCGGAAGCTCACCCTCCCCCCCGACCTTGGCTACGGCTCCCGCGGAGCCCCGCCCGACATCCCGCCCAACGCGACCCTGGTCTTCGAGGTGGAGCTTCTCGGCGTCGTCTGAAGCCCCCATGCGCGCCTGCTGCACCCGGTGCCTCCGTCCGGCGGAGTTCTGCGTCTGCGACGGGCTCCCGGTGGCGGCATCCCGGACGCGGGTGGTCCTGCTCCAGCACCCGCGGGAGGCGCGCCTCGCCATCTGCTCGGCCTGGCTCACCCGGATCGCCTTGGAAAACGCCGAGCTTCACCGGGGCGTCTCCTTCGAGGCGGACCCGAGGGTCCGGGAGCTCGCGCGCACCCCGGGAGCGGCCCTGCTCTACCCCGGACCGGAGGCCACCCCCGCCCGGGACGTCGCCGCCCACCCGCCTCCGGTCCTCTTCGCCGTGGACGGGACGTGGCACCAGGCCGGGAAGATGCTCCGCCTCTCCCCGTTCCTCGCCGCCCTCCCCCGCCTCTCGGTCGACGCCGGCCGCCCCAGCGGGTACACGGGGCTGCGCGCCGAGCCGGGTGCGGTCCACCTGTCGACGCTGGAAGCGGTCGCGCTGGCGCTCGGCGACCTGGAGGGGGACCCGGAGCGCTTCGCCCCCATGGTCGCCGCCTTCCACCGCAGCGTGGCGCTGCAGCTTGCCTGCGCCCGGGGCGAGCGCCGGACCCCGCGACACCGAGGGGAAGCCTGGCGGGACCCGTTACCGGGCGGCGAGGACGAACAGGACCGCCCCCACGACCCCGGCGAGCCCGAAGCCGGCGTATAGGGCTCCGGCCGCAACCGCCTTCCAGCCGGTCATCGGCCCCGAGTTGGTCCGGACGCTGCGCCGGACGAACCCGTCGCGGATGCCCATCCAGGCGGTCAGCGCCCCCGAGACGGCCAGGACGGCCACCACGAGCCAGTGAAGGGGGCTCGACCCGTCGAGGAAGACCTCCATCGACGCGCAGGATACCCTCCTTCCACGCAGTTGCGAGCCGTCCGGGGCTGCGGTACACGCCCGGGATGGCTGAATCGGCCCGCCCAGGCAATTTCCTCACCGACATCGTCGACGCCGACCTCGCGGCGGGGCGGGTGCGCGGCCCGATCGTGACCCGGTTCCCGCCGGAGCCGAACGGCTTCCTCCACGTCGGCCACGCCAAGTCCATCCTGCTCAATTTCGGCCTGGCCGCCCGGTACGGGGGGCGCGCCCACCTTCGGTTCGACGACACCAACCCCACCACCGAGGACACCGAGTACGTCGAGTCGATCGAGAACGACGTGCGCTGGCTGGGGGGGGACTGGGGGGAGCACCTCCACTTCGCCTCCGACTACTTCGAGAAGATGTACGCCTGCGCCGAGCGGCTGGTTCGCGACGGCAAGGCCTACGTCGACAGCCAGCCCCAGGACGCCATCCGCGAGCAGCGGGGCAGCTTCGAGCGCCCGGGGGTGGCGAGCCCGTTCCGGAACCGGAACCCGGAGGAGAACCTCGACCTGCTCGGGCGCATGCGCGCGGGCGAGTTCCCCGACGGCGCCGCGGTGCTGCGCGCCCGCATCGACATGGCGCATCCCAACGTGCTCATGCGGGATCCGCTCCTCTACCGCATCCGCCACGCCCACCACCACCGCACCGGCGACGCCTGGTGCATCTATCCGATGTACGACTTCGCCCATCCGCTCGAGGACGCCTTCGAGGGGGTTACCCACTCCATCTGCACCCTCGAGTTCGAGTCGAACCGGGAGCTGTACGACTGGGTCCTCGACCACACCGGCCCCTGGGATCCGCGCCCCCGGCAGTACGAGTTCGCGCGGCTGGCGCTCGGCTACACGGTGATGTCGAAGCGCAAGCTCCTCCAGATCGTGAACGAGGGGCGGGTCTCTGGCTGGGACGACCCCCGCATGCCCACCATCGCCGGGATGCGGCGGCGGGGGGTCACGCCAGACGCGCTCCGGGACTTCGCCGACCTCATCGGCGTGTCGAAGAACAACAGCGTCGTCGACATCGGCAAGTTCGAGTTCTGCATCCGGGGGGACCTCGAGAAACGCTCCCCGCGGGCGCTCGCCGTGCTCGACCCGATCCGGCTGACCATCGCCGACTGGACCGGACCGGACGAGGAGCTCGACCTGCCCTGGTGGCCTGCCGAGCCGGACCGCGGTGGACACCGGAAGGTCCCGTTCGGGAGGGACCTTCTCGTCGAGCGGGACGACTTCTCTGCCGATCCCCCGCCCGACTGGAAGCGTCTCGCCCCGGGGCGAGACGTCCGGCTGGCCGGGGCCGTCGTGGTCCGCTGCGAGGAGGTCGTCCTGGGCCCCGGCGGCGTCGTCGTCGAGATCCGCTGCAGCCACGACCCGTCGTCGAGGACCGGGGGCGCCCGGCGCGGCCTCGGGACCATCCACTGGGTCCACGCCACCCGTTCGATCCCCGCACCGGTCCGGCTCTACGACCGTCTCTTCACGGCGGAGCTTCCGGACGCCGCCGGCAACTTCCTCGACGTGATGAACCCGGGCTCGCTCTCTTCGGCCCCGGGCGCCCGGGTGGAGCCCGCGCTCCGCGACGCCGCTCCCGGAACCCACTGGCAGTTCCTCCGGGTGGGCTACTTCTTCGCCGACCCGGTCGAATCCCGCCCCGGCGCGCCAGTCTTCAACCGGACCATGACCTTGAAGGACACGTGGGCCTCCCGGGGGGCCGGAGCCGACCGCCCCTCCGCCCCGGCCCGGAGCGCCCCACGCGCCCCGGCCACCGCGCCCGCCACCCCGCGCAGGGGACGGACCGAGGCGCGGGCCGATGCCCGGGCTGGCGACCCGGTCCTCGCTGCCCTCCACGCCCGCCTGGCCTCCCTGCCCGGCATCTCCGCCGAGCAGGCCGACCTCCTCTCGGCCGACCCGGGGACGGCGGCCTGGTTCGACGAGGCGGTGGCGGCGGGCGCCGCGCCCGGGCCGGTGGCCCGCTGGCTCCTGAACGAGCTGCTCGGCCTCGCCGGCGAGGCGCCGCTCGGCTCACTCCCGCTCCGGGCCGGGGATTTCGGTCGGTTCGTCTCCCTGGCCGAATCGGGTCGCACCACCGGCGCCGCGGCGAAGACGCTCCTCGCGAGCCTCCTCGAGCGCCCGGGCGACCCGGCCGCCCGGCTCGCCGAGCTCGGACTGGAGCGGGTCGACGACGGGGCCGCGATCTCCGCAGCCATCGGGCGGGTCCTCGCCGCCCAGGCGGCCGAGGTGGCCCGTTACCGGGCGGGCGAGAAGAAGCTCGTTGGATTTCTCCTCGGGGCCGCGATGCGCGAAACACAGGGCAAGGCGGACCCCGCGGCCTTAAGACGGGCACTCCAGGAAGCACTGGGATGAACCCCGTTCCCCGAGGAGCCCTGATGCGTCGCGTCGCCTTGTTCCTCCCCCTCCTTGCCACGCTGCTCCTCGCCCCGGCCTCGGCCCGCGCCGAATCGCAGGGCAAGCCCATCTCGCTTGGCGTCTTCCCACCCGTCCAGATCGTTCCGGTGTCCGAGGGCATCAGCGGCTTCCGGTTCAGCCTGATCTACGGCGACAACGCCTTCGTGAACGGCTTCGACCTCGGTCTCGTCAACAGGGTCAACGGCGAGCTCACCGGCGTGCAGTGGGGGCTCGTCAGCGTCGTGAAGGGGGACGTCCACGGCTGGCAGGCCAACTGGGCCGTGTCGCTGACCGACGGTGCCGTCACCGGCCTGCAGATGGGGATCTACAACCAGGCGAAGCACGTCAAGGGCGTCCAGCTCGGCCTGGTGAACAACACGGTCACGATGGAAGGCATCCAGATCGGCCTCATCAACATCATCCAGAAGGGCGGCATGCTGCCGGTCTTCCCGATCTTCAACTTCTCCTTCAAGTGACCGACGGCTTCCGCGAGCGGTACGGTCCCTGGGCGCTCGTCACCGGCGCCTCCGAGGGCATCGGCGAGTCCTTCGCCCGGTCGCTCGCCGCTCGCGGGCTCAACCTCCTCCTCGTGGCGCGTCGGGCAGGCCCGCTCGACGCGCTTGCCGCCGAGCTCCGCGCCGCCCACGGGATCCAGGTCCGCACCGCCACCGCCGACGTGGCCCGCCCCGACCTGCTCGCCGTCCTCGACGCGCTCGCTGGCGGGGAAGAGGTGGGGCTCGTCGTCCACAACGCCGCGTTCTCGGCGCTGGGCCCCTTCCTCGAGCGTTCGTTCGCCGACCTTCAACAGGTGATCGACGTGAACTGCCGGGCGCCGCTCGCCATGGCCCACCACTTCGGGAAGAAGATGGCCGCCCGGGGCCGGGGCGGCATCGTGCTCATGACCTCCCTGGCCGGCGGCCAGGGGACGCCCATGGTCGCCTCCTACGCGGCCTCCAAGGCCTTCGAGATCGTCCTCGCCGAGGGGCTCTGGGACGAGCTCCGTCCTGCCGGGATCGACGTGCTCGCCTGCCGCGCCGGCGCCACCCGAACGCCGAGCTACGAGGCGTCCCGCCCCCGGAAGAAGGTCCCGCTCATGGAGGCGGGGCCGGTGGTGGAGGAGGCGCTCGCCGCTCTGGGTCGCCAGCCCGTCGTCGTCGCCGGGCGGCTCAACCGCGCCGTGAACTTCGTCATGCAGCGCCTCCTCTCCCGTTCGGCCGCGATCCGCTTCATGGGGAAGCACACCCGCAAGATGTACGAGTGAGACGATGCGAATCCTCCACACCATGATCCGCGTGGGCGATCTCGATCGCTCGATCCGCTTCTACACCGAGCTGCTGGGCATGAAGCTGCTGCGCCGGCACGAGTACCCGGAGGGGCGCTTCACGCTGGCCTTCGTCGGCTACGCCCCGGAGTCGGAGGCGGCAGCCATCGAGCTCACCTGGAACTGGGACACGGCCACCTACGACCTGGGGAACGGGTTCGGTCACGTCGCGCTCGAGGTCCCGGATGCGGCCGCGGCCTGCGCCGAGATCATCCGCCGGGGCGGCAAGGTGGTTCGTCCGGCGGGGCCGATGAAGCACGGCACGACCGTGATCGCCTTCGTCGAGGACCCGGACGGCTACCGGATCGAGCTCATCCAGGCTCGGGCGTCGTGAGCGTCGCCGGGCTCGACGCGCCCGTCCATCCTTGATCTCGGCCATGCCTGATCCCGCTCCCCTGCAACCACACGAGACGGATCTCGTGGGGGGGCTGGATCGAAAAGCGTGGGCGCGCCGAGCGGGACGCGACAACGGGGCGTATCGAGGCCCTGGTCTCCGGTGGGCTTCGCTGGATACCGAGGGAGGAAGCCCGCTTTCGGTACTCGCGGCAGGAGTGAGGCCCGCGCGTTCCAGCGTCCGTTCCGCGGACCTCGGCCAGATGGGGCGTTCACTCGTAGTCCGTTGACAAGGAAATGCTCGGATCGCGCCTGCGCGTTCGGGGCGCGTCGGGAAGGCGCGTCTACGCGCCGCATTTCGCGCCGGGGTGACGGGCGGAGTTGCTGGCGAGGTTCGAGATCTTCGCGTCGGGAATCGCGCGGGAAGGCGTTTCCGTGCGTCCGGGAAGGCCTGGAATTCCCGTGAGACAGTGGTTTCATGAACGCACGCGAATGGTCCCTCCGCATCGCCGAGCTCGCCCGCCGCGAGCAGGCGGCACTGGCAGATCTTCTCCTGGCCGTCGGCGAGTTCGACGGCCAGGAGGTGTACCGGCAGCTGGGGTTCTCGAGCCTCTTCGACTTTCTCCACCGGGAGGTCGGCCTGTCCCGGGGGTCGGCGTACTACCGGCAGGTGGGCGCCCGGATGGTCCGGCGCTTCCCCGAGGTGGAGGGGCCAGTACGAGACGGACGGTTGTGCATCACCGTCTTGAGCGAGCTCGCCAAGGTGATGACCGAGGAGAACCGGGCCGAGTTGCTGCCCCGGTTCTTCGGGCTCTCCCGCCAGGAGGCGAAGCAGCTGGTGGCGACGCTCCGGCCGATGGAGCTCGTTCCGAGGAGGACGGTCGTCACCGAGGTCCCGCTCCTGGCGCCGCTGGAAGCGCCGGTCATCGTCCAACCGGTTGGACGATCCCGGACCCACCCCGACCGGGGGATGCCGGCGACCATGGGTGCGCGGACCCTCGTCGAGCCGATGACGGCGACGGCGGTCCGGATGCACATCACCGTCTCGCCGGAGGTCGTGGCGCTTCTCAAGAAGGCGAAGGCCGGCGAATCTCACGTCCAACCAAACGCGACCGACGATCAGGTGCTGAAGGCCGCGCTCGAACTGTTCATCGAGAAGCAGGAGAAGCGGAAGGCGTCCGTGCCGGCGAAGGTGAAGCGGGAGGTTCGGGCCCGGGACGGCGGAAAGTGCCAGTGGAAGCTGGATTCGGGCGGCGTCTGCGGCTCGGAGGTGCGGCTGGAGATCGACCACGTCCACCCGCGCGGCAAGGGCGGTCCATCGACGCTGGAGAACTGCCGGGTACTTTGCCGCCCACAACCTGGAGGCGGCGCGGAAAGCCTACGGGAACGAGGTGATGGACCTATTCACCACTGGTGTACCTCGGGCAAGGGAGGACGTCGCGCCCTACGGCCCGGGTCCTCGACTCAGGACCTCTCCCGGGGGACAGCCGCCCCGATCCGCTCCAGTTCCTGCCACCGGGCGTAGAGCCGCTCCGCCTCGGCTGCCGCGTTCTCCATCTCCGCGCGGAGGGCGGGAACGGTGTCGCCGCCCTTCTGGTAGGTGGCCAGATCGGACAGGGCGGCCTCGGCGGCGGATTTGCGCGATTCGGCGCTGAGGATCGCCTCCTCGATGCCGGCGAGCTCGCGCTGCTCGTTGAACGTGAGCTTCCGCGTGGAACGGCTCCGCTCGACCGGGCGCGGGGCCTCCTTCGGCGCGGCGGGCGCGGCCGTCTCGGGCCGGGGTCGGAGCCTCCGGTACATCTCGTAGTTGCCGGGGTAGCGGACCGCCTTGCCGTCCCCCTCGAAGGCCAGGATGGACGTGGCCACCTTGTCGAGGAAGTAGCGGTCGTGGGTGACGAGCAGCACCGCGCCCCCGAAGTCGAGGAGCAGCCGCTCGAGCACGTTCAGGGTGACGAGGTCGAGGTCGTTGGTGGGCTCGTCGAGGACGAGCACGTTCGCCCCCTCGAGGAAGAGGCGCGCGAGGAGCAGCCGGTTGCGCTCCCCGCCGGAGAGCGCGCCCACCTTCATGCGCTGCATGACCGGGGGGAAGAGCAGGTCGTCGAGGTAGTCGCGGAGCCCCACCCGTCGATCACCGATGGTGACGAAGTCCTCCCCCGCCTTTCCCTGCGCACCGCCGCCCGCCGACTCGTACACCGTCTGCTCCGGGTCGAGGGCGGCCCGCTGCTGGTCGTGGTAGGCGACCCGGGTCCGCGCCCCGGTCACGACCTTGCCGGCGTCGGGCGGGAGCTCGCCGAGCAGGAGCCGGAGGAAGGTGGTCTTCCCGGCGCCGTTCGGCCCCACGATCCCCACCCGCTCCCCGCGCTGCAGGATGAACTCGACCCCCTCGAGCACCTTGCGCTCGCCGAAGGACTTCCCGAGCCCGTGGGCCTCGATCACGATCTGGGAGAGGCGCGGCGGCGGGGCCACCTGCAGCTCCGCCACGCGCGGACGCGTGAAGCCCTTCTCGGCCATGAGGGCGCGGGCCCGCTGGATGCGCGCCTTGCTCTTGGTGCGGCGCGCCTCCGGACCCCGGCGGAGCCAGGCCACCTCCTGGGAGATCCAGCGCTCCCGCTTGTGCTGGCCGAGCGCCGACTGCTCCTCGAGGACGAGCTTCTGCTCCAGGAAGGCCTCGTAGTTCCCGGGCCAGCTCGTCACCCCGCCGGTGGGGGTGATCTCCACGATCCGGTCGACGAGGTCGTCGAGGAAGTAGCGGTCGTGGGTCACGAGCACCAGGGCGCCGGACCTGCCGTCGAGCTCGTCCTCGAGCCAGTCGACGGTGTCGGCGTCCAGGTGGTTGGTGGGCTCGTCGAGGAGCAGGAGGTCGGGCCGGGCCAGCAGCGCCCGCGCGATGGCCACCCGCTTGCGCGCCCCGCCGGAGAGCTCGGCGACGGCCCGGTCCCAGTCGGGTACGCCGAGCCGGTCGAGCAGGCGCCGGGCCTCGTGGGCGGTGTCCCACCCACCCAGGTGCTCGACCCGATCGGAGAGGACGGCCAGCTCGCTCAGCATCCGGTCGTGCCGCTCCGGGTCGCCCTCGGCGCCGATGCGGGCCGAGAGCGCGGCGTGGGCATCGATGGCGGCCTTGAGCGGCGCGCGCGCCACCTCGAGCTCGGAGGCCACCGTGGCCCCCGCGGGGAACTCCGGCTCCTGTGGAAGGTAGGTGACCGACGCCCCCCGCCGCAGCTGCACCTCGCCCCGGTCAGGTTCGGCCGCCCGGGCCAGGATGCGCAGCAGGGAGGACTTTCCCGACCCGTTCACGCCGACCAGCCCCACGCGCTCCCCCTCCTCGATGGTGAGGGTGAGCTCATCGAGGATGGTCCGGCTCCCGAAGGCGAGGCCGATCGCGGATGCGTGCAACAGGGTCAAGGGTTTCCTTGGTACCATGGGGATCCCATGCAGCAGACCGAGAACCTGAACGTCGTCTCCCTCGACCTCATGCCGTCGCCGGACGAGGTGAAGGGACGCCACCCCCTCTCCGAGCAGGCCGCGGCGACCGTGGTCGCCGCCCGCCGGGCCATCGAGGCCATCCTCGACGGACGGGACCACCGCCTCCTCCTGGTCGTGGGCCCCTGCTCCATCCACGATCCGGTGGCCGGCCTCGACTACGCCCGCCGGCTCCGCGCCCTCGCCGACGAGCTCTCCGACACCTTCCTCGTCGTCATGAGGGTCTACTTCGAGAAGCCGCGCACCTCGCTGGGGTGGAAGGGGTTCGTCAACGACCCCCGCATGGACGATTCCTTCCGCATCGACGAGGGGATGGAGCGGGGACGCCGGTTCCTGCTCGACGTGAACGAGCTGGGGCTCCCCGCCGGCACCGAGGCGCTCGACCCCATCGCGCCGCAGTACTACGGCGACCTCATCGCCTGGACCGCCATCGGCGCCCGGACCTCCGAGTCGCAGACCCACCGGGAGATGTCCTCCGGCCTCTCCACCCCGGTGGGCTTCAAGAACGGGACCGACGGCGACCTCGACGGCGCCGTGAACGCCATCGTCTCGGCGGCCGGGCCCCACAGCTTCCTCGGCGTCTCCGGCCAGGGCCGGTCGGCCATCGTCCGCACCCGCGGCAACCGGTACGGACACCTGGTGCTGCGCGGCGGCGGCGGGCGCCCCAACTTCGACACCGTCTCCATCTCCCTCTCGGAGGAGGCGCTCGCCAAGGCGAAGCTGCCGCGGAACCTGATCGTCGACTGCTCCCACGCCAACTCCTGGAAGAAGCCGGAGCTGCAGCCGCTCGTCATGCGCGACGTCGTCCACCAGGTCCGCGAGG
The DNA here is from genome assembly GCA_903904005.1 of uncultured Anaeromyxobacter sp. Lineage (GTDB taxonomy): Bacteria > Myxococcota > Myxococcia > Myxococcales > Anaeromyxobacteraceae > CAIOAK01. The sequence continues at coordinate 99,756 of CAIVAR010000011.1, forward strand.
GAAACACCTCGGTGGTGGGCTTCATGGTGGAGAGCTTCATCGAGGCGGGAAACCAGCCCATCCCGGCCGACCTCTCGAAGCTCCGCTACGGCTGCTCGGTCACCGACGCCTGCGTGGGTTGGGACACCACCGTGGAGATGCTGCGGCGCGCCCGCGAGGTGCTCCGCGACGTCCTCCCGACACGGAAGCGACCCACCCGATGAAGCCGATGTCCGCGGCGTCGACGACGGTCACGCGCCCGTCCCTGGCCCGGTTCGCCTGGCTCTCCATCGCGGCGGCGGTGGTCACCATCGTCATGAAGACCGTGGCCTGGCGCCTCACCGGATCGGTCGGGCTCCTCTCCGACGCGGCCGAGTCGGTGGTGAACCTGGTGGCGGCCATCACCACCCTGGGGATGCTCACGGTGGCGGCCCGGCCGCCCGACGAGGATCACGCCTACGGCCACGACAAGGCCGAGTACTTCGCGAGCGGCGTGGAGGGCTCCCTCATCATCGTGGCCGCCGTGGCCATCGCCTGGTCGGCGGTGAACCGGTTCCTCCACCCCGCCCCGCTCGAGCAGCTGGGGGTGGGGCTCGTGGTCTCGCTGGGGGCCTCGCTCGTGAACCTGGGGGTGTCCCGGGTGCTCTTCCGGGCCGGGAAGAAGCACCACTCCATCGCCCTCGAGGCCGACGCCCACCACCTCATGACCGACGTCTGGACCTCGGCCGGCGTGCTGGCGGGGATCGGGGTGGTGGCGCTCACCGGGTGGGAGCAACTCGACCCCTTCGTGGCCATGGCCGTGGCCGTCCAGATCACCTGGTCGGGCGTGAAGCTCGTCCGCCGCTCGGCGCTGGGGCTGCTCGACACCGCCCTCCCCCTCGACGAGCAGGCCGCCGTGCAGGCGGTCCTCAAGGCCCACCGTGGCCCGGAGGTGCAGTTCCACGCGCTGCGCACGCGGCAGGCGGCCTCGCGCCGCTTCGTCTCGGTCCACGTGCTCGTTCCCGGCGACTGGACCGTCTCCCGGGGGCACGCGCTGCTCGAGCGGATCGAGCACGAGATCCGGCAGGCCATCCCGAACGCCACCGTGCTCACCCATCTGGAGGCGATCGAGGACCCCACCTCCTACGCCGACGAGGGGCTCGACCGGGCAGCCACGCCGGCCCCGGTTCCCGAGCCGACCTCCGGGGAGTAGCGGACCCGGGGTCCGGCCTACGCGGCCCGGACCACCACGCCGGTGGCGGTCTCCGCGAAGACGTACTCGGGGTGGACCCGCTCGGCGGTCTGCAGCGCCCAGGCCCGGTCGAAGAGCACGACCGGCCGTTCGCGGACGTCGAGGACCACCATGCCCTCGACCGCGTCCTGCAGCGCCTCGAGGTCCACCGGCGCCCCGTCGGCCCGGCTCGGCCACCGTGCCAGGACCCAGGGCACCGTCTCGATCCGCACCTCGACCCCGTACTCGGCCTCCAGCCGGTACTTCACCACCTCGAACTGGAGCTGTCCGAGCGCCCCCAGCACCAGGTCCCCGGCCCTGCCCACCGGGGGCCGGTAGAGCTGCACCGTCCCCTCCTGGGCCAGCTGCTCGATCCCCGTGGCGAACTGCTTGCGGCGCATGGGGTCCACGAGGGCGAGGCGCCGGAAGTGCTCCGGCGCGAAGCTGGGGATGCCCTCGAAGGCGAAGCGGGACCCGCCGGTCAGCGTGTCGCCGATCTCGAAGAGCCCGGGGTCGTGGATGCCCACCACGTCGCCGGGGTAGGACTCGTCGACGACGCTGCGCTCGCGGGCCAGGAACTGCGTGGGGCTGGCGAGGCGGACCTCCTTGCCGCTGCGGACGTGGGTCACCTTCATGCCCCGGGTCATCTTTCCCGAGCAGATGCGGACGAAGGCCACGCGGTCCCGGTGGGCCTTGTCCATGTTCGCCTGGATCTTGAAGACGAAACCGCTGAACTCCTCGCGGGAAGGCTCGATGGGGCCGGCGTCCGAGGCGCGGGCCCGCGGCGGTGGCATGAGCTCGGAGAAGGTCTCCAGGAAGGCCTCGAGCCCGAAGTTGTTGACCGCCGATCCGAAGAACATCGGCGAGAGCTGGCCGGCCTCGAACCGCTCCCGGTCGAACCCGTCCCCGGCCATCTCGAGCAGCTCGGCGTCGTGGCGGAGCTGGTCGTAGCCGCGATCGTCGAGCTCCTCGCGCAGCGCCGGGTCGTCGATGCCGGTCACCTCGACGGGCGGGCGCTCGGCCCCGGTGGTGGAGCTGGAGTTGGCCCGGTCGGCGTCGAACAGGTACACGCGCTGCCGCAGCCGGTGGTACACGCCGCGGAACACGCCGCTGCGGAAGATGGGCCAGGTGACCGGGTAGACCCCGATGCCGAGCACGCTCTCCACCTCGCCGATCAGGTCGAAGGCGTCGCGCCCGGGCCGGTCGAGCTTGTTCACGAAGGTGAAGATGGGGATGGCCCGCTGGCGGCACACCCGGAAGAGCTTGCGGGTCTGGGCCTCCACGCCCTTGGCGCTGTCGAGGAGCATCACCGCCCCGTCCACGGCGTGGAGCGTGCGGTAGGTGTCCTCGCTGAAGTCGGCGTGGCCTGGGGTGTCGAGCAGGTTCATCTGCAGCCCCCGGTAGGGGAACTGCAGGACGCTCGTGGTGATGGAGATGCCGCGCTCGCGCTCCATCTCCATCCAGTCGGAGACGGCGCTGGCCCGACCGCGCTTGGCCTTGACCGCCCCGGCCAGCTGGATGACCCCGCCGTAGAGGAGCAGCTTCTCGGTGAGCGTGGTCTTGCCGGCGTCCGGGTGGGAGATGATGGCGAAGGTCCGCCGGCGCGCGATCTGGTGCTTCATGGGGTCCGCCCCTCGGGGGCGGCCGCTTCTATCACGCCTTGGAGGCCTGCGCCTGCTCCCCTGCGTCCCGCGCGGCCTTCCCCTTCCAGAACTGGCGGGGCGCCATGGCGAGGGCCATGAGGACCAGCTGGCTGGCCACGAACCCGGAGAGGGCCCAGAAGGCCTTGTCCATGAAGCCGTAGGAGTGGAGCCCCACGCCCAGCATGTTCACGCCGAACCAGGAGAGGCTGGTGATGACGTTGCCGAAGATGGCCATGGTCATGATCCCGCGCTCCCGGGCGTACCCACCCCAGCGGGCGTGCAGGATGATGGCGCACCAGAGCACGATGAGGAGCGCGCCGTTCTCCTTGGGATCCCAGCCCCAGAACCGGCCCCAGGACTGGTCGGCCCAGATGCCCCCGAGGACGGTGCCGATGAAGCTGAAGAACAGGGAGAAGGCGATGATCCCGTAGACCATCCCGGAGAGGGACTTCGAGACCTCGGGGTTCATCCGGGCGGCGAACTGCTTGCGCAGGGTCCAGGCGATGGCGATGAAGCCGGCCAGGAACATGCCGCTGTAACCGATGGTGATGGTTGTGACGTGGGTGGCCAGCCAGAAGTTGGAGTCGAGCACCGCCCGCATCATCTCCATGGTGTCGCCGTCGCCGGAGAGGTGGTGGGCCACGAGGAGCGAGGCGAAGCCGGAGGCCGAGGCCACGGCCGTGCCGAAGCCGTTGCGGTACATCCGCTCGAGGACGATCCCGAGGAGGACCGCACCCCAGCCCACGAAGACGGCCGAGGAGTAGAGGTTGGTGACCGGCGGTCGCCCCTGGAGGACGATGCGCGAGATCAGGCCGGCCGTCTGCACGATGGCGCCGGCGCAGAGCAGCCCGAAGGCGGCCGGGCGGAGGATCTCCGGCTTCCAGGCCCAGGAGGCGAAGACCGCGAGCAGGGCCAGCACGTAGATGGCCATGCCGACGTAGAAGGGCTGCGCACGGTTGAAGGTGGTCTCGTGGTCGACGTGGGTCTGCGCATCGGGCCAGGTGCCGAAGGTGACGGTCTGGAGATCCCTCACCGCCCGGTTGAAGGCCGGGCCGTCCTGCACCCCGTAGGCCGCGCCGATCCGCGCCATGGGCTCGAGGCCGGGGTTCAGGGCGCCGGCCGCGACGCCGCGCAGCGCCTCGCCGGTGTTGCTCCAGGCCTCGGCCCGCTGCCCTGGAAGCGGCGGGATGGGGCGGAAGTAGGCCAGGTCGGCGAGCGTGGCCTGGCGCTGGGCCGCCCCCGGCGAGCCGGCCGCGGCGATCTCGGAGGCGAGCCCCGGGGTCTGCTCGAGCTGGATGGTGTTCTTGAGCCGGTGGTACAGGTAGAGCCGCTCGAAGAGGTTGGCGACGGCGCCCTGGTAGGGGGTGCGCAGCTTCGCGTCGATGGCCTGCGCGGCGTTGGCCTCGCGCTGGATCTCGTTCACGAACGGGAGGATCTGCCGGAAGGAGTAGTACCGGTCCTTGGTCC
>CAIVAR010000012.1 GCA_903904005.1 uncultured Anaeromyxobacter sp.
AGCTCGCTCCCAAGTACTGGGCCCAGACGCGCTCCCGCCTCGACCAGGTCCAGCTGGCCGCCGAGATCGGACCGCTCACCATCCCGCCGCCCCTCCCGATGCCCGCGGGCGAGCAGGCGCCGGCGGACTGACCGCACCGACGTCCCCCCTCGCTCGCGATTCGATTCCACGCGAGGAGCTTGCCCACCCCCCGGCGCTCACGCCAGACGGGGTCCGTGCAGCGGATACGCAGATGGCGTTCGAGGTCCTGGAAGTTGCGTTGCAGATGGTTGGGTCGCTTCGCGAGCCGCTGGCCGCCATGGAACGGCGAGATCCGTCGCTTGCGACCCAGGTGAGGCGCGCGGCGGCGTCGGTCCCCCTCAACATCGGCGAGGGAAGGCGGCGGATCGGAAGGGACCGCGTCCACCTGTGGCGGGTGGCGGCAGGGAGTGCCGACGAGGTGGCCACCGCCCTGCGCGTCGGAGAGGCGTTCGGCTACGTGCGGGGTCCCGACCTCGTGGCCTCGCTGGCCCTCTGCGACCGCGTGCTCGCGATGCTGTGGCGCCTCACGCATTGACGCCCGGGCACCCCGCCCACCCCTCCGGACGCGGACTCGGCTGCGGCTGCGGCCACGGCTGCGGCCACGGTTGCGGCCACGGCTGCGGCTGCGGTTGCGGCTGCGGTTGCGGTTGCGGTTGCGGTTGCGGTTGCGGTTGCGGTTGCGGTTGCGGTTGCGGTTGCGGTTGCGGTTGCGGTTGCGGTTGCGGAAGCGGAAGCGGAAGCGGCCAACGGTCAACGGTCAACGGTCAACGGTCAACGGTCAACGGTCAACCGAGTCGGCCCTCGGCCAACGGCCCCTACCCCTCCGCCAGCCCCCGATACAGCGCCTCGTACCTCTCGGCGCTCTTCCCCCACGAGAAGTCGATCGCCATCCCGCGCTCCTGGATGCCGCGCCAGGCGCGAACGTCGCGCCACACGTCGAGCGCGCGCCGGGTCGCCACCACCAGCGCGGCCGGATCGAGCGGCCCGAAGAGGAACCCGGTGCCCCGCTTCCAGCCGTCGTAGTCCTCCACCGTGTCGACGAGCCCGCCGACCGCCCGCGCCACCGGCGGCGTGCCGTAGCGCAGGCTGTACATCTGGTTCAGGCCGCAGGGCTCGAACCGGCTGGGCATCAGGAAGACGTCGGCGCCGGCCTCGATGCGGTGGGCCAGCCCCTCGTCGAAGCCGATGCGCGCCGCGAAACGGTCGGGGTTCCGGCGCCCCACCCAGTCGAAGAACCCCTCGAACTGGCGCTCGCCGCTGCCCAGCAGCGCGAACTGGGCATCGGCGCGCAGCAGCGCGGGCGTGGCCGCCGCCACCAGGTCGACCCCCTTCTGGTCGGCGAGCCGTCCCACCAGCCCGACCAGCGGGACGTGGGGCTTCACGGGGAGTCCGAGCTCGGCCTGGACGGCCGCCTTGACGCGGGCCTTGCCGCGCAGGTCCCCGCGGGAATAGCGGGCCGGGAGGTGCGGGTCGTGGGCCGGATCCCACTCCCGCTCGTCGATGCCGTTCAGGATCCCGTACAGGTCGCCGCTGCGGCTGCGCAGCACGGTGTCGAGCCCGTACCCGCCCTCGACGGTGAGGATCTCGCGGGCGTAGTTGGGGGAGACGGTGGTGAGCGCGTCGGCGAAGGAGAGCCCCGCCTTCATGAAGTTCAGCTGGTCGTGGAACTCGACGCCGCGGTCGAGGCGGAAGATCGACCAGGGCAGCCCGAGCAGGTCCATGAACGCCTTGTCGAACATCCCCTGGTAGGCCAGGTTGTGGATGGTGTAGACGCTGCGGGTCCCGGCGAGCCACGGGTCGGCGGCGTGCTCGGCGCGCAGGAACCACGGCCCGAGGGCCGACTGCCAGTCGTTGAAGTGCACCACCGCGGGGCGGAAGGCGAGCGCCCGCGGCAGGTCGAGCGCGGCGCGGGCCAGGAAGGCGAAGCGGGCGGGGTTGTCGGCGTAGTCGACCCCGCCCTCGCCATAGGGATTGCGCCGGAAGCCGTAGAAGAGGTCGTGCTCCAGGAAATACACTTCCGGTGAACCGGGGCCGCCGCGCTTCCCCCACAGTCCGCAGTGCTCGCCGCGGGCGTCGAGCGAGGTCGGCAGCCACTCCAGGCCGTGCCGCACCGGGTCGATCCCCCCGTAGCGAGGCGTGACCACCACCACCCGGTGGCCGCGGGCGGCCAGCGCGCCCGGCAGGGACGCCGCCACGTCGCCGAGCCCTCCGGTCTTGGAGAACGGCGCCACCTCGGAGGAGACGAAGAGGACGTCCATGGGCGGGCCGGGGCTAGACCGACACCTTGCGGAGGAAGTCGGCGGCTTCCTCGGGCGGGACCGGGTTGATGTGGAAGCCGCTTCCCCACTCGAAGCCGGCGACCTGGGTCAGCGCCGGGACCACCTCGATGTGCCAGTGGTAGGAGGGGCTCGAGACGTCGCGCAGCGGGTTCGAGTGCACCATGAAGTTGTAGGCCGGACGTCCCAGTCCCGCCATGAGCTTTGCCAGCGTGACCCGCAGCGCCTGGGCCGCGAAGGCCAGCCGCTCCTTGGGCTCGGCCTCGAAGTTGGACTCGTGGCGGCGCGGGACGATCCAGGTCTCGAAGGGGCTGCGCGGGGCCCAGGGCTCGAAGACCAGGAACTCCTCGTTCTCGAAGACCACCCGCGACCGGTCCTTGCGCTCCTGCCCGACGATGTCGCAGTAGATGCAGCGCTCGCGGTGCTCGTGGTGGCGCCTGGCCCCGTCGATCTCGTCGGCCACCTGGCGCGGCGTCACCGGCAGCGCGATGAGCTGGCTGTGGGTGTGCTCGAGCGTGGCGCCGGCCGCGGAGCCGTGGTTCTTGAAGAGCAGGATGTAGCGGAAGCGCTGGTCGTTCTTGAGGTCGAGGACCCTGGCCTTGAAGGCGAAGAGCACCTCTGTGACCTCGGCGTCGGAGAGCTCGGAGAGCTCCCGCGCGTGGTCCGGGGTCTCGATGACCACCTCGTGTGCCCCCACGCCGTTCATCCGGTCGTAGATGCCCACCGCCTCGCGGTCGAGCTCTCCCTCGATCATGAGCGCCGGGTAGCGGTTGGGGATGACGCGCACCTTCCATCCCGGAACGTTGGCCGGGACGGCGGGGCGCCCCGAGACGTAGACCTCGGCCGGCGTCTTGTCCTCGTGGCCGGGGCAGAAGGGGCATAGCCCGCCCGGGGGATCCTCGGCGCGGCGGAACTGGTTCGGGCGGCGGGCGCGCTCGGTGGCGATGATCACCCAGCGGCCGACGATCGGGTCCCTCCGCAGCTCGGGCATGGCGCGGAGTCTACATCAGGAAGCGGAGGCCACCGCGCCCTTGGAGGGCCCGCCGCCCCCCTTTTCCGGGACCGAGACGGAAGCGGCCACCGCCGCCCCCATGGCCATGAACACCGCGCCCCCCAGGTAGGGGGCCGCGTGCCACGCCGCGAACGAGGTCGTCCCGGACAGGGGGCCGACGATGCGCCCGAGCGCCGCGGCCGACTGCCCGATGCCGAGCGTACCCCCCTGGTCCTCGGCACGGCTCAGCCGGGAAAGGAGCGACATCATGCTGGGGCTCGCCAGGCCGGAGCCCAGCGCCAGCGGCGCCGTGGCGAGGAGGAGGCCGGGAACCCCCTGGGCGAACGGCAGCGCGGCCAGCGCCACGCCCTGCAGGAGCGTGCCGATCACCAGCAGCCGCTTCTCCCCGAAGCGCCGGGTGAGCGGCCCGATGAGCCCACCCTGCACGAGCACCACGATCACGCCGATGTAGGCGAAGACCCACCCCACGTGCCGCTCGGCGAGCCCGAAGTGGAGGAGCGCCAGGAAGGCGTAGGTGGCCTCCATGGCGCTGAAGGCCACGGTGACGGCGAAGTAGATGAAGAGGATCCGGCGCACGCCCGGCTTGCCGAGCTCGTCGAGCAGGGCCCGGAACCGGCCGCGCGTGCGGGTGGCCGCCACGTGCTGCGTCGGCTCGGGCAGCAGGAACCAGGCGCCCACCAGGTTGACGGCCGAGAGCGCGGCGGCGGCCAGCCCGGGTGCGGAGAGCGAGTAGCTGGCGAGCAGGCCGCCCACCGCCGGGCCGAAGACGAAGCCCAGCCCGAAGGCGGCCCCGATCATTCCCATCCCCTTGGCACGCCCCTCCGGCGGGGTCACGTCGGCCACGTAGGCCTGGGCGATGGCGATGTTGGCCGTGGCGGCGCCGGCGAAGAGGCGAGAGACGAGCAGCACCGCGAAGGTGGTGGCCACCCCGTAGAGCAGGAAGGCCACGGCGGTCATGGCGATGGAGAGGAGGAGGACCGGCCTGCGCCCGACCCGGTCGGACAGGCGCCCCCAGACCGGCGCGAAGACGAACTGCATGAGGGAGTAGCCGGTGCTGAGCCAGCCGGTGGCGGCCTCCGAGGCCCCGAGGTGCTCCGCGTAGATCGGCATCACCGGGATGACCATCCCGAAGCCGAGCAGGTCGACGAAGACGACGAGGAAGAGGATGCCGAGCGAGGCCTGGCGTTTCACGGGGCGCGACCTTAACCGATGTGCCGACCGATCACACGCGCCAGTGGATCCGCTCGAAGTCGGCGCCCGGCACCGAGAGCGGGAGGTACCCGGACCGGGGGAGGCGCTCCAGTTCGGCCTCGCCAGCGAGGGCCTCCACCGACATCACCAGCTCGTCGCCGGGACGGATCCCGATGGGCGCGAGCGGGATCTCGACCTCGAGGATCTTCACCAGCACCGCGCGCCCCACCTCGCCGCCCTCGCGCTTCCCGGGGCGGGCGACCCCGTCGGCCACCACCGCGAACTCGAGCCGCGAGGGGCCCCGCGGGCCGAGCAGCGTGACGCGGATGCGGTCCGGGTGGGTCGCGTCCGGGTCGGGATCGGGGTCGAGGCGCAGGAAGAGGTTCTCCCCGTCGAATCCCCAGTAGAGCGCCGAGAAGGCGGGGGCGCCACCGAACATCGACCCGCGCCCGCGCCCCGGCCGGTGGAGCCCGGCCCCCTGCCACTCGAAGAAGTCCGGGTCGCGGCCGTCGATCACCGGCCGCAGGAGCGCCGTCGGCTCGCGCAAGGCCTTGGTCTCGAGCGCCCCGCGCCCGGTGGGCTTGATGGGTTGCAGCGCCTCCTGGGGCGGCGCCAGGTCGAGCAGCTCGCAGGCCCGCAGCACGTGGCCGCGGAAGAGGGCGTCGAACTCGGCGGCGTTCTCGGTGGAGAAGTCCTCGCCGTACCACCAGTACCAGTCGGAGCCCTCGGCGGCCCGCAGGTGGCGCAGCGCGTGCTCCACCTTGTCGGCGGGCGCGCCGGCCACCCGCGCCGCCTCCACCGCCTCGCGGGCCCGCCCCAGGGCGGTCCAGGCCAGCCGGTCCTCCCGGTGCCCGATCCAGATCCGGAAGGAGGCCTCGATCCAGGACCCCGAGTGGATGCGGGCGATGGGCGGCCCCTCGGCGCCGGCCACGGCCTCGGAGAGGGTCACGGTCTCGATCCGGGCGTCCCCGCCGATGGTCCGGTAGAGGGCGTCGAGGAAGTCGTGCCCGGAGTTCACGAACCGCTCCCAGGGGTTCTCCCCGTCCAGGAAGACCCCGACCGTGGCCGGACCCCGGCCGCCGTCGCGTCGCCAGGCCTCCCCGGCCGCCGCGACACGTTCGGTGAAATCCGCGGCCGCCGAGGCGGCCGGCTGGCGGGCGTAGCTGAACCCCACCAGGTCGGAGATCCCCCGGTCCCGGAAGAGCATGGCCACCTCCCGGTCGCCGGCGGTGGCGCGCCAGGGGCGGTAGAGCGACAGCGCCCGCGGGCTCCCCGGGGGAAGCGAGCGGAGCAGCACGCCCTCGTCGGAGGCGGCCCAGGCGACGCCCTCGGCGGCCAGCACCTCGAGCGCCTCGGGCGACACCGCGCCCTCGGCCGGCCACATCCCGGCGGCGGGGCGTCCGAAGCGGAGGGCGTGGCTCGCCCGCGCGTCGGCCACCTGCCGGCGCGCGTCGCCGGGCCAGGCGAAGCGCGGGGGCAGCGCCACGCCGGGGAGCGCCCGGGCGGCCACGTCGCTGTCGCAGACCAGGGGCAGGATGGGGTGGTGGTGGGGCGTGGTGGAGAGCTCCACCTGGCCGCCGTCGGCGAGCGCCCGCCAGCGGGGGAGGACCCCGGCCATCACGCGCCGCTGCGCCGCCAGCACGCAGGCCACGTCGGCGGCCTCGAAGTCGCGCCCGCGGGCCGCCAGCGCGCGCAGGTCCGGATCGTCGGCCAGCGCCCCGAAGCCCATCCAGGCCAGGTTGAAGAGCACCTGGAGGTCGCGCAGTTCACCCACTGTGAACGTCGGGACGACCTCGTCGAGGTCGACGCGGGCCAGGTCGCGCCCCCGCTTCTCCAGCAGCTCCAGGTAGCGCGGGACGGGGCGCACCGAGCGGTCCCAGTCGACCATGAAGAAGGAGTGGAGCAGCCGGCGCCGCTCCTCCGGGGTCAGGTCGACCGGGTCGCGCGCCGAGATCTCGAGGAGCGCGTCCCGGGCCCGACCGGCCAGGTAGTCCTCGAGCTGGTCGAGCAGCACCGGCGTGAAGTTCACGGTGACCCGGACGCCCGGGTGGCGCTCCAGGATCCAGGCCATGTCGGCGTAGGCCCGGGTGGCGTGCAGCCGCACCCAGGGGAGCACGTAGGTGCCCGTGGCCGGCTCCCGGTAGAGGGGCTGGTGCATGTGCCACAGGATGGCCAGGCGCACCGGCTTCATGGGGCGGGGCGCCTCACGGGGAGAGGAGGTCGGGGAGATCGGGGATGGGCGCGGGAGCACGGTCGCGGGCCGCCCGCAGCGTGTCGCACTCGGCGACGGCGGCGGCGAGCTCCCGGGTGAGCTCACCCGTCCGCCAGGAGAGCGCCAGCACCTCGGCCGCGAGCTCGGCCTCGCGCGCCTCGGCGCGCTCGATCGCCGCGGCCCCTTCGAGGCCGGATCCGGCACCGGGGTCCGCCGGCAGGGCCACCACCGTCGCCCCCCGGAGGCCCGACGGGCGCTCGCCGCAGAGGAGGAGCCGCACGGCGGGAAGTGCGGCGCCGAGCCCCCGGCCGTCCCAGGTGACGTCGCCGGGTGGAGCGCCCTCGGGGACCACGGCCCAGGCCCGGAGCGGGAGGACCCCCGCCGACTCCACCACCGGGAAGAGGGCGCGCAGGATCGGCACCGCGGCGGCCTCCCCGGGGCGCAGGGCGACGGCGAGGAGCCCTCCGGGGGCGAGCTGCGCGCGGAGGGCGAGGATCCGCTCCTCCGTCAGGGGACGCTCGTCGTCCGTCCCGACCACGAGGACGTGCCGACCGGCGAGGAGCGGATCGAGATGGCCGAGGACGGCCTGCACCTCGCCTGCCGCGATGGAGGGCTCCGACATGGTCGGGATGTTACCTCAGCGAGCCGCCGGGCCGGTGGGTGCCGGCGCGCCGGGGACAGGACGGTACCGCTCGGCGGCGAAGCGGCTGGCCTCGAGCATGAGCTGGCCGGTGGAGGTGGCCACCGGCTCGAGCGACTTCTCGAGCGCCGCCGCCTCGGCGGCGACCGGGCCCCGGGCCTCGGCGGCGAGCTTCAGCCCCTCGAGCGCGCGGCGGAGCGCGTTCGCCCCCTGCGTCAGGTGCTCCACCGCCTCCTGGAAGGCGGTCTCGGCCTGCATCACCCGGAGCTGCTCCCGCTGCGCCGGCGAGATGCCCGGCAGCCGGGAGCCACGCCCCAGCGCCCCGCGTGCCCGCTCCATGCGCTCCATCTGCTGGGACTGGATGTCCTCCCGTGCCCAGCGGGCCAGCAGCTCGAAGAGCGCCTGGTCGAGCTCGGCCCGGTCGTCGTACGACGACTCGGCCGGAAGCGACGTGCCCTGCGGGGGCGTGAGCGGCGCGTAGGTGCGCGCGGTTTCCGGGTCGGCCGACTGGAAGGCCGCCTTGCCGGTGACGAAGAAGACGCCCTTCTTCACCACCACCTTCCCGTCCTCCGGCACGAGCCACCACTGGCGGGCGTTGCGCTCGGCGAGCAGCCAGGCCACGACCACCGCGAGCCCCACCGCGAGGAGGAGCGGCAGGACCGGGCGGCGGCGGGGCGCGGGGCGCTTCTCGTCGGCGGCCACGGCTACCCCCTCACCACGCCCACGAAGGGCAGGTTGCGCAGCCGCCCCTCGTGGTCGAGGCCGTAGCCGACCACGAACTCGTCGGCGATCTCGAACCCCTGGTAGCGGACCGGCACCTGCACGCGGGCCCGCGACGGCTTCACGAGCAGCGCGCAGACGGCCAGGCTGGCGGGACGGCGCTCGGCGAGGCGGCCGAGCAGCCACTGCATGGTGAGCCCGGTGTCGACGATGTCCTCGACCAGGATCACGTGCTTGCCCTCGATGGGGCGGGTGAGGTCGGCCGTCAGCTCGATGGAGCCGCTCGTCTGGGTGCCGACGTAGGACGACAGCCCCACGAAGTCGAGGGAGACCGGAAGGTCGATGGACCGCATCAGGTCGGCCAGGAAGACCAGCGCCCCCTTCAGCACGCCCACGAGCACGACCGGCTTGCCGGCGTAGTCGCGCGTGATCTCGCGGCCGATCTCACCCACCCGCGCGCGCAGCCGGTCGGCGGGGAGGAGCACCTCGACCTCGTCTGCGCCCAGCCGCCGGGTCGCCTGCAGGGAGTCGGGCATGGGCGGGCAGCGTAGTCGCCCGGGGCACGGGGCGGCAAGCGCCGCCGTGTGATAGCTACGGGGCGTGATCCGCCTCCGCTGCCCGGCCCACGCCAAGGTGAACCTGGTCCTGCGCGTCGGCCCCGCCCGCCCCGACGGCTTCCACGAGCTCTCCACCCTCTTCGCGCCGCTCGACCTCGCCGACGACGTCGTGGTGTCGGTGGGCAGGTCCCCCGGGCCGGTGACCTGCCGCTGCCCGGGGCGCCCCGAGCTCGACGGGCCGGACAACCTGGCGGCCCGGGCGGCGACCGCCCTCCTCGCCCGGCTGGGGCGGCGGGACCGGGTGGACATCCGGATCGAGAAGCGCATCCCGGTGGTGGCCGGACTCGGGGGCGGGAGCGCCGACGCCGCCGCCGTCCTCCGTTGCCTGGCCCGGGCCCTCGGGGTCCGGGAACGCCACCTGCTCGCCGAGGTGGCGCTCGGCATCGGTTCGGACGTCCCGTTCTTCCTGGGTTCCGGGCCGGCCTGGGGTGCCGGGCGGGGGGAGCGGCTTCGCCCGGCGCGGTTGACCCCCGGGTTCCTCGTCCTCCTCTATCCCCGTGCCCCCTCCCTGGCGATCCGGGCCGGGGACGCCTACCGCTGGCTCGACGCCGACCGGGGCTCGGTCGTGCCGCGGCGCGGCAAGGCCTCTTCCCTGCGCCCTGAGAACGATCTCATGGCGCCCTGCGTCGCGAGGCACCCCTCGCTCCGGGTGATGCTGGGGTGGCTTGAAGAGGTGGGTGCCAGTGCGCCTATGATGTCGGGAAGCGGGCCGACCCTCGTCGGATCCTTCTCCGACCTCCGGTCGGCTCGGGGTGCGGCGCGAAGGCTCGCGGGGCGGCGGCTCGAGGGTGCAGGGGTGGAGGTCATCGTCGCGCGCACGCTGGCGCGGATGCGGGGGGTCTCTCCATGGAAATCACCGAGGTCCGCATCTTCCCCGTCGACGAGGACAAGCTGAAGGCCTACGTCACCATCACGCTCGACCGGTGCTTCGTGGTCCGCGGGCTGAAGGTGATCCAGGGAAACACCGGCCTCTTCGTGGCGATGCCCGCCAAGCGGCGCAAGGACGGCACGTTCAAGGACATCGCCCACCCGCTCAACACCGAGACCCGCGAGTTCATGGAGCGGATCATCCTGTCCGAGTACGACCGGGAACTGGCCCGCGGGCCCGCGCTCCAGCCCGTGGACGCCGGCGGTCTCGCGCAGGGCCTGCGTGGAGCCTAGGCCGGGCGCGCCGGGCGCGGTATAACGCGCCGGCCATGGGCAACCCGAACTTCTACAAGGTCTTCGCCGGCAACTCGAACCCCGCGCTGGCCAAGGCGGTGGTGCAGAACCTCGGCCGCGAGCTCTCCACGGCCAGCGTGGGCGCCTTCTCGGACGGCGAGATCCAGGTGGAGATCGGCGAGAACGTCCGCGGCACCGACACGTTCGTCATCCAGTCGACGAGCCCCAACGCGAACCACAATCTGATGGAGTTGCTCATCATGGCCGACGCGCTCAAGCGCTCGTCGGCCGGCTCCATCTGCGCGGTCATCCCCTATTACGGATACGCCCGCCAGGACCGCAAGGTGGCGCCGCGCGTCCCCATCACCGCCAAGCTCGTGGCCGACCTCATCGAGGCGGCGGGCGTGACCCGCGTGGTCTCGATGGACATGCACGCCGGGCAGATCCAGGGGTTCTTCAACATCCCCTTCGACCACCTCTACGCCGCGCCCATCATGCTCGAGCACATGAAGCGGCAGTTCACCGACAGCGAAAACCTGATCATCGTCTCGCCCGATGCCGGGGGCGTGGAGCGGGCCCGCGCCTACTCGAAGCGCATGGGCGCGGCCCTGGGCATCGTCGACAAGCGGCGCACCAAGGCCAACGTCGCCGAGATCATGAACGTCATCGGCGACGTCTCCGGCAAGGTGGCCATCCTCCTCGACGACATGATCGACACCGCCGGGACGCTCACCCAGGCCGCCGCCGCCATCAAGGAGAAGGGCGCGACCAAGGTCTACGCCTACGCCACCCACGCCGTCCTCTCCGGGCCGGCGGTGGACCGGATCGCCAGGAGCCCGATCGAGTCGGTGGTGGTCACCGATTCCATCCCGCTCTCCCCCCAGGCCCAGGCCTGCCCCAAGATCCAGCAGGTCTCCTCCGCCCGGCTCCTGGCCGAGGCGATCCGGCGCATCCAGAGCTCCGACTCCCTGTCGAGCCTGTTCGTCTGATCCGAACCCCTTGACGGGACCGGGGTTTCCGGCTAAAAGCCGCCCCCTCAATCCATCTTCACCCAGGGCCGGGGATTTTCCACCACCGGTCCCTCGCGCGCCTTGAAGACGCGGAGTCCGTTGGGAGGAATCCATGGCCGATACTGCCCAGAATCTCGTTGCTGCCCAGTCCCGTTCCGGGAAGGGCAAGGGTCCCGCCCGCCGCCTGCGCGAGCAGGGGCTCATCCCCGCCGTCGTCTACGGCCTCCAGGCCCAGCCCACCCCGGTCGCCGTCGACCCGGGCGCGGTGATGAAGGCGATCGCCACCCCGCACAAGCGCAACACGCTCATCACCCTCCAGCTCGAGGCGGGCGTGAAGCGGGTGCTCTTCAAGGACTACCAGGTCGACCCGGTCAGCCGCCGGCTCCTCCACGCCGACTTCCTCGAGGTCGCCCTCGACAAGCCGGTGCTCGTGAAGGTCCCGGTCGTCACCACCGGCAGGGCCGAGGGCGTCGCCGCTGGCGGCATCCTCTCGGTCTCCACCCACGAGGTCACGGTCGAGGCGCTCCCCGAGCGCATCCCGGTGCAGATCGAGGTGGACGTCACCCCGATCAAGATCGGCCACTCGCTCCACGTCTCCGAGCTGACCTCGCCCCCGGGCTCGAAGATCAAGTACGCCACCGACTACGTCGTCGCCTACGTCGCCGTCCCCGAGAAGGAGGAGGTGGTCGCTGCTCCCACCGCCGTCGCGGGCGCGGTCGAGGGTGCGGCGGCTCCTGCCGCGGGCGCGGCTCCGGGCGCGGCCCCGGGCGCTGCCCCCGGTGCGGCTCCGGCCGCGGGCAAGCCGGGCGACGCCAAGGCGGCTCCCGCCAAGGGCGGCGATGCCAAGGGCGGCAAGAAGTAGGGCCCTCGCTTGAAGCTGCTCGTGGGCCTCGGCAACCCCGGTCCCGAATACGCGCGGACCCGGCACAACGTGGGTTTCCTCGTCGCCGACGAGGTGGCGCGGATGGCCGGGGCGGGGTTCACGCTCCGCAAGTTCGGGGCGGAGATCGCCGAGGCGGCGACGGGCGGCGGGAAGTTCTGGATCGTGAAGCCGCAGACGTACATGAACCACTCGGGCGAAGCGGTCGGCGCGGCGATGCGGTTCTGGAAGCTGGATGTGGCGGATCTGGTGGTGGTGCACGACGACCTGGAACTCGATTCGTTCCGGGTGCAGGTGAAGGTGGGTGGCGGGCACGCGGGCCACAACGGCCTGAAGAGCGTGAACGCCCACGTGGGCAGCCCGGACTACGCCCGGGTGCGCGTGGGGGTGGGTCGCCCACCGGCGCAGCTGGACCCGGCCGACTGGGTCCTGGGGCGCTTCGCGCGCGCCGACGACCGCGAGGTCCTCGACGTGGTGGAGCGCGGGGCGGCGGCGGCGAGGGCGGTGCTGGTCGACGGGGCCGCGAAGGCCATGAACGAGTTCAACCGCCGGAAGTCGCCGGCGGAGTGAGTACCCCCGGGGCATGGGGCTCCGGGGAGACAGGTTGCACGGGCTCCTCGCGGCGGGCGAACCGCCGCTGCACGAATCCGAGGGGAGTTACAGAATGGCAGAAACCCAGAAGCGTCTCGTGCGCGAGTACGAGACCACCTACCTGATCAAGCCGGAGACCCCGGACGAGCAGGTGGAAGAGATCAAGGAGCGCCTCCGCGCGGTGGTGAGCCGCGAGGGCGGGAAGGTGATCCGCTTCACGAACCAGGGGCGTCGCAAGACCGCCTTCCCGGTCGCGAAGCTTCCCCGCGCGCTCTACATCCACTGCCTCTACGTGGGGAAGCCGGGCCTGGTGGCCGAGTTCGAGCGAAATCTCAAGATGCTCGACGTGGTCACCAAGTACGAGTCGATCCGCGTGGCCGACGACGTCGATTTCGACGCGCGGCTGGTCGAGGCCGACGTGGTGGTCGCACCCGTCGAGGAGGAGCGCCCGCGCCCCGAGTTCGGTGAGCGCGGTGAACGCGATGCGGAGCCGTTCGATCCCGTCGCCGACGACCGGGGGGAGGACTAGCCATGGCACGTCCCGACATGGGTGAGCGCAAGGGTCCGCCGGGTGGCGGTGGTGGTGGTGGCCGCTTCGGTGGTGGTGGCGGCGGTGGAGGTGGTGGTGGTGGTGGCGGCTACGGTGGTGGTGGCGGTGGCGGCGGTCGCTTCGGCGGCGGCGGCGATCGCGACGACCGCGGTGGACGCGGCGACCGCGATGGCGAGGAGGGTGGACGCGGGCGGGGCTTCGGCCGCCGCAAGGTCTGCCGCTTCTGCGCCGAGAAGGCCGCCAAGGTCGACTACAAGGACCAGGGCCAGCTCAAGTACTTCCTCACCGAGCGCGGCAAGATCATTCCCCGCCGGATCAGCGGCAACTGCGCCAAGCACCAGCGCCAGGTGGCGACCGCCATCAAGCGCGCCCGCGTGCTGGCGCTCCTGCCCTACACCGTCGCGCCGGCCTAGGAGCGAGACATGAAGCTCATCCTCCGAGAAGACGTGTACAACCTGGGCAAGGGCGGCGAGCTCGTCGAGGTGAAGCCCGGCTACGGGCGGAACTTCCTCATTCCCCGCGGCCTGGCGGTCCTCGCCAATCCGAAGAACATCCGCGAGGTCGAGCACCAGAAGGCGGTGGCCGCTGCCAAGGCAGCGAAGCTCAAGGCCAGCGCCGAGGCCGTCGCCAAGCGCCTCTCCGACACCCCGGTGTCGTTCAAGCGCAAGGTCGGCGAGCAGGACAAGCTCTACGGATCCGTCACCGCGATGGACATCGCCGAGGCACTCGCCGCGCGCGGCGTCCAGATCGACCGGCGGGCCTTCGACCTCTCCGAGCCGCTCAAGTCGCTGGGCGAGTTCGAGGTGGGCGTGAAGCTCCACTCCGACGTCGTCGGCAAGGTGAAGGTCAAGGTCGAGGCCGAGACCTAGGCCCCGGATCCAACCGGTTCCTCAGGGGGGCGGCCCACCCGGGCCGGCCCCCTTCTGCTTTCCGGGATCCGCCGCGAGGAGCTGCCCCGCGATGCGGAGCACCTCGCCCCGCGCCGGGGACGAGGGTTCCAGCCGGGCGAAGGCGGCGGCCACGAGGAGCGCGTCGTCGACCCGCCCCTCGGTCACCAGGGCGCGGAGCTGCGCGAGCACGGCGCTCCCCGCGGCGGCACTCGGTCCGACCCCGATCACCCGGTAGCCGCCCGAGCCGCCCGACGCCTTCACCCGCAGGAGGATCGGCGTCACCGGCGTCGGCGCCCCGGGCAGGCGGGACACGACGGGTTCCCCGAGATCGCCGCGGGCGAGAGGCGCGAACCCCACGGCCGTACCGGGGCCGTCGCCCTCTCCGTCGCGCGGAACCCAGGCCGACACCTCGAGGGCGAGCCCCTTGCCGGGAACGAGGAGCACCGCGTCCGGAACCTGTCCCCGGGCGTGCGGCTCCACCGCGAAGACGTCGACGTCGGGGCCGCCGGTCGTGGCGCGGACCACGTCGGCCTCCCCGATGGCGTTGCGGCGCGCCAGGTCCCGCCAGTCCGCGTACC
Source organism: uncultured Anaeromyxobacter sp. (assembly GCA_903904005.1). GTDB lineage: Bacteria > Myxococcota > Myxococcia > Myxococcales > Anaeromyxobacteraceae > CAIOAK01. The sequence continues at coordinate 14,350 of CAIVAR010000012.1, forward strand.
CGTTCGGCGCCGTGGACGTGGCCGGGGCGTCGTTCGGCTCGAACTCGTCGACGTCGGTGGGCACGTCCCGGTGGATGCGGCTCGCCGCGAAGAGCACGGCCAGCGCGATCCCGACGGCGACGGCGCCGGGGACGAGCGCACGGCGCGGGTCCTTCTTTCCGGTGCCGGGCGAGACGGGGAAGTCGTTGCGACGGGCGATCTCGAGCTCGCCCGTGATCTCGGTGGAGGGCTCCGGCGCCGTCGCGTCGGGAACCGGCGACGCGCCGCGGACCCCGGCGGCGCGCAGGGCGTCCCGCATCTCGTCCGCGCTGCCGAACCGGCCGTCGGGTCGCTTCGCGAGCGCCCGGTGGACCACCGCCGCGAAGTCGGGTGAGACCTCCGGGCAGAGTGACGCGAGGGGGGCCGGTTCCTCGTGGAGGTGGGCGGAGAGCACCGCCATGGGATTGGGCGCGACGAAGGGTGGGCGGCCGCCCACCATCTCGTAGAGGAGGGCCCCCAGGGAGTAGAGGTCGCTGCGTGCGTCGGGGGCGGCCCCGCGCGCCTGCTCCGGCGAGAGGTAGGTGGGCGTGCCCAGCCCTCCCCCCGGCCCCTGCCCCTCGATCTCGGCGATGCCGAAGTCGAGCAGCTTCACGAAGTCGGCGTCGTTCTTGGGCTGCAGGAGCATCACGTTGGCCGGCTTCACGTCCCGGTGGACGATCCCGGCCTCGTGGGCCTCGCCGAGCGCCCCGAGGAGCTGCTCGCCGATGGCGGCGGCGCGGGTCCAGGGCAGGCGCCCCTCCCGCCGGAGAACGTCGAAGAGGTTCTCGCCGTGGAGGTACTCCATGGCCAGGTAGAAGCCCTCGTTGCCCTCCAGCTCGCCGAAGTCGAAGACGGCGATGGTGTGGGGATGGGAGAGGCGCGAGACCACCCTGGCCTCGGTGCGGAAGCGGGCCGCCAGCTCGGGATCACGGGCCAGGGGCCCCCGCAGGACCTTGATGCAGAGGGCCTTGCCCATCCGGACGTGCTCGGCCTTGAAGACGGCGCTGGCGAGCCCCTCGGCGATGGGGGAGAGGAGCCGGTAGCGGTCCCCGATGACCCTCCCCTCGAGCGCCCCGGCTGCCCGGTGGACCGGGGGTGGAGGCGACGGGCTTCGCTGGGTACGGACGCCGGTGACGGGCATCGAGAAGGGAAGCGTATCAGCGGGAAGGCCGGACGCGGAAGGGGCCCGAAAACACAGGTTCTGACGCGCGTTGCCAAGGGTGGGTTCCCTGGTATATTCGCGGCCTTCCACGAGACCCAACCTTGCTCGACTGGCTCCATAAGATCCTCTCCCGGGACCTCGCGATCGACCTGGGAACCGCAAACACCCTCATCTACATCCGGGGGGTGGGCATCGTTTCCAATGAGCCGTCCGTCGTGGCGGTCCAGCAGGACGCCCGCGGTGGACGGCGCGTTCTCGCCGTGGGCAAGGAGGCGAAGGAGATGCTCGGGCGCACCCCGGGCAACATCGTCGCCATCCGCCCGATGAAGGACGGCGTCATCGCCGACTTCGAGATCACCGCGGCGATGCTGCGCTACTTCATCCAGACCGCGCACAACCGGAAGGCCTTCGCGCGGCCGCGCATCATCATCGGGATCCCGTCCGGCATCACCGAGGTGGAGAAGCGGGCCGTGCGCGAGGCCGCCGAGAGCGCCGGTGCACGCGAGGTGTACCTGATCGAGCAGCCCATGGCCGCGGCCATCGGCGCCGGTCTCCCCATCACCGAGCCCTCGGGGAACATGATCGTCGACATCGGGGGCGGCACCTCCGACGTCGCCGTCATTTCACTGGGAGGCATCGTCTACAGCCGCTCGGTGCGGGTCGCCGGCGACAAGATGGACGAGGCGATCATCCAGCACGTGAAGCGCAAGTACAACCTGCTCATCGGCGAGCGCACCGCCGAGCTCATCAAGATGGGGATCGGCACGGCCTTCCCCACCGACGAGGAGCTCACCATGGACATCAAGGGGCGCGATCTCGTCGCCGGCGTGCCCCGCACACTCACCGTGACCTCGTCGGAGATCCGCGAGGCCCTCTCCGAGCCGGTGAACGGAATCGTCGAGGCGGTGAAGGTGACGCTGGAGCGCACGCCCCCCGAGCTGGCCGGCGACATCGCCGAGCGTGGAATCGTGCTGGCCGGCGGCGGCGCGCTGCTCAAGAACCTCGACACGCTCCTGCGCGAGGAGACCGGGCTTCCGGTCTTCCTGGCCGAGGACCCGCTCTCCGCGGTGGTCATCGGCGCCGGCAAGGCGCTCGAGGAGCTCGACATCCTGCGGCAGGTCGCGCATCGTTAGCCCGCGCCGGCTTCAGCCGGCGCAAGAACCACCCAAGGAGACGTTTCCCCGTCGGAACGTCCTTCCCTCAAGCGCCCAGCCGTCTCCGGATCTCCTCGATCCGCCGCCGGCTCACGGCGATCCTTCCCCCTGCCATCACCAGCTCCCCGTCCGGCGAGATCTCCCGCACCGCCGCGAGCCTCACCAGCGCGTTCCGGTGGACCCGGACGAACCCGTGGTCCGCCAGCCGCTCCTCCCAGTGGGCCAGCGTTCCATCCACCGGAAGTGAACCCTCCGCCGTCCACGCCGCGCAGTCCCCCAGGTCGGCGACGAGCGCGTCCACCTCCTCGGGCCGGAGCAGCCGCGTCCCACTCCGCCGCCGCGCCGGGATGCGGAGCCACGCCGCCTGGAGCGGGTCGTCCTTCGGCCGCAGCCGCGAGAGCGCCTGGGCCACGCCCACCCGGCTCACGGGCTTCAGCAGGTAGTGGACCGCACCCCCGGCGAAGGCCTCCACCGCGTGCTGCGGGTAGGCGGTCACGAAGACCACGTCCGGCCGGGGCTCGCGCAGCGCGTGCATGAGCTCGGTGCCGCTCATCCCCGGCATCTCCACGTCGAGGAAGAGCGCGTCCGGGCGGTGGGCGGCCGCGGCGGCGAGCCCCTCCCGTCCGCTGGCGGCCCGGGCCACCACCTCCACGCCGGGCTGCTCCTCGAGGAGGTCGCAGAGGCGGGCGAGCGCGAGCGGCTCGTCCTCCACCACGACGACGCGCACGCTGCGGCCGGTCACGCGGCGCTCCACCAGAACTCGGCGTGGAAGACCCCGCCGGAGGACGAGACGGTGAGGTCCCCGGGGTTCGCGAGCCGTCCACGCAGGGTCTCGAGCCCGTTGCCGGTCCCCGGGCGCGACGCCGGGGCGAGCGGGTTGTCGACGGAGAGGACCACGCCGGGATTCTCTCCGTACCCGGAGCGGCGCGCGCGGACCCGGATCTCGCCGCCGTCCTCGCGGGGTGCGACCCCGTGCTGGATGGCGTTCTCCACGAGCACCTGGAGCGAGAGAGGCGGGATCTCGATCTCCTCGAGCTCCTCGGGCACGTCGATCTTCACGCGGAGTCGATGGCCCAGGCGGGACCGCTCGATCCCCAGGTAGGCCTCGACGAAGTCGAGCTCCTCGCGGAGCGGCACGGTGGGACGCCCGGCGGCGGCGAGCGCCTGCCGGAAGAGGCGGGCCAGCGCGTCGGCGGTGGCCGTCGCCGCGGCGGGGTCCTTCTCGATCTGGGCCTGCAGCGTCCCCAGCGCGTTGAAGATGAAGTGGGGAGCGAGCCGGGCGCGCAGCGCCGCGTCGCGGGCCTCGCGGAGCTGCCGGGCCTGCTGCGCCTCCCGGGCCCTGCGCCGGTCGACCTGGTCGAGGACCAGGCCGACGACGAGGCTGCCGAAGAGGTAGGTGGCGAAGAACGCCCATCCGCGCACGGGGGCTGAGGGGGCGGCGGCGCCACCGTATCCCTCGGAGAACCCCTGGACTGCGTCCCGCGCCAGCATGGCCAGCGTCGCCATCGACGTGGCCATGGCCGCGATGTGGACGACACGCCGCGCACCCGTTCCGCCGGCGCGCACCCCCCGGGGCACGAAGGTGAGCACCGCTCCGAGGGCGAGCCCCCCGGCGATCGCCTCGAAGCGGTCTCCGGACGCGAATGCGGGCCTCCAGGCATCCGGCAGCGCCAGGAGGAGGTTCGCGGCGAGCAGCGGGGGCGCGATCCATCGGGAGGGCGTGAAGGGCTGCACCAGCCCCGGATCCACCCACCACGTGCTCCTCTTTCTTCCCGTCAGCGGCACCGTGCCCTCGATCATGTCCGAACTCCTCCGTGGGGCAAACGTAGTGGGTGTCCGCCTTTCCCGTCTGGCGCTTCGGATGAGCGGTCGTGAGGGCAGGACGGGCGGTCCATTGCTGACGGTGAGTGGGTCTCCAGAAGAAGCTTGCTCGGGCTGAAGCCCTCGCCGTGGGGGGACACCCAGTCGGGAAACCCCGACAACCGGCGGCCGTAACCCCCTGGAATCAGGTACCCCCGGAACTGGCAAGCCGGGTGCAGTAGCTCCTCTCGTCCATCAACCCAAACGACGAACCGAGGAGAACACCATGAACCGCAAGATCCCCAGCATCATCGGCGCCGCAGTCGGCCTCGCC
>CAIVAR010000013.1 GCA_903904005.1 uncultured Anaeromyxobacter sp.
GGTGGTCTTCGTGTCGAAGTCCTTCCGGCCCGGATCTTCACGCTCGGGCGAGAAGGCGAGGAAGAAGTCGGGACCGCAGGAGAGCCCGCTCGATTCCAGGATCGGCCGGAGCTCGTCGTCGGTGGTTCCCGGGTAGGTGGTCGATTCCAGGATGACGAGTTGCCCCTTGCGGAGACGCTTGGCGATCTCCCGCCCGGTGGTGTGGATGTACGAGTTGTCCGGTTCGCGGTGCTTGCCGAGCGGCGTGGGAACGCAGATGGCGATGGCGTCGCAGTCGCGCAGCCCGTCGAAGTCGGTCGTGGCCTTGTACCGCCCGCTCTTCACCGCCGCGGCGACCCGCTCGGCCCCGATGTGCTTGATGAACGACTCCCCCTTGCCAAGCGCCTCCACCTTCCGGGGGTCGACGTCGAAGCCGGTGACCTCGAACCCAGCCTCGTGGAAGAGGAGGGCGAGGGGGAGCCCCACGTAGCCCTGGCCGATGATACCGATGCGGGCCGAGCGGGCCTGGATCCGGGAGAGGAGGTCGTTTTTCATGAGGGGAGGCGATTGTAGACGATTCCCTGGCCTGCTCCACGACCTCGGAGGGCTGCTGGTGGCGTCCGCTGGAAGTCGAAGTTACGATGACTACCCGTGGCTCCCCGCATTCCCATCGACACGCGACGCATCGCCGAGTTCTGCCAGCGCAATCACGTGCGCCGTCTGGCTCTGTTTGGCTCGGTCCTCCGGGACGATTTCTCTCCCGGGAGCGACGTGGACATCCTCGTGGAGTTCGAGGACGGGCACGTTCCCGGCCTCGCGTTCTTCTCGATGGAGTCGGAACTCTCGGGGATCCTGGGCCGGAAGGTGGATCTGAACACCGCTGGCTTCCTGAGCCGGTACTTCCGGGATCGGGTCCTGGCCGAGGCCGAGAACCAGTATGTCGCGGCGTGAAGACGTCATCCGGCTGCGGCACGTCATGGACGCCGCACGCAAGGCGATCGCTCTGACGGCAGGGAAAACGCGAGCAGAGATCGATGCCGATGAGATTGGCCAGTTGGCCTCGCCCGATTGCTGGAAATCGTAGGCGAGGCCGCCGGGAAGGTCTCTCGGGAGTTTCGCGCCGAGCACCCCGACCTCCCATGGAATGAGATGAGCGGCCTCCGGAACCGTCTGGCGCACGCCTACTTCGACGTCGACATCGAGGTACTGCTCGACATCGTCGCGAAGGATCTTCCGCGGCTGATCGCGAGGGTAGAGCCGCTGCTGAAGTCATGACGATCGAGCTGCACGGTCGCGCGCTACGTCGGACGCTCGGGAAACAGCCCCGGCATGAGCCTGGGTGCGAGCGTGGCGGGAAAGGCGATCTTCAACGGGGCGCGTGGTCCATCCGAGGCGATGATCCCGAGTTCGGACAGCGCCGCGACCGTGCGGCGCGCATGGCGATCGCCCGTACCGACGAGACCTGCGACCTCTGCGCGGGGGAGCTCGCCTCGATACAGGATCGCCGAGAGAACCCGCCCGGCTCTCGGCGGCAGCTTGCCGACCGCCACCTCTTCCTCCGCCCACATCAGGATCCGTGCCCGGAGCCGATCGGGCTCGACCAGGGATTCCATGAAGGCCACCTGATCGATGCAGGTCTCGAGGAAGAAGCGCGTGAAGTCGGCCAGCGCCTCCTCGCCAAGTGCTCCGCGACCGTCCAGGTCGCTCCGCCGAGGCAGGTCGCATCGTGCCAGGTGCTCCTTGTACGGAGCCACGTTCCGCGCGAGGCCGCGTGCAACCGACCAGATGCCGCCCGCATCCAGGGCGTCGAGCAACATGGCATGCGAGATGAGGCGTGCGACGCGCCCGTTTCCGTCCAGGAAGGGGTGGATCCACAGCAGCCGATGGTGTGCCGCGGCGATCCCGATCACGCCGTCGGTCCGACCACTCGAGCGATACACCTCCTCGAAGCGCGCGAGAAAGCGGGGGATGGCCCCGGGGCTCACTGCGGCGTGCGTCCCGACCTTGACGTCACGACCGCGCAACTCGCCGGGTCCGACCTCCAGCCGTTCATGCGTCTCCGGGTCCTCCACCCACCGTAAATCATCGGGCAAGAGCTCGCAGAACCGTCGGTGAACTTCGCGGACGCTCCCCGTAGCCGCGGCCCGACCGGCGAGACCGCCCCCGTCGATCCAGCGCTGGACTTCGATGTGCGCCCTGGCCTCGACCTGCAGGTCCCGCTTGCGCTGGTCCTGGCTGTAGTCGTTCCGGAGCGCGCGCTCGATGTCGATCGGGTGGGTGTCGTGCCCCTCGATCAGGTTGCTGTAGTAGCAGTTCATCGAGCGGACGAGGTCGGCCAGCGCCACGCGAACGCCGTCCGGGAGGCTCCGGGAAAAGCCGGATGACCGGGCCACGAGATCGAACGCCAGATCGGATAGCGCCCCGCGATGACGGGACCCCTCTGCGATGAGCAGGGGTTCCATCGCGGCGGTCGCTTCGCCTCTGTCGACAGGGGCTGCCATGGCCGCTTGCAAGTCCGCTTACGAGTCCTCGTGATCCAGCGAGTTAACGTATTAATAATGTCGTGTTGGCATGACGTCAAGGGGGGCGTGTCCGCAATCACGTCCGCTTCCGGGTCCGCTTTTCAGGTCCGTCGGGGACTGCTCCACGGCCTCGGAGCCCCGCCGCTGGCGTCGCTAAGCCACCCGCGCAGTGAGCTTTAGCCCGAGGGCGCCCACCACCCTCAGGACGGTGTCGAAGCGGGGCTTGGCACCCGGCGCCAGGGCCTTGTAGAGGCTCTCCCGCCCGAGGCCGGTGTCGCGAGCCACCTTCGCCATGCCGCGGACCCGAGCCATCTCGCCCAGCGCGCGAAGCAGGAGATTGGAGTCGCCGGACTCGAGGACGCCGTTCATGTACTCCGCGACGGCCTCGTCGTCGGTGAGGTACCGGGTGCGTCGAGAGGGTAGAACTTCATGCGAGGGGTCCGGATGCTGTATCTAAATGGATACATACGGCAAGTCGGGCGGAGACGAAGCCACCAGCGGCCGAGAAGACCGGTCCGAACCAAGGGCAGGGTGGGTCACCCCAGCCTGGGTCACCGGCGACGATGCGCGCGTGGTCCGGGCCGGCCACCCGGTAGTACACGTGGCACCTGCTCTCGGGCATCAGCACACGCCTGTGCTCACGCCCCGGCATGGCCTGATAGGCGTTGCCGGACAGCGGCGCAGCCCGGATCCGGTCGAGCGCGTCGAGCAGTTCCTCCTCGAAGAGCATGCGCGCGGCGGGGCGGTTCTCACGTCACCACCGTGCGCACCGATCGGCCTCGCGCCCTCGCGGCTGGCGCAGACATGGTCGCCGAGGAGATGCTCCCCCGGGTGGCCGTGGTCGAGGCAGACCCGGACGACGACCTGCTGCTGGCGACCGCGCTCTCCGGAGGCGCCTCGGTCGTGGTGAGCGGCGACCGGCGTCATCTCCTGTCGCTCGGCGAGTTCGCCGGGGTCAGGGTCATCGATCCAGCGACCTTCCTGGTCGAGATCGACCCCCTCGCCTCGGTCACGCAGCTCGAGGAAATGGCGACGTCGTTCAAACATCCCCCCACGCGCTGCAACACCCGGTCCAGTCGGCCCCGCCCATCGTACCGGATTGCACGGGTACCGTGTAACTGTTACAATGGGTCGTGATTCTCGACTTCGCCGACGAAGCCACCGAGGACATCTACAACGACTCGAGGTCGAAGGCGGCTCGCCGCTGCTTGCCGCAGGACCTCTGGAGAGCGGCCCAGCGAAAGCTCGACCGGCTCAACCGGGCGAAGGAGCCCCGTGATATGGCGGATCCGCCTGGAAACCGGCTCGAGGCATTGAAGGGCGACTACGTGGGCTTCTTCAGCATCCGAGTGAACGACCAGTACCGTATCGTCTTCCGGTTCGACAGGGGCGACGCCTGCCAGGTCCAGATCGTCGACTATCACTGAGGAGAATCACCATGTTGCCCAAGAACCGTCCACCGACCCCGCCAGGAGAGATGCTGCTGGAGGAGTACCTCAAGCCACGCAGCATCACCCAGGTCGAGCTGGCGGCGCGCATGGGGGTCCCGGTTCAGCGGGTCAACACGATCGTCAACGGGAAGCGCGGCATCTCCGCCGAGACGGCGATCCTGCTCTCGGAGGCATTGGATACGTCGCCCGAGTTCTGGATGGGCCTCCAGGCCGATCACGATCTGTGGCATGCGCTGCGGCGCCGCGCCGCGCAGCGTACGAAGGCGGGCGGCGGCAGGGCGTCCGCAAGGCATGCGGTGGGATAGGCGCCTCGCGGCCACCCGCACACGCCCTCTGCTGCCGGCCCGCCCCGAATCGCCGCCTGCTCCCTGAACCCAATTTTCCGGATCATCGCCAAGGAAAAGGCTACCCAGGCTGTCGCAGGGAGATCCTCTTGCTTAAGTGTATCCGTATAGATACCATCGAGTCGTGTTCACTGTTCAACTCACCGAGGAGTTCCGGCGGTGGCTCGACGCGTTGAAGGACAGGCGCGCGCAGGTTCGCATCGTTGCGCGCCTGCGCATGGCAGAGGGAGGAAACCTCGGCGATTGGGCGTCGGTGGGCGGCGAAGTATCGGAGATGCGCGTCCACTTCGGCCCAGGATACCGTCTGTACTTCACGCGGCGCGGGGGCGTCCTGATCATCCTGCTCGTCGGAGGTGGCAAGTCCACCCAGTCCCGAGACATCAAACGTGCCAAGCGTATCGCCAGTGAATTGGAGGCAGAACCATGAGCAAGGCCAGGTCCCACCGTAAGTTGCTTCCGTTCGACGCCGCGCGTTACCTCACGGACGACGCAGCCGTCGCCGAGTACATGAACGCGGTGCTCGAATCTGGTGATCCAGACCTGTTGCTCCTCGCGCTCGGCGACGTCGCCCGCGCCCGCGGAATGGCGCAGATCGCGAGGGACACCGGCCTGGGTCGCGAGAGCCTCTACAAGGCCCTGGCCCCAGGCGCCAAGCCTCGGTTCGACACCATCCTCAAGGTGGCGCGAGCACTGGGCGTCAAGCTCTCTGCACAGGTGGCGTGAGGCCGCGCAGGGAAGTGCGCCCCTGAGCGCGTCGACGCGCCCGTGAGAGACGGGCCGAGGGCCTTGTAGTGGCCGACGCGGTGAGGAAGGCGGGGTCGTCGGCGCCCTCCGCGAGGCACTCCTTCAGGTCGAGCTGGCGGCGCGCATGGGGGTCCCGGTTCAGCGCACCCGATCGTCGCAGAAGGCTCTCATCACAAGGCCAGTGCTCGCCTCAGGTCATCATGCTCGAAGGCGCTGGCCATGCGGTTGATCTCGGCCGAGCGGGCGCCGACCGCCTTCGCGGTCTCACGCCAGCGTGCGGTGACAGTGGCGACTTCCTTGATGACCGAGCGGGCCTGCGTCAGCGTCAGCGCGAAGAATCCCGACGCCGCTTCGAGCAGGTCGAGCGAACAGGTTCCTTCGTCGAGGTCGATGTTGGTACTCAGGACCCGTGCCTTGAGATCCGTCGGAACGGGATTGAGGTCGTAGGCAGGCGAGAGGGACCATCCCGCCTTTCCCATCCACAGGAAGCCGTGGTTGCGCAGATGGTCGTCCACGTTGGAGATCAGCACATGGAAGACGACGCGCCGGTAGAGCGCGTGGGCGTCCGGCTTCCCCTGTGCGCCATGTCGAGCAAGGGCGTCGACCATCTCGGGGTAGCTTCCCCGGTCGCCGTCCTTGGCGCCCATCATCGCCATTGCGGACAGAAAAGGGATGCGGATCGCGCCATCGCGATCGAAGCGTCGCGACAGCATGACCGCTTTGCCGGCCACTTCGACGAGTTCGTGTCGTGGGGTGGCGATGCCCGCCTGGCCGGCCAGCCGCAGCGCGATCTCCTCCCAGGTTTCGATGCTGTATTCGTCGGTCTCCTTCGGAAACTTTGCGATGGAGAGATGGCCATGTCGGTCGATGACCGACGCCTTCGGCCGCGCACCACCGAGGGAGGAACCGGGCGCGAAGATGAGCTGAAGGTCTTCGTCGGTCTCCTCGTCACGGAAAATCCGCTCCGTGATCTGGAGCGGACGGCCCGGCCCTCGCGTTGGGCGAGGCGACGCGCGGCGCGCTGCATGAGGCGCCGCCCCCAGGTGTCCGGCGCCGAATCGCCGATCGAACCGAAGATCGCGAGGCCGGCAGCAGGGGCGAATGCGCCTCGCGTCAGGGCAAGCGCGGGCTCCAGGGAGAACCGGTCCGGGTCGTCGAGCCATGCTGGGTCGTACTCGAAGAGGATGGTTTCCGTACCCCGGACGCGATTGCTCCTCGCGAGTCCGATGGATCGCGTTCGCCCGTGCAGATCGACATGGACCTCGAAGTCAGCCATCGCGGGACGGTCCGGTTGGTCGCCTGAGGTGGACGTGCTTGGGCAGTTCGGCACGGGCCAGCGCTTGCCCGACACGGTCGTTGCCGATGTCTGCGACCTGGCTCAGCCCGTCGAGCAGGCCGAGCGCCTGGAGGACGCCGGCATAGATGCCGATGCTCACGCGGGTGTCGCCGGCCTCGACCCTTTGCAATGTCGATCGGGAGGTGAACGCACGTTCGGCCACGACCGCCATCGGCAACCGTCGGCGCCGACGGGCATCGTGGATGTCCGCCCCGAGCTTGCGCAACGCTCGGCGCGCCGCGGCAGAAGGATGATGGGGAGTTGGCATATGACACCTTCGCACTACATATCTTGGAAATATGTAGCACGAAGACTACATAATCGCCAATCCAAGGAAGGGAAGGCGGCAGGGGCCGAGCGTTCCGTGCTCACCGCCTCGCCCCGATGACCTCGAACCCGCTCGCCCGTGCGGCTGCGGCGAGCGCGAGGTCATGGGTCGCGAAGAAGAGCCCCTCGAACTGTTCGCGCCACGCGAGGGCGGACACCAGGTGGATGGCGTCGAGCGTGCCGAGGGGCGTCGGGAGGGGTTGGGCCGCTCGAGAGAGCACACTGCGGGTGATCTCGATCGTTTCGAGTCCCTCCAGGACATGGAAGGCGACCTCACGCCTGTCCACCAGCGCCGGAAAATCCAGGGTCGGGGCCGAAAACCGGAGCCGGTCGAGCGTCCGCAGCACCTCCACCTCGGCCAGTGCGCTCGTGACTCCCTGGCGGACATCGGGCCACTCGTGGAGCGCATCGCGCTCGGAGAGCACCAGGCGGAGGATGACGGACGAATCGATGTAGGCGATCACCGTTTTCGGTCCTCGAGGAGGATGGCAAGGCTGTCCACCGGCGCGGGGAGGGGCCGGAGGCGCTTCAGCATCTGCTTCACCGCGGGCAGGTCCCGGGTTGGGGGACGGAGCACGACTCCGCTGCGAAGGTCCGCCTCAGGGACGATCCGGGCCACCGGTGTGCCGCGCTCCACGACGACGAGGGTCTCGCCCTTCTTGACGGTACGCAGGTGCCCGCTGAGATGCGCCTTGAGATCCGCCACGCCTACCCTTTTCATGACCACAAGATAACCAGTACTAGTCATGAGTGCAAACTCGCTCCAAATCCCGGATGTCGCCTATCGGCCAATCGGCCAAATGGCCAAACCGCCAAATCTTGGCAGGACTGACCGGCCTGGACCGGAGGTGGCCCAGGACCTCACCCTGCCGGCTACGCCTCGGCAGACTCCTCGCCCCTGGGAACCCCACCGCTGAAGGGCAGGCTCCACACGGCACCCGGGCCCTGGCGCGAGCCGAGGATGCCGACTGACTTCACGGCGCGCTGGACGGTCTTCTGGGAGAACCCCTTCGCGAGGGCCCTCTCGTAGACCGTCGACGCCGGTAGCGGCCCCGACGCGAGTTCGCAGAGAAGGAACACCATCGCCCGCTCCAGGACCCTCGGTGCCCGAGTCGCCGTGAAGACTTCCTGTGGCGCGGGCTCCGGGACGTGATCGACTACCCCACCGGGCTCGATCCACCGGACCCTGGCGAGGTCGTCTCCCGCTGACTCGAGCTCGTACTCGAGTGGCGGGACGGGCCCCGAGTAATTTCCCTTCACGACCGAAAGGCGTCGCAGGGATGGGCTCCCGGCGGCGGCATCTGCCTTCAGGACGACCCGGGCGACCGCCGTGATCGACCCGTGCCCTTCGGCATCCTGCGCATCGCTCGGGTTTCTGGTCTTGCCGGGGTGGCGGACGAGGACGATGGCGACGCCCGTGTTTTCAGCGAGCGCGACGAGCATCTCCATGAGCGCTCGGACCTTGGGGGAGTTGACGCTGTAGCCTTCGCCCGCGAACGAAGAGAACGGGTCGATGACGAGAAGCTTGGCCTTGTACCTGTCGACTTGGGTCCGGCCAAGATCCGCGCCGGCGACCCGGAGCCGCCTCCGCAGGATGGATTCATCCTCTTCAGCAGATAAGATGATGCTGCTCATCGGGGGGCGGGTGAGCTTCACGCCCGGCATCGGCTTGCCCCGGCTTGCCCGCGCCATGAGGTCGAGCAGGGTGGTGGTCTTTCCGATGGACCCGGCACCGTTCAGGCACACGAGCTTCCCCGCCGGGATCCGCCCCTCCCAGAACCACTCGATCTCCTTCTCCTCCACCCGGTCCGCTGCGACGACCGGGAAGGCGGGGTCAGGAGGCGGCTCGTTCGGTCCCATGACGGAGTGATACGCGAGCCGGCCTGCGAGCTACCGGCTTGCCGCGTCTCCGGCCGCTGAACGGTTCGTGCTGAACGGCAAAGGGTAGGGTGGGTCACTCCAGCCTGGGTCATCCGTGTTTCGCCTGGACGAAACAGCGATGACCCACCCCCCGTGCCCTCACTCCCTCCCCCCTCCGCGCCCCCGCCGCGGCGGGCCGCCGGCTTGCGCCCGGCTGCGGCGAAGGATGGCGCGGCGGGCCGCCGCCATCTCGGGGCGCTCCTCCGCCACGCGAAGCCAGTGTGCCGCGTCGAGCCGGAGCCACACCTCGGCCGAGGTTCCCAGCGCGGCCGCCAGTTCCAGCGCCGTTTCCGCCGCTCGGCCCCCGGGTCCGTCGTTCGGTCGACACGCGCAGGCCGTTCGCAACTCCATCCATGCATGCCGCGACGTTCTGCAACGGCCGATCCAGTCTCCCGGCAATGGTCCGCCCCTCTCGGCATTTGCGATGCATCCGCCGAGTCGCTTCGGTTCCGAACGGGAGAGCGCACACGCCACCCCAGCATCACTAAACACCGATACTTCACCCGACGGTAAAGTGTGGCTATAAAGTAAAGCATGGTCTCCCCGACGAAGGAAAAACGCCAACTCGCCGAGGTCCCTGCCGCTTTGGCCAGGCTCCTCGACGTCCCGGTCCGGAACGTCCGGGCCCGCGTCGCTCCCTCATCCGGCCTGGCCGACCAGATTTCGGCCGGGGGCCTGAACTTCGTCGTGGAGTGGGTCGGGTCCCCCACGGGAGGCCCCGTCGCCGCCGCAGCCGATAGGGCACTCCAGCGGCGAAGAGTCCTCGGCAAGGCGGCGGTCCCGCTCGTCGCCGTACCCTTCATGGGCGAGGCCGGTCGTCGCGCATGCGAAGCAGCAGGGGTGGCATGGCTGGATCTGAGCGGCAACGCCCGTATCGTCGCTCCGCGGCTCCGGATCATCGTCGCCGGTCAGCCAAACCGGTTCCGGTCCCCTGGACGACCCGCCAGCCTCTTCGCGCCGAAGAGCGCCCGGGTCTCCCGCTGGCTGCTGGCGCACCCCGGCCAGACATTCACGCAACGTGAAATCGCCCGATCGACTGGCATGACCGAGGGGTACGTGAGCCGGGTCGCCGGGAGGCTCGAGCGAGACGGCTACGTCACCCGGGAGCCCAGCGGCGCCCTGCGGACCCCAAATCCAGCCACCCTCCTCGATGCCTGGCTCGAGGCCTACCAGTTCTCGAAGCACACCTTCATCCACGGTCACCTCGCTGCGCGATCCGGGGATGCCCTGGCGCGCTTCGTGAGCGACACGCTCGTCGCCGAGAACATCGTTCACGCGGCCACCGGGCTTGCGGCAGCATGGCAGATGACCCACTTCGTGGCGTTCCGCATGGCAACGATCTACGTCGCTGTCGAGCCCTCGGCCGAGGTGAAGGGCAGGCTGGGTTTCAGGGAGGAAGTGCGCGGAGCGAATCTCCGGTTCGTCGTACCGAACGATGCGGGCGTCTTTCAGGGGGCACGGGAACGCGAAGGCGTACGTTGCGTTCACCCCGTACAGGCGTACCTCGATCTGAAGGGGCAGCCGGAGCGGGCTGCCGACGCGGCGGAGCGGCTCCGGGTCGAGATCATGAAGTGGGCCCCCGATGCCTGAGAAGCCAAGGCACGCTGCGGACTACACGAGCGAGCAGGTCGAGCTCGTCCGCGCCACCTGCCTTTACGTCGCGACGAGGCTCGGAGACCTCATGGACGACCTCGTCGTCGTCGGGGGTCTCGTTCCTTCGCTCCGCAACATCGAACCCGATTTTGCTGCGATCATCGCGCCAGGGCTCGCGCTCGCCTTCGAGGACCGCCAGCGGGTCACCATCGACGGCCGGACCCTTCTCGGCGAGAAGGCGTCCCGGCA
>CAIVAR010000014.1 GCA_903904005.1 uncultured Anaeromyxobacter sp.
CATCTGTTCCAGGTCGGCCTGGTTGCGAGCGTTCAAGGTCATCTGCATCGAGAAGGGGATGTCCCGGGCGCTGCAGGCGGCGATGGCCGCGAGGACCACGCGGTAGCTCCCCTCCCCCCGGATGGCGTCGTGGGTGGCCGCAGTGGCGCCGTCGACCGAGAAGTCGACGATGCGGAGCGCCTCTCGCCGTGCCGGAACGGAATCGAGCATGTCGGTGACCCGACGGAACCCCATCCCGCTCGTGACGACGTGCCAGGTGTAGCCGCGGGCGACCGCGGCGTCGACCGCCGCCTCCAGATGGGGCCAGAGGAGCGGGTCACCGCCTGTGAATCCGACGTGATGGATCCCGTGCAGCGTGGCCGCCTCGCCGAGCACCTTCTCGACGACCGCGAGCGGCAGGTCGGCAGGGTGCTTCCCGGGCTCCCGCAGGCAGTGGATGCACGCGAGCCCGCAGCGCTCGGTGACGTGGAAGGCGAGCCATTGGGACATGACGTTAACTTACGGGAAGGGCCCGTACGCCCCCAGTCCGTCGATGCTGGGATCGGTGGTGAGCTGCCGGACCACCGCGCCGGTGGCCGTGTCGAGGAGCAGGAGATCCGCGCCAGAACCTCGCTGGGAGGTGACGACCATCCGGTCGCCGGAGCGGTTGAACGCGGGCTCCGCGTCCTTCTGGTTCGTGACCATCCGGATGGCGCCCGTTCCGAGCGTCTGGATCACCACCTGGCTGAAGGCGGCGCCCGAGGCGGAGAGCGTGTAGGCGAGCCTGAGGCCGTCGGGGGTCGCGGCGGGACGTCCCAGGATGCCGGCCGTGCCCGGGATCATGGTCTCCGCGCCTCCCGCCGTCGGCACCGACCAGACGTTGTAGCCGCTCACCCGGTTCGAGACGAAGTAGATGGTCGCGCCATCCGGCGACCAGGCCGGGCCAGCGCTGTACTTCTGGCTGCTCGTGAGCTTCACGGGCGGGCCGCCCGCGGCGGGTACGACGTAGATGTCGGCGATGGCGGTCACGCCGGGCGCGTATCCCTCGAAGGCAACCTGAAGGCCATCGGGGGAGAACGCTGGGGATGTCGCGGTGAGGTCGCCTACGTCTAGGAGACGCTCCACGCCGGTGGTGAAGTCGCGGACGTAGATCTGCATCCGACCGCTCCTCGCGCTCATGTAGGCGAGTGTCCCGGCGGGCGACCAGCTGACGAAGAGGTCGTCTCCCGCCCCACTCGTCACCTGCGTGAGGCAGGTTCCGTCGTCCCGCATGGCGTAGATGTCATAGGTGGCGCTTCGCTTGGAGGAGAAGGCGAGCCATTGGGCGCCCGCTGTGCGCAGCGCACAGGGGTCGGGCGCCGTGACCGTGAGGGTGGCGGTCCTCGCGGTCCCGTCCAGGGTGGCGGTGATCGTGGCGGTCTCGTCAACCGCGACCGGCAGCGTCGTCACCGTGAACGCCGCGCTCGTCGAACCAGCCGCCACCGTCGTGCTCGACGGCACCACTGCGGCTGCGCTGCTCGACGTGAGCGCCACCGCCATTCCTCCCGCCAGCGCAGGCTTCGTGAGCGTCACCGTCCCCGTCGAGCCAGCCCCGCCCTGCACGCTCGTCGGCGACAGGGATACCGCCGAGAGCGTCGGAGGGGGTGGCGTGATGCTCAACTGGGCCGGACGTGAGACCCCGGCATAGCTCGCCGTGACCGTTGCGGTCGCGTCGGAGGCGACCGTCGTCGTCGCGACCACGAACGTCCCGCTCGTCGCTCCTGCAGCCACCGCCAGACTGGCGGGGACCGTGGCGGATGGGGTGCTCGACGAGAGCGCGATCACCGCGCCACCGGACGGCGCCGCGCCGCTCAGGGCGACGGTGCCGGTGGAACTGGTCCCGCCCTGGACGGAGGCAGGCGCGAGGGACAACGACGACAGGCTCGCCGGAGGCGGGGGCTGAAGGGTGATGGTGAGCGTCGCCGCCTGGCTCGCACCCCCGTAGGCGGCGGTGATCGTCGCCGTCGCGTCCGCGTCAACCGCGGTCGTCGTCACCGGGAAGACCGCGCTCGTCGAACCGGCCGCAACGGCCACGCTTCCCGGGACGATCGCGAAGGCGCTGCTCGACGAGAGGGAGACGAGGACCCCGCCAGCCGGCGCCGCCACCGTCAGGCCTACCGTACCCATCGCGCTGCTCCCACCCTGGACGCTCGAGGGGGCCACGGAGATGGATGTGACCACCGGCGCCAGGACGGCGAGCGTCGCGGTCCGGTCGATTCCCGCGTAGCTCGCGGTGATGGTCGCCGTCTCGTCGGCGGAGGTGGCGGTCGTGGTGACCGTGAAGGTGGCGGAAGTCGTCGCTGCGAGGATGGTCACGGTCAGTGGCGCCGAGGCCGTCGCACGGTTCGACGAGAGCGTCACGACGGCCCCGCCAGCGGGTGCGGCGCCACTCAGCGTCGCCGTCCCCGTGGAACTGGTCCCGCCCTGGACGGTGGCGGGAGAGAGCGCCACGGACATCAGTGACGGAGGCTCTGGCGTGCCGCTGCCGCCGCAACCCGCGGCGGCGAGCCCCGCGGCGCAGGCCAACGCGACAAGGCACCTGCACGTCACGCTGAGGCCCACCCGCGCTGTCGGATCGTCGGACAACGCACGCCTACCAGGGCCGCCGCGCTCAGGGGACTACCCGCAGCGCGTTCCCGGTGCTCTGGTCGTAGAACCATAGGGCTCCGGCTCCAGATGCCATCCCGTTGTTGGAGACGATACCGGCATACTCGGTCACGGCCCCGGTATTTGAGGCCCCCAGCCAGATTCGCAGTCCGTAAGCAGGCTGGCCAAGGTTGTCGTTCACCTGCCCCCAGATGTTCCCGTCCGGTCCCATCGCGTAGTACGCGATCGAGTACCCAGCGGGCAGGCTGATCGAGAAGGGGGAGCACGCTGCCCTGGAGTCGGCACACCTTTGCGGTACCGGCAGAGTCCGGCCCGATGAACCAGCCGATCCCGTCGGAACCCGCCACGACCAATCCCTTGCCGCCCATCGTGTCGGCGATGCAGCCGGCGAGGGGGGTGATCGCGACTCCCGCCGACTTCGCCGTGCAGTTGACCCTCATGAAGTCGCCGCCGACGTCGACGACGTAGAGGTTGCAGGTCCCGCCCTGGTCAACGGCCTTCATGTAGGCGGGGTACGGGTTGGGAAGGGTCACCGAACCATTGATGGTTCCCGGGCTCGCCGGGTCGTACCAGTACGCCTGCGGGCTTGATGCCGCCCCGTCGGTTGCCCAGATGAGCCCCGTGAGAGGGTCTACCGCGATGTTGTAGAAGTGCTTGCCGGTGGTGACGAAGTTGCCGAGCGCGACCCCGTCGGATGTACGCACCCGTTCGATGCGAGTGTCTCCTCCACCGTTGTTCTCGAGGATCACCGCCACGGTGGACGTGGTGGCGACGCCGGCGGGCGATCCCGCGAGCGTCACCGGGGTTGCCACTCCGGCCGCGTCGACGAGTTTCGCCGCTGTATCGGTGGCGCTCAGGAACACGGTCTTCTCCGCATTGCCATCCGCCATGTTGGCCCCCCCCGACATGCCAGCAAGAAGCGCGGCAAAGGGCCTCATGACCGTCCCCACGACCCGGCCCGAGAAGTGGGTCTTCGTGCCCGCCACGAAGGTGAAGGCCCAGGACACCGCAGTCGACGCCTCACCGGGGGCAAGATCCCCGTAGGACCAGACCCCGTAGGTGGTGGCGAGCCCCAGGGGCGGAGGGTTCGTGGTGGGATTGCAGGCATCGGTTCCCGTTGCGTCGATGTGGTCGATCACCGCCCAGATGTTCCGGAGCTGGGAGGTCGCGTAGTTGGAGGTGACCGTCACGAAGGCACCGGAGTTTGCGGTGCTCCCGCAGGCGGTCTTCTTGTTGTTCCAGGCGGTCCCGAAGTTCGCGATGGAAACTCCATCGGAGCCCTGCTCCGGCAGGGTGATCATCGAGACCTGAAGTGCCTGCCCCACCGCCGTGGGCGTGCTCCGGATCGTGAAGGCACCGGTAGCCATGTCGACCTCGCCCGTGAAGGTCGCAAGCGTCGCGTAGCCGGGTGGAAGCGGATTCTCCGCCGTCGTCTGTGCGGAACAACCCATGACCAGGAGGACTGCGAGAAGCAATTTCTTCATCGGTTCCTCCTGAAAGGGGTCGTCACGCTGCGCCGAATCGGCGCCAATCCCATTGCAAGACACGAGCAGGACTCTGACGAGTCAAGGAGTGAACCAGTATGCGGGATAGGGAGAGAAATTGTTGGTCGGTACCCAGACGGTCGCGGAGTACGCCGGCGGGCCCACGACAGCCGGGGTCGCCGCGATGTCCTTTACGGCTCCGGTCCCCACGGGCAGCGCCACCGAGAAGAAGGCGCTCTGACCTGGAATCAGTTCCGTCACCGATTTGGCGTTCACGTCGAGACCCCAGACCGCATTTGTTTGTACGACCCCGGTGACCGACTTCCCGACGGTAAGCGACACCGGGTTCGGCATGCTGCCGAGAACCTCCGTCATTCCGGTACCGTCGAGGTTCATCACGCAGTACCCACCTGACACTCCGTAGTGCACGAACCAGATATGAACGTTGTCCGGGTCCAAGATCATTGCCTTCGGACCGTTGCAGGCGACTGTCGTCGTGATATTGGGTGTCACATTTGTGTATGGGTCGATGGTGACATTGTACCGATAGATCGTGTTTGCGGCTGTGCCGCTTTGGCGAGACGTGAAGAGGTAATTGTTCGGGGAGGGGCCGAACACTAATCCATTGGGAGCGGCGGCGACGGGAATCAACCCCCCTGCCAGATTGGTTTGGCCAAGCGTCAGCGTGCTATTGCCGTCGAAGGTTACGCTACGAATATAGAGGTACTGGGCAATTATGAACCAAGCCTTCCTCGGGTTTGTTGGGTCTACGACGATGAAGTATAGGCCGGGAGCCGTCTGTGACGACCATCCGTCGACAGCGATTACTGTTCCATCGCTCTTTACGACACCCACATAGGCATGGCTGAGAGTGCCGGTATCTCCAGCTACAGCGGGTTGTGTCGTGAACCATGTCAGGTCATCTGCGGCCGTTGCCCCCACGTACGTGGCAACCGCGTTCCCTACCGCAGGAAGGGCATTACTGAGCGTGTACGTGGACCCGTCCAGACTCAGGAATACAAGGTTTGCCGATGACTGGGCCGAATAGACCAATCCGTTCCTGGTGGCGGCGATCCCTGACGTACCGGAGGATGAGGGCATAGGTTGAGGAATCGTGGCCGATTTGGAGCCCACGACGCCCACGATACGGCCCGAGAAGGTGCTCTTCTGTCCTGTAATCTTCTTGAATCGCCACGTCGTCGCGGAGGTCTTCGTGGTCTGGTTCACCGTCCCGAAGGACCAGAGTCCGAGAGTCGAACTAAGCCCGGAGGGTGCCGTGCTGCTGTTGCATCCCTCTTCACCGGTCACGCTAAGGGTCTGGATCTCCGCGTATAGGGCCCCGGCGAACTGCGGGGTCGGGTAACCCAAGGTGATGGTGACGCCCGCAGAGAGGACATTTGCCGTTCCCACGGGACACGGGGCCGTTCCGTCAATCGTCGTCGCCGGAGTGGTGGTAGCGATGGACACCGTGGCAACGGTCTCTGGCAATGTTAAGCCGGTGCGGAAGCCAGCAGTGGACGCCGGAGGCGGGTCGGCCCAAATCTTGATGGTTCCGGCATCCGAGTCGACCTCGCCCGTGAACGTCGCAAGCGTTACGTACCCGGGCGGAAGCGGGTTCTCGACGGCCTTCTGCGAACCGCACGCGGCGAACATCAGGGCAGCAACGACGATCAGTCTCTTCATGTCGATTCTCCTTCGACGCTCATGGATCAGGTTTCGAGGCGTTCGCCGGACTCAGGCCGACACGACGCCACCGGTGTCCGGCCCGCTTCCCGAGAACAGCGTCGCCCGCGACACGGCTCGCTTCTTCACGATCCGTGGAGGCTGGTAGTTCCGCCGCTCCGGTCTCTCGTCCCGATCCGGCGCCTTCGCCTCGACCGTCTGGTCCGTCTTCTTCATGTCTTCTGTTCCTCGGGTGGGCGCGTGGTTGCAACGCGCGGTCGCTTCATCGGGGTGGAACGCTCCTGCCTCGTTCCGCCCCCCGACGGTCCGCTACGTCTCGCCATCTCGTCTCACGTCACCAAGGAACTTCGCAATCCCATTCCCCCCGTCACACCCTCTTCCGACCCAACGGAGGGGCGCCAATGGCGCATCGGGTACGCCTCGTGGCGCATCGGGGCGTCAGGGAGGTCGCGTCAGCGCGGCGAGCGACCGGGCCGC
>CAIVAR010000015.1 GCA_903904005.1 uncultured Anaeromyxobacter sp.
ATCATCTTCGGGATGGTGATGGGCGTCACCGGTGTCGGCGCGCTCTTCGCGGTCGGCGGTGCGGTGGCCGGCGCTGCGGTCGGCGTCCTCGCCGAGACCCCGGCCAAGAAGGCCGCCGCCGTGGCGACGAAGGCGTAGACGCGAAGTTCACTTCGGGCCAGAGGCCCGATGGATTTTCGAGGCCAGCCCCGCAACGGGCTGGCCTCTCTGCACTCGAGCGCGGTGCTCGACCCGGGACCCCTTCACCTGCCGCCTCCGGAATCCTCCTCCGCGTGGAAGGTGTGGAGCACATGCGTCATGAAAGGCGACAGCACCACGCCGGTGCTCGCGATGAGCACGAGCCCCGAGTAGAGCGCGTAGACCCCGGCGAAGATCTTGGCCTCGCTCGTCCGGAGGATCTCCGTGGGCCCCATCCCACTCATGATCATGGACGCGCTGTAAAACGAGTCCACCCAGCCGAGCCCTGCGAAATGGTGGTAGCCGAGGATCCCGACGAGGAGCGAGGTGACCACGATCACCCCGGCGATCATCCCGGCCCGGGCCAGGCCGTGGCGGAAGACCTGTCGCCGGTGAATCGGGCTGTGCTTGTGGCTCTCCATCGTGTCTCCGATCACCTGGCGGGGGGCGCGTTGCGGATCTCTTACCCCCCAAGGTACCGCACGGCCCAAGAGAGCCCACCTCGCCACCCCGCCAGGGCGTATTCGTGGGCCGCGTCTGGCGAGGGAGTGGGGCGTCCGGGCGACCAAGGCTGGCGAGATGCGCAGTGTCTACGGTGAAAAGCGGGCTCCGCTGACGGTGGCGGCAGGAGCGGGAGCCGCCGCGATCAACGCCGCCGCCGAGGTGGTGCGCAGCGTGCCCGGCGTCACGGAGGTCTGGTGGTTCGACGAGCCTCGGACGCTCGCCTGCGCCAGGCACTACGGCGACCTCCATGTTGCGTCGGCCGGTACGCTCCTCGGCGCGCTCACGAAGCTGGAAGCCGAGATCCTGGGATAGCCCGCGGCGAAGCCCGATCACGCCTCGTGTGGGACCGGCGCATACCCGGTTATTCAGGGGCGTTCCCCTGCTGGGTGCGTCCATCAACCAGGGGGCCGGAACGGTCACTGGGACGAGCACCAGTGTCACTCCCGTGGCCACCACGATCTTCACGCTCACCGCCACGAATGCGGGCGGGAGCACGACCGCCACCGCGACCGTCACGGTCAACTCGACATCGCTCCTGGAGGTCGCCTGCTCGGGGACTCCTGGGGCACCTTCGCCTCGACCTACCCGACGACCCTCATCCAGGACGTGGGCGCGGTCCTGCAGGACGTCCACGTCGTGTTCCTGAACGTCCCGTCGGGCACGAACTGGGGCGGGTACTTCTACTCCATCAACAACTTCCAGAAGACCTACGTGCCGTCCCCTCCGTTGAGCCCAACCTATTATGCGTACTCGAACCAGGCCCTGGCCTTCTTCATCAACGCCCGGGGCGTCAAGACGAACCGTGGCTACTACGGGTCGACGCTCCTGCACGAGCTGACACACATGGTGAACTACTACCAGCGCTCCCTCAAGAAGGAGGCCCCCTACGACACCTGGCTCGAGGAGATGTCGGCCATGATGACCGAGGACGTCATCACGCCGGCCGTGACGCCGGACCACTACGCCAAGATCCCGGACAACCGGATCCGCCCGTACGTCGAGAGCGGCGGGGCCATCAGCCTCATCAACTGGGGGGAGGGCGTGCCCTCGGGAAACTACGCCGTGGGCGGCTCCCTCGGCGCCTTCCTCGACCGTCGCTACGGGCTCTCCATCTAGAACGGCATGGTGAACTGTTCGACCAGCGCCTCCGGCTACGCCTGCGTCGACTCCCTCATCCAGGCCGCTGGCGGCGTGGGGTACGGCGACGAGTTCGCCCGGCTCGGGGCGACCGTGTTCGGCCTGCTCCCCGTGACCGGCACGCCGAGCGGCTACGGGTTCCCGGCGGCGACGGCGGGCGGGTACTCGCTCGCCGCCGTCGACCTCTCCTCCTACGCGAGACCCTCGACGGCCGCCTCCCTGGGGAGCAACTTCCTCGCCACGACGCACACCTACCAGCTCGACACCATCGCCGCGGGCAAGACGACCTACATCCGGACCGGGGTCGTGGTGCCCGCCGGAGCCGCACTCCTGCTCGTGATCCGGTGACGGAAGAGAACCCTTGGCCAAGAAACCAGCCAGGGACGGTCGCCGGAAGTTGTGAGCGAATGCGGAAGGCGAGGCTGACGCGCGAGCCTCCGGCAAGCGACGGGCACCCACCCGGGCCCCAGATTTCGACCACCCGTATCCGCGCCGCGTGAAATCATCCCGCGAATGGCTGCGACAGGTCCCACCGGAGGGGGCAAGGGGCGGGACACGCTCGTGACCCCTGCCCCCGAGATCCGCGGTGCCGCTCTCTGGCCGCCGGAGGTCGAGAGGGCCTATCGCGACTGGCACCTACACGACGATGCCCGCGTAGCGGCGGCGTTCGTCGCCATCGTCACGTTCAGCTTCCTGCTGTTCGGCGCGGGAGATTTCGCCTTCGCACCGACCCGGCAGGTGCTGGCGGTGGTGCTCGCCGCCCGCGCCGTGTTCGTCCTCGTCGGCATCGCAGCCATCTGGTCGCTCCTGCGCACGCTACGACCCGTCGTCCTGGATCGGTGGGCCGTGGCCTGGTCGGCCGCCTACGCGCTGCGCATCGTCTTCCAGGCCATCCGTCCGGTGGACCACTTCCTGCCGCTCCTGGCCGACGTCGCGATTTCGATGTCCCTGTGGCTGATGTTTCCGGCACGCTTCCCGTCCCAGGTGATGGCCGCCGTGCTGGCCACGGCCGGGACCTTCGCCTGGCTCGTCGCGTTCCGGGTGCCGCCTCCGTACGACGGATGGGCCCTGATCGCGGCCATCTGGATCACGTCGAACGGGATCGCGGCATACGTGTCCTGGAGCGCGCACCGGCAGCGTCGCGCCACGTACCTGGACCTGCTCCAGCTCTCCGAGGCCGAGAAGGCCGCGCTGGAGCGAGCGTCGACCCTGGCGACGAACGAACGGCGCCAGCGGAACTTCCTCGAGAACCTGAACGCCGCCGTGATCGTACACGCGCTGGACACGCGGATCGTCCAGAGCAACAGGATGGCAGGCGACCTGCTGGGCCTCACGCCCGACCAGATGCAGGGCAGGGTCGCCCTGGATCCGGGCTGGCGATTCCTCCACGAGGACGGAACCACCATGGCGCCCCGGGACTACCCCGTCGTGCGCGTCCTCGCCACGAACGAGCCGGTCGTCGATCAGGTGATCGGAGTCGACCGGCCCCCGACAGGGGACAGGTCGTGGGGGCTCGTCAACGCTTACCCGGAGTACGACAAGGGAGGCAACCTTCGGCAAGTCGTCGTGACCATCGTCGACATCACGCGCCGGAGGCAGGCCGAGGAGATGCTCCGGATCAGCGAGGAGCGGCACCGGCTGCTCGCCGAGAACGCCCTGGACGTCGTCTGGACCATGGGCCTGGACGGCAAGGTCACCTACGTCAGCCCGGCGGTGGAGAAGCTCCGAGGCTTCACCGTCGCAGAGGCGATGGCGCAGTCCCTCGAGGAGACCCTCGCTCCCGGGTCGCAGGCGGTCTCGCTCGGTTACTGGGCGAAACTGGTCGCGGACCTCGATGCCGGGAGCCCTCCCGAACGGTTCCGGGGAGAGCTCGAGTACCGATGCAGGGACGGCTCCACCGTCTGGACCGAGGTCATCACGCTCCCGGTCATCGGTCCCGACGGGGCCGTCAAGGAACTCCTCGGTGTGTCCCGGGACCTCAGCGAGCGGAAGCAGGCCGAGAAGGTCGCGCTGGATCGCGAGGCTGCCCTGAGGGAGAGCGAGAGCCGGTTCCGCGCGCTGACGAACGCCGCCCCGGTCGGCGTCTTCCATGCCGATGCGCAGGGAAACGCCATGTTCACCAATCCAGCCATGGAGCGGATCATGGGCCTGAGCGCCCAGGAGGCAGAGGGGAAGGGCTGGATGAAGGCCGTTCATCCGGAGGACCGGGACAAGGTCTTCCAGCAATGGCTCGGGGCGCTCGACGCAGGCCGGGACTTCACGAGCGAGTACCGCTTTCTCTCCCCGTCGGGTCGGGTGACGTGGGTGCGGGGCTATGGCTCGGCGGTCCGCGACCTGGCGGGGGACAGCACGGGATACATGGCCGTCGTCGTGGACATCACCGACCGGCTGGCCATGGAGCAGCGGCTCGCGGTGGCGTCGCGACTCGCCGCGATGGGAACGCTGGTGGCGGGCGTCGCGCACGAGATCAACAACCCGCTGACGGGGATCATGGCGGGCCTGGGAACCGCCGCGGGTGACGTCCGGCGAGATCTGGAGGCGCTGGAGCGGGGGGAGCAGCCGAGCCACGAGGCCCTGGTGGGGAAGGGCCAGGAGTTCCTGGAGGTGCTCGAGGACGCCAGCGACGCTGCGGCCCGGATCACCCGGATCGTGAAGGACCTGGCCGTCTTCGGGGCACCCGCCCAGGAGCGCGTGCGATTGCGGCTCGTGGACGTCGTCTCCGGGGCGACGCGCTGGTTGCCCCCGTTCGTCCAGGGGACGGCCTCGGTGCGGGTGGAGGACCACGGGGCGCCCGAGGTCACGGCCGCGCGGGGGCAGATGGAACAGGTGCTGGTGAACCTCCTGACCAACGCCGCCAAGGCCACTCGCCCGGGAACGAAGGGAGCGATCCTGGTCCGCATCGGGACGGGTTCACCGGGCATGGCGCGCCTGGAGGTGGTCGACCACGGCGCCGGGATCGACCCTGCCATCCTGGGCAAGATCTTCGACCCCTTCTTCACGACCCGCCCCGCAGGCGAAGGACGAGGGGCGGGGCTCGGCCTCGCGATCTGCCACGCCATCGTGGCGGACCACGGTGGGACGATCTCGGTCGAGAGCGAGGCGGGGAAGGGCTCGACGTTCCGGGTGGAGTTGCCCGCCGCGCCTGGCGAGACCTGACGCCGTCACTAAGGGTCCCTCATCCCACAAACCCAAGTGCCCGGTCGTCATCGGCCCGGGAAGGGTCCATCCTGCAGTCGATCGCTGCCGGTCGGAGTTCTGCGTTGCAGAACCCGCCACGCCCCCCCGTGGTGACCTTGGTCGGCCGGCAGTGGTCGATTCCGCTTCCTGCTACTTCCCCTGGACGGGCGCCGTCGTCGGGCAGCGATAGGCCATGCCCTTGTAGATCTCCGTGTACGCGCCGTACCGCCCCGCCCAGACCGTCTTCAGGTGGGTGGCTCCGAGCTTCCTCGCCTCGTCGAGGGCATCCTTCCTGGCGATCTCCGGGCCGCAAGGATTCCTAGAGCACGACCCCTTCACCTCGCCCAGGTTCGTGCACCCCGCGGGCGCGTACTTCACCTCCAGGGGCTCCGAGGGTGGACCGTCGCCCGCTTGCGCGCGCTGCGTCGAGCACAAGGCCAGTGCGGCCACCGTCACCAGAGCCACCCGGAAGAAGGTCTTTGCCATCCGGGACCCATACCGCATGCGACCCGCCGGCGCTCAGCGCGTCGACGCATCCCGGCTGAAGGGATGCTCGCCGCGGAACCGCCAGGTCACGAAGAACGGCAGGAGCCACCAGGGCAGGTTGGCGAGCGTCACGATCCCCCGGGCCGGCGTCGCGTGGGGGCCGAAGTACTCCTCGAACATGATGATGGAGACGTTCGCGAACATGATGCCCGACCAGAAGATGGCCGGGATGCGGATCCACTCCTTGCCCTTCACGATGGCCCACATCGCTGCGGCGTAGAAGGGGCCGAAGAGCAGCACGTCGAGCCAGATGGTGGCGCGCCACCAGGGCGGCCTGGCGTTCTGCAGCGGGTCGAAGTTGTTCCCCCACCAGTGGACCATGTCGACGAGCGCGCGCGGCGGCCACAGCGGGTAGTCGAACCGGGTGACGTCGGCGATCACCAGCTGCTCGAGGTCGACGACGTAGGTGATGAAGCCGAGGTTCACCGCGAAGAACGCGAGGAGGACCCAGTCGACGGGCCGCTCTCGGAGGGGGATGGTCTGGCGCACGCCGACTGAGTACAACGCCCCGCAGGGACTTGCCAACCGGCCAGACGCCTCGACGAATCGCCCGCCACGCCCGGCGAGGGATGAGGGCGCGGCCGCCCAGGCACGCTATACCCCTACGGGAGAACATGCCCGTCGACCGAACGCTTCCAGGGCCGTACCGGGAGTCCGGCCACCGCCGGGCGCTGGCGCTCGCCGCCCTGGTCGCCGTGGGCGCCTACGTCTACGGTCTCGACTCCATCAACGCACCCACCATCGGCGACGAGCCCCTCTACCTCCAGATCGCCCGGGTCACGGCGGAGTCGGGGAACTGGCTTCCCCTCCGGTCGGAGTCCGGGATCAACGACACGAAGCCCCCGCTCCTCTTCTGGCAGGGAATCGCCTCCACCGGGCGCGGCGCGGCCTGGGACCTCTGGCACCTCCGGCTTCCGGTCGTGGCGACGACCCTCCTCACCGCCGTCCTGGTCGGGCTCCTGGCGGCGCGCATCGCCGGCCGGACCGCCGGGCTGCGCGCAGGCCTCGTCTTCCTGGGATTCCTCTCCACCATCCAGCACGGGCGCCCGTTCCTCACCAACGCCGGCGAGACGCTCTTCCTCTTCCTCCCGCTCCTGCTCGTCCACCGGCGCGAGCGGACCGGGCCATTGCTCGCCCTCGTCTGCGGCCTCTCCTTCGGGGCCGCGGCGCTCTTCAAGACCTTCGTCCTGGTGGTCCCCGGGGCGGCCGCGCTGGCCCTCGTCCTGTGGCGGCGCGACGGGTGGAAGCTCGCCCCCTTCCTGCGCCGCCGCGTCCCGTTCCTCCTGCTCGCCAGCCTCGTCGGGCTGGCGGTCTTCGCCGCATGGCTGCTCGTCGATCCCCGGCCGGACCTGGTCTGGTCCCAGTTCGTCGTGGGGGAGAGCGCCCGCAAGCTGAAGTTCCAGACCTTCGTCTCGGGCTTCCTCCGCGGGGACGACGCCATCTGGGAGATCTGGCTGGGGTCGCTGAAGAACGCCGGGATCTACGTCCCGCTCCTGCTCGCCCTGTTCCTCGACCTGTGGCGCCGCCGGCGCGCCCTCGGCGAGGACGAGCAGGAGCTCTGGCTCTACGTCCTCGCCTTCCACCTCGTCTACTCCATCCCCACCCAGCGCCAGGCCAACTACCTGCTGCCGGCGATGGCGGCCCTGGCCGTGCTCCTCGCGCTGCGCTGGGACGAGCTGCCGCGCCTCGCCTTCCGGGCGACGCTCTTGGCGCTCGCCGTGGCCGGGTTCGCCGCGCCGGTGTTCGAGTGGCTGGTCTCGCGGAAGCTGGGGGTCCAGCCGTTCGGGCCCGTGGCGTTCCTCCTCCCGCTGGTGCTCGGCGTGCTCGCCGCGGCCGGGGTGAGGAACCTCCGGTTCGGGCGAGACGCCCTCCCATACCTGGCGCTGCTCGCGCTGGCGGTCGGCAGCGCCATCGTCCTCCCGTTCCCCGGCCACTTCCCGCCGGAGGCGGTGGCCGACCTCCGGGGTCGGACGGTCCTCGTCCCGGACCGGTTCGCCCAGGCCCAGGAGCGGTACCGGTTCCTCCTGCCCGGCGCCGACGTCCGGGGCTACCGGTGCCCCGATGCGGCGATGCGCTGCAAGGCGCCGGTGGCGACGCCCGGTGCATACGCGGCGATCATCCTCGACGCCGGACAGCCGTTGCCTCCGGGGTGGGTCGAGGTCGCCGAGCGTCCCCACTTCAAAGGACGACACACGACCCAGCAGATCCTCCAGATCATCGGCGGGAGCACCGATCTGCTCGTCGAGCGGCTCGTGCTGGCGCGGGCGGTTTCCGAGCGATGACCGCCATCCCCCCACCCGACTTCCGCGCGCTCTACGAGGGGCTGTTCGAGCACATCGGGGAGGGCGTGTTCCTGGGCCGGGCCGACGGGACCATCGTCCGCGCCAACCCCGCCGCCTGCCGCATGCTCGGCTGGAGCGAGGCCGAGCTCATCCGCCTCGGCAGGGCCGGGATCGTCGTCGAGGACGACCTCTTCCGCGAGATGCTGGAGCGCCGCCGCGAGGTGGGCGTCGTGTCGGGTCCCGTTCACTACCGGAGGAGCGACGGCAGGACCATCCCGGTGGAACTCACCTCCACGTCGGTCCCGGGTCCGGTGGGCGAGCCCCTCACCTACACCATCTTCCGGGACATCTCCGACCGGAAGCGAGCGGACGACGAGAGGCAGGAGCTGCAGCGCCACCTCGAGGCGGTCCTCCTGGGGAGCGCCGCCGGTTTCTGGGAGATCGACCTGCGGACGCGCCGGGTGAGGCGAACCGGGAGGTTCGCCGAGATCCGGGGAAGGGAATCGGAGGCATCGGAGGTCTCGCTCGAGGAGGGGATGACCCCCGTCCACCCCGAGGACCACCCGAAGGTCATGGCCGCGTTCGCCGCCGTGATGTCCGGGGAGAAGGAGGCGGTGCACCTCGAGTACCGGGTTCGCGTGGCCGACGGATCGTGGCGCTGGGTCCGGACCCACGGGAAGGCGGTGGAATTCGACGCCGACGGACGCCCCGTCCGCGCCGCCGGCTCGATGACCGACGTCCAGGCCGAGCGGGAGGCCGCCGCCGCCCTGCGCGAGCGCGAGCAACGGCTCACTGCCTACTTCGAGACGCCCGCGGTCGGGATCGCCATCACCAGCCTGGAGAAGGGCTGGATGGAGGCGAACGACCAGGTCTGCGCCATGCTGGGCTACTCGCGGGAGGAGCTGCGAGGGAGGACCTGGGCCGATCTCACCCACCCCGACGACGTCGCCGCCGACGTCGCGCAGTTCGACCGGGTGCTCACGGGCGAGATCGATCGTTACGCGCTCGACAAGCGCTTCCTCCGGAAGGACGGAGAGGTCGTCTGGACGCTGCTCTCGGTGAGCTGCGTGCGACGCGCCGACCGGAGCATCGACTACTTCGTGGCCATCCTGACCGACATCGGCGAGCGAAAGGCCGCCGAGGAGCGGCTCCAGGAGAGCGAGAACCTCTTCCGGACGCTCGCCGCGGCCTCCCCCGTCGGGATCTTCCTGGCCGACGGGAGCGGCAACAACGTCTTCCTGAGCCCGGCCGGGCAGCGGACGCTGGGGATCTCTGCCACGCAGGCGTCCGGCGCCGGCTGGATCGCGGCCGTCCATCCGGAGGACCGGGAGCGGTTCCTCCGCGAGATGGCGGCTGCGACGGTCGGGGAGTTCAACAGCGAGTGCCGCTACCTCAAGCCCACCGGCCAGGTGACCTGGGCCCGGGTGGTCGGGTCGCCCATGCGCGGCGCCAGCGGAGAGGTGGCGGGGTTCGTGGGGGTGATCATCGACGTCACCAGCCAGCGGGCGCTCCAGGAGCAGGTCGCCATCGGTTCGCGGCTCGCCGCCATGGGTACGCTCGTCGCCGGCGTCGCGCACGAGATCAACAACCCGCTCGGCGGCATGCTCGCATCCGACGGGTTCGCCCTCGAGGAGGCCGAGCGTCTCCGGGACGAGCTCCGCTCCCGGAAGCCCGTGCCGGCGTCGCGGATGGCCGAGGAACTCGACCGGGTCGTCGAGGCGCTGCGGGACGCCCAGGGGGAGGGGCTGCGCATCGGCGAGATCGTGAAGGACCTGACGCTCCTCGGGCGTCCCGACGCGGGACGGATGCGCGTGCAGCTCCGCGAGGTGGTGGAGAAGGCCGTCCGGTCCCTTCCGCCGGCCCTGGCCAGCGGCGCGGCCATCCGCATCGACGACCGCGCTTCACCCGGCGTGACGGCAGCGGCGGGGCAGCTCGTGCAGGTCTTCGCAAACCTGCTCACCAACGCCGTCCGAGCATCCCGTCCGGGGATCCCGATCGAGGTCACGGTCACGGTGGGTACGGGCAGCCCGGGTATGGTTCGCGCCGAGGTGGCCGACAACGGCTGCGGGATGCCCCCCGATCTGATGGGACGGATCTTCGACCCGTTCTTCACCACCCGGAAGACCGGGCAGGGGATGGGGCTCGGTCTGCCCATCTGCCACGCCATCGTCACCGCCCACGGGGGCACCATCACCGTGGAGAGCACGCCCGGAGCCGGCTCCACCTTCCGCGTCGAGCTGCCGGCAGCGCCCGAGTGAGCGCCACCGGTCAGAGCACCCGATCGATCGAGACGACGTCCACGAGCCCGCTCACGCCGAAGAGCGCGGGGAGGACCCGTCCGGGCGGGTGCAGGCGGCGCAGCGCGGCCACCTTCTCGGTGCCGGCCAGGTAGGCCGGCAGGGACATTCGGCCGAGCAGGGGGTGGCGGCCCCAGGCCCCGGAGAGCTTGTCGGCCCGCTCCGCGGAGACGAGGCAGTCGGCCCGGAGCGCTGAGGCCACCTCGTCCCGGGGGCGCCCCTCCCGCCAGGTCAGCCAGGAGGACTGGTTCTTCGCGTCGTCCTGCAGGAAGGAGAGCAGCACGCCGATCTGGAGGTCCTCGTCGGGCAGCTCCTCGACCTCCTTCACGCCGAAGGCCATGAGGATGGCGTTGTTGGCGATCCCCTCGAAGAGCGTGGCCCCGCGGGTGTTCATGGTGAGCACGGTGGCCTCGAAACCGAGCCGCCCCTGGACGTGGAGGGCGTGGGCCAGCGCGAAGGTGGTGGCGTGGCCGGGCACCACCTCGTGGCTCACCAGGTCGGCGAACTCCGGCACCGAGATCTGGAGCGACGTGTTGAGCTCGTAGGTAGCCTCGTACCGCGGAGCGCCGGCGGCGTCGCGCTCCCGTCCCAGGTAGTTGAGGGAGCCCGAGAACATCGCGTTCTCGAGGGGGAGGAAGCGGACGTTGGCGCGCGGCACGTCGTGGAGCGAGGCCGGCAGGTGCGGGAGGACGTGGCGCCTCGTGCCCTCGTCGAGCCAGGCGATGAAGGCGTCGGCGAGTTGCCGGACCGACCGGCGCGGCACGAGCCGATCGGCGCGCCAGGCGTCCACCGCGGCGAGCAGCCCGGTGGCCGTCCCGGAGGGGTACCCGGCGCGGGCCAGGAGCTCCGCGAGCCGGCGCCGCTTCTCCTCCGGCCGGGAGGGCACCGGCGCGCGCCCGCACGAGGAGAGCACGCATCGATCGTAGGGAACGGCCGGTCCCCGCCCCACCTGCTCCAGGGCGAGGTCCCACATCACGGACAGGCTGTCGGCCACGCCCTCGAGGTAGGCGCCCCGCGCCCCGCCGGCCGCCCGGCTCCGGGTGGAGAGCTCGCGCACCGCCCCCGGGACGTCGACCGCAGCGAGGTAGGCGTCGACGGAGGGAAGGTCGACCGCCGCCGCCCCCACGCCGCCGGAGAGGCGGAGCCGCGCCGCCGCCGGATGGGCGTAGGCCTCCGGCAACGGCTCGTCGGAGAACCAGGAGTCGGCGATGAAGCGGCCGGCGCCCGACGGGTCGAGGACGTCGCCCCCCCAGACGGTGTCGACGCCGAGGATGGCGGTGGCGGCGATCGCGTCGAGCGGGTCCGTGGGGCGTCGCATGGCGGGATCCTACAACGTGGCGCGATTCCCGGGCCGGCTTGACCGGAGCGGTGCGCTCGACCATCTTCTGCCGATGTCCAATCCCCGAAAGTGGGCCCTCGTCCTCGGTGCGTCCTCCGGATTCGGCGAGGCCATCTCCCTCGCCCTCGCCCGTTCGGGGCGCAACGTCTTCGGCGTCCACCTCGACCGGCGCTCCACGCTCCCCAACGTGGAGCGCATCCAGGGCGCGATCGCGGCCGCCGGCGGCAAGGCGGCCTTCTTCAACGTGAACGCCGCCGACGCCGAGAAGCGGGCCGAGGTGGTGGCCGAGATGAAGCGTGTCCTCGCCGGGGAGGGCGTCCCCGACGGCATCGACGTCCTCGTCCACTCGCTCGCCTTCGGGACGCTCAAGCCCTTCGTCGCCGCCGTGCCCGCCGACGGCATCAGCCGGGCCCAGATGGACATGACACTCGACGTGATGGCCCACAGCCTCGTCTACTGGGTGCAGGACGTGCTCCAGGCCGGCCTCATGGGTCCGGGCGGACACGTCTACGCGATGACCAGCGCCGGCGGCCACCGCATCTGGCCGTCCTACGGTGCGGTGTCGGCGGCCAAGTCGGCGCTGGAGAGCCACTGCCGGCAGCTCGCGGTCGAGCTCGTGCCGCGCCAGATCGCCGTGAACGCGATCCGCGCCGGGGTCACCGACACGCCGGCGCTCCGCAAGATCCCCGGCAACGAGCGGATGATCGAGCACTGCCTCGCGCTGCACCCGGGCAAGCGGCTCACCACCCCCGAGGACGTGGCGGGCGTGGTGGTGGCCATCTCCCGGCCCGAGACGGTGTGGATGACCGGCAACGTGCTCGGCGTGGACGGGACCGAGGACCTGGTCGGATAGGGCTCAGGCCGGGGCGCGGACCGGGACCTTGATCCCGGCGTCGACCATCGGCGCCGGCAGGTCGGGGGGCGGCGCGATCTTCTTCCGGAAGGGGCCGCTGATGAGCCGGAAGAGGTCGCGGGCCGGCATGTGGCGGCTGAAGGTGCGCAGGAGGTCCCAGGTCTTCACCGGGCTCCGCACGATGCGGTGCAGGAGCAGCGAGGCGTAGCCCTTCATCCGCAGGGCGTTGACCTCGTCGTTCGGGACCGTGTCGGGGTCGATGTCGCAGCACTTGAAGGTCTTGTCCCAGTCGCGGTCGTCGTCGACGATGCCGCGGCTGGCGTACTCGTTCCAGAGCGGCGTCCCCCGGTAGACGGCCAGCCGGTTGAAGCCGAAGGTGTCGATGGGCAGCCGGGCCGCGAAGCGGAAGGTCTCGCGGATGTCCTCGGCGGTCTCGCCGGGCCCGCCGATGACGAAGAAGCCATGCACCCGGGCGATGCCGTGCTTCTTGGCCTCGCCCACCGCGAGCTCGATCTGCTCGAGCTTCTGCCGCTTGCCCAGGCGGTCGAGCATCTTCTGCGTTCCCGCCTCGATGCCGTAGGCCAGCATGTCGCAGTTGGCCTTGCCCATGAGCGGGAGCACCTCGATGCCCATGGAGTCGACCCGCCCCTCGCACCCCCAGTGGAACTTGAGCTTGCGGTCGACGATGCCGTTGCAGATGTCGGCGATGCGCTTGCGCTTGAGCAGGAAGTGGTCGTCGGTGAGGTAGATGGAGCGGTAGCCCTGGTCGGAGAGCTCCTGCATCTCGCCCAGCACGTGCTCGGCCGAGCGGCTGCGCCACTTGCCCTCGGCGAGCGACGGGATGTCGCAGTAGATGCAGGTGTAGGGGCAGCCCCGCGAGGTCTGGATGGTGCAGAACTTGTCGAGGGAGAGCACCGCCGGGACGTCGAGCGGGAGCGACTCGATGTAGTCGATGGGGAGCGAGGTGCGGTCGGGGTACGGGTAGGCGTCGAGGTCCCGGAGGAGCGGGCGCGGGACGTTCTTCACGATCTCGCCGCCGCTCCGCCAGACCAGCCCGGCCACCGTTCCGAGGTCGAGGTGGAGGTGGGCGAGGTAGTCGACGAGCAGGTCCTCCCCCTCGCCCACGCCCACGTGGTCGATGTAGGGGCAGTCGGCCAGGATCCGGCTCGCGTTGATGGAGGCGAAGGCGCCGCCCACGATGATGGGGATCCCGGGGTTGGCGACCTTCACCTTCCGTGCGAAGGCCTTCAGCGTCGGGTAGGCGGTCACCGAGAGGAAGGAGAGGGCGATGACGTCGGGCGCGTCCTGGCGGGCCGCCTCGGCGACGTCCTCCGCCCGCATGCGCGGGTGGCAGGTGTCGAACATCCGGACCGTGTGCCCGGCGCGCCGCAGCACCGGGGCGAGCGTCTGGATTCCCAGGGGGGGGAAGGCCATCGCGCGAATGCGCGGATCGGTCCCCGCGTCACCGGCCGCCGAGGGGAGGAGGTGGAAATACGCCTCGTCCCTCACGTACACCAGGAAAACGCGCAAGGTGGGAAAATAGACCATCGGGGTCCGAGAATCCAGGGGCGGCCCCGAAGGCGCCTTTGACCCCTGAGCGTCCGGGGGGTTAGCGTTCTCACGATGGGTGATGGGGGATCACAGGGTCGACTCGTGGGGACGACGCTCCGCCCGCCGGAGCTGGAGGCGGAGTACCGCGCCCGGCACCTCCGCGGCGACGGGCGGACCACGGCGGTCGTCGCCGGGGGGCTGGCGCTGCTCGGCGCGGCCTACGTCGCGACCGACGCCCGCCTGGTCGCGCCGCCCTTGCTCTGGCTCATTCTCGCCGCGCGCATCGGCATCGTCGCCATCACGGTCACCGTCATCTGGGCCGCGCTCTGGAGCCGGCGCCCGGGCGTACTCGACGCCTGGTCGCTGGCCTGGGTCGGCGCCGGGGCGCTCGTCTCCGCCGCCGTGCAGTCCACCCGGCCGCACGACTACTTCATGCCCGTGCTGTCGGACATGCTGCTGCTGATCAGCGCCTGGACGCTGATCCCCAACCGGTTCACGCTCCAGGCGCTCGGCGCGGGCGTGGTCATGGCCACCACCCTCGCCTGGCTGGTCGCCCTTCGCGACCCGCCTTCCCTGGCGGCCACGCTGCTCATCGGAAACTCCCTGCTCGCGACCAACCTGGCCGGCGGCTGGGTCTCCTGGCGGTTCCACCGGGCCCGTCGTCTCCAGTTCCTGGCCGAGAAGGAACTCATGGACGGCGCCCGCCGGATGCAGGAAAGCCAGGAGCGCTTGCAGGCCGTCCTCGATGCCAGCACCGACGGCTACTGGGAGCGCGATCTCACGAGTGGAAGGATCCTCCACAGCGCGCGCATGAACGAGATCACCGGGCGGCCGGCCGTGGACACATGGGTAGGTCCGGACGAATGGACCAGCCGCATGCACCCGGACGACCTGGCGCAGCTGGGGCCCATCTTCGGGGCGCTCCTGTCCTCCCGGGAGGAGCGTTTCGACCGCATGTTCCGCACCCGGCACACCGACGGCTCGTGGCGGTGGGTCCGCAGCCGCGCCAAGGTGGTGGCCCGGGACGCGAACGGGCGGGCGCTCCGGGTGTCGGGGACCCTCACCGACGTCCACGCCCAGAAGTCGGCCGAGGAGGGGCTGCGATCGAGCGAGGCCCGGCTCCGGAGCCTCCTCGAGAACCTGCAGGCCGGCGTGGTCGTGCACGCCCCCGACACGAGCATCGTTCACGCCAACGCCAAGGCCGGGGAGGTGCTCGGGCTCACCCCGGACCAGATGTACGGCAAGGCGGTGATCGACCCCGCCTGGCGCTTCCTGCACGAGGACGGCACCTCCCTCTCCCTCGAGGAGTACCCGGTGAACCGGGTGCTGGCGACGGGGGCGCCCATCGTCGACCAGGTGGTCGGAGTCGAACGCCCCGCCACGGGCGACCGGGCCTGGGCGCTCGTCAGCGGCTACCCGGTGTTCCGCGGCAAGGACGTGCTCGATCACGTCGTGGTCACCTTCGTCGACATCACCGACCGCAAGCAGGTGGAGGAGCAGCTCCTGGTGGCGTCGCGGCTGGCGGCGCTGGGGACGCTGGTCGCCGGTGTGGCCCACGAGATCAACAACCCGCTCACCGGGGAGCTCGCCGGACAGGGCATGGCCATCGAGGAGCTCGAGGTGGTGCGGAAGGCGCTCGGGTCGAGAGAGGCCATCGACCGGCGCTTCCTCGTCGAGCGGCTCGACGAGGCCATCGACGCCCTGCGCGACGCGCAGGCGGGCGGACTTCGCATCGCACGGATCGTGAAGGACCTGAGCCTGTTCGGCCGCCCCGACCCCCGGCGAACCCGGACTCGCCTCATCGACGTGGTCGACGAGGCCATGCGCTGGCTGCCGGGCTCCATCCCCGGCGCCACGACGATCCGGGTGGAGAACCGGGAGGCCCCGGACGTCCTGGCCTCGGCCGGGCAGCTCGGCCAGGTGCTCGTGAACCTCGTCACCAACGCCGCCAAGGCCATGGCCGACGGGCAGCGCGGCGCCGTCACCATCGTGGTCGGCCCGGGCGCGCCGGGCATGGCGCGGATGGAGGTGCGGGACGACGGGGTGGGGATGGGGCCCGAGCTCCTGAAGCGGGTCTTCGACCCCTTCTTCACCACCCGGAAGGCCGGGCAGGGCACCGGACTCGGGCTCCCCATCTGCCATTCCATCGTCACCGCGCACGGCGGCACCATCACGGCGACGAGCGAGCCGGGGCGGGGCTCCACCTTCCGCGTCGACCTCCCCGCGGCGCCGGCCGCCTGACCGCGCCTCAGCGCACCAGCAGCGTCGGCCGGTACCTGCGCACGAAGGCGGCGACCGCCTCGACGTCCCGATCGGTCCCGGTGGCGACGCAGCCGAGCGTCCAGTCGACGGCGGTGGTCGGGTAGGCGGGCTCCTCCTGCCCGCGCGGGGGGCCGTGGATCCCCAGCCCGGCGCCGGAGTGGCCGCTGCGCGCCTGCTCGCGCGTCGGGTAGTCGATGGGGATGAAGAGCCCGTACTGCCGGGACGGGCGCGGCTCGCCGAGCGCGTAGGCGCCCACCGGCGTCCGGTTGTCCCCGGCCCGCCTCTTTCCCGCCCCGCCTCGCCCCAGCGCGATCGGGATGCGGGCCGTGTCGACCCCGTCCCGGCACAGCCAGATCTCGCGCTTGCGCGTGAAGACGGCCACCACGTCGCCGCCGGGCGGGCAGGCCGAGAGGCTCTGGTCGATCTCCTCCGGCCGGGCGTCCGCCGGGAGGGCGATCGCGAGGAGGATCGGGGTCAGGAGGGCGAGACGGTGCATCGCCTCCGGACGCTAACCGTGGGGGAGCCCCTTGTCACGCCCTCCACCTTCCACTAACCCTTCCGCCATGCCGATGCGTATCCACCCGCGCCCGGGAGCCTGGCTCCTCCTCGCCGTCCTCGGCGCGGGCTGCGCCCAGGCACCACCGCGGCCGGAGCCGAAGGAACCGCCGCCGCCCCCGGCCGCCGTCGCCGGGCCGCCTCCCTGCCCGATCGTGCAGGTCGCCGCCTGCGACACTCCGGGTGAATGCACGGGCGTCGAGGTCATCGGGGACGTCTGCTACCGGACGGTGCTGCCCGGCGACTCGCTCATCGAGATGGCGCGCCAGTACGACCTGGGCTTCAACGAGATCGAGGCGGCCAACCCCGGGCAGGACGCCTTCGTCCCCAAGGCGGGATCGACCGTCACCCTCCCCACCTCCTGGATCGTGCCGCGCGCCGCCGCGCCGGGGAGGGTGGTGGTGAACCTCTCCGAGATGCGCCTGTTCCATTTCCCGAAGACGCCGGGTCCGGCGATGACCTTCCCGGTGGGCATCGGCACCGAGGGGTGGGCCACGCCGGTCGGCACCTTCAAGGTGATCCAGAAGCAGGTGAACCCGCCCTGGTACCCGCCCGCGTCGATCCGCCGGGAGGAGCCCGACCTGCCGGCCATGGTCCCGCCCGGCCCCGACAATCCGCTCGGTACCCACGCGCTGCGCCTGTCGAAGGGCTCCATCCTCATCCACGGAACCGACACGCCCTTCGGCGTGGGTCGGCGCGCCAGCCACGGCTGCCTGCGGCTCTATCCCGAGGACATCCCCGTCCTCTTCGAGCGCGTCCCGGTGGGCACCGAGGTGCGGATCGTCCGGGAGCCGGTGAAGGTGGGGGTGCGTGCCGGACGGGTCTTCGTCGAGATCCACCCCGACGAGGACGCCCGGGTCGACCTGGCGTCGGAGGCCCGGAAGCTGATCGTGAAGCGGGGGCTCTCGGGATCGGTCGACCCCGCCAAGCTCGCCGGGGCTATCGCCGACCCGCGCGGCTTCCCCGTGGACGTCACCGAGGACCGGAGCTGACGGCCCCGGAAGGCGCGCCAGGGGGCACGGCCGGTGGCCGCGCCCCCCGGGCCAGTTCAGCAGCTTCCTACTTCGCGCCCTTCATCTGACGCAGCTCGAAGGCCTTGGCGGCCTTGGCCGCAGCCGTCTCGGCGCGGACCGCCGCCGCCTCTGCGTCGGCAGCCGACTTCGCGGACGCCGCGTTGGAGCTGGCGATCTCCTTGCGGAGCGCCTGGATCTCGGCCGACTGGGCGTCCCCCTTCTTGCTCAGATCGGCGAGCTTGGCCTCGATCGCCGCGTTCTTCTGCTCCAGCGTCGTCACCTTGCCGGAAAGGGGAGCGATCTCCTCCTTCACCGACGAGGTGGTGGCGCAGCCCGCGGCGAGGACCGCGAACAGGGACAGTGCCAGGATGCGCTTCATCGACTACCTCCTTGGAAATCGTGCTCTTGCACGGAAAGGGGGAAGGTTCCTCCTTCCCCGGAGGATGCGCAAGCATTCCGTCGTCGCCTTTTCGGCCTGCTCCCGAGGCACGACGCGCCCGGGTGGAGTATCGATCCAGGATGAGCTTCACGACGACGCCCCGCACCATCGTCTCCTTCATCGTCACCGGCGGCGGGCAGGACTTCATGCGGGTGTAAGCCGAGCGCATCTATGGCATCCCGCCCGAGCAGGTGGTGGGGAGCGCGAGCGGGACGAAGTACGTCCACGGGAAGGACGGTAAGCCCTTCTTGACCAAGGAGCCGAAGCTCCTCCTGAACGACAACGACGCCGGCAAGCCGGAGGGCATCCACCTCGTGATCGGGCGCCGCTCCCGCGCCGCCTTCGGCAACTCGGCCGGCGACCGGCAGATGCTCGAGTACACGAAGGCCGGTGACGGTGCGCGCCTCGCCATGCTGGTCCTGCACGACGACGGGAAGCGGGAGTACGCCTATGGCCCTGCCCGGGGCCTGCCCGATGCCATGGTTGGGGCGTTCCCCCAGGATCTGTACGACCAGGCCGGGCGCGAGGGATTCGTGGTCGTTAGCATGAAGGGCGACTGGAAGCGGATCTTCGCCTTCGACCCGGGAGAAGGACCATGACGATTCGGATGAATGCCATCGCCGTTCTCGCGGCCGCTGCCCTGCTGGGGCCGGCGCTCGCCGAAGGCCAGCAGAAGAAGCCCAACATCCTCGTCATCTTCGGCGACGACGTCGGCTACTGGAACCTCAGCAAGTACAACCGCGGGATGATGGGGTACCGCACCCCGCAGATCGACCGGATCGCCACCGAGGGAGCGGTCTTCACCGACGCCTACGGACAGCAGAGTTGCACCGCCGGGCGCGCCGCGTTCATCACCGGCCAGTCCCCCATCCGCACCGGCCTCCTCAAGGTGGGGCTGCCCAGCGCGCCGGAGGGGCTGTCGGCGAAGGATCCGACCATCGCCGACCTGCTCAAGGCCCAGGGCTACGCCACCGGCCAGTTCGGCAAGAACCACCTCGGCGACCGCAACGAGTTCATCCCCACGGTCCACGGATTCGACGAGTTCCTCGGCAACTTCTACCACCTGAACGCCGAGGAGGAGCCGGAGAACCCGGACTACCCGAAGGCCCCCGGCTTCCAGTCGAAGTTCGGCCCCCGCGGCGTCTTCCACTGCTGGGCCACCGAGAAGGCGAGCACGCTGCCGGCCGATCCGCGCTTCGGCGCGTGGGGCAAGCAGCGCTGCGAGGACACCGGTCCGCTCACCGCGAAGCGGATGGAGACCATCGACGACGAGGTGGTGGCGGCGACCTTCCAGTTCATCGACCAGAAGCAGGCGGCGGGCAAGCCCTGGTTCGTCTGGTTCAACACCACCCGCATGCACATCTGGACGCATCTCAAGAAGGAGAGCGCCGGCAAGACCGGGCTCGGCGTCTACCCCGACGGGATGGTCGAGCACGACGCCCACGTGGGGCAGTTGCTCGAGAAGCTCGACGACCTCGGGGTCACGAAGGACACCATCGTCATCTACACGTCGGACAACGGCGCCGAGGTGATGAGCTGGCCCGACGGCGGAACCACGCCGTTCCGCGGCGAGAAGAACACCAACTGGGAGGGTGGCTTCCGCGTGCCGCTCCTCGTCCGCTGGCCCGGCGTCATCGCGCCCGGCACCGAGGTGAACGAGATCATCTCCCACGAGGACTGGCTGCCCACCCTGCTGTCGGCGGCCGGCCGCCCCGGTGTGAAGGAGGAGCTCCGGAAGGGGCTCGTCGTCGGGGGCACGACCTTCAAGGTCCACGTCGACGGATACGACCTCGCCGCCGCCCTGAAGGGCACGGCGAAGGAGTGGCCGCGCAAGGAGTTCCTCTACTGGACCGACGACGGCGAGCTCTGCGCCCTCCGTTACGGCCAGTGGAAGATGGTCTTCATGGAGCAGCGGTCGCACGGCTTCGACGTCTGGCAGGATCCCATGGTCACGCTGCGCGTCCCCAAGCTCTTCAGCCTGCGCTCCGACCCGTTCGAGCGGGCCGATCACGAGGGGATGGGCTACGGCCGCTGGCGGATCGACCGGGTCTTCCTGCTCGCCCCGGCCATGGGATACGTCGGGGAGTGGATCCAGAGCTTCAAGGACTTCCCTCCGCGACAGAAGCCCGGCTCGTTCAACCTTGGCCAGGCGATGGAGAAGCTCTCGGCCGCCGGGAGCAATTAGTGCCCGAGCCCTCGCGGAAGCCCTCCGGCTTCGCGAACCTCGTCCTCCACCTGCACCCGAAGCTGGTGCCGGCAGCCGCGCTCCCCCTGCCGCTCACCTTCGGGCTGGGGGGCGCCTCCGCGGTGCTCTTCCTGGTCCTCGCCGTCACCGGCGCGCTCCTCCTCGTGGTCTACGGGCCGTCGCCGGAGCGGGCCCACGGGACCGTGGCCCGGCTGGTCGACGAGATCCCCTTCGGCGCGCTGGTGCGCAACGCCCATCACTGGGCGGCGAACGGGCTCGTCCTCGTCTGCGGTCTCCACCTGCTCCGGGTCTTCTACCGGGGCGGCCACCTCCCCCCGCGAAAGGGCAACTGGTTCGTGGGTGTGGCGCTCCTCCTGCTCGTGGTGGGCTGCGCCTTCACCGGCTACCTGCTTCCCTGGGACCAGCTCGCCTTCTGGGCCGTCACCATCGCCACCGGGATGCTCGAGTACGTTCCGCTGGCCGGGGACGTCCTGCTCCGCGCCGCGCGCGGCGGCGCCGAGGTGGGGCCGGCCACGCTGGCCCGCTTCTTCGTGCTCCACGTGGCCATCCTCCCCGTCGCGTTGCTGCTCCTGCTCGCCTTCCACTTCTGGCTGGTGCGCAAGGTGGGGGGCGTGATCCTGCCGGCCGGCGCCGGCGATCGCGCCGCGCCTCGGGGGCCGCTCGTCCCCACCTCGCCGGACCTCACCCAGCGTGAAGGAGCGGCGGCGCTGGTGGTCCTGGCCGCGGTGATGTTGCTGGCCGCCCTGTGGAACGCGCCCCTCCTCGCCCAGGCCAACCCGGGCCTGAGCCCGAACCCGGCCAAGGCCCCCTGGTACTTCATGGGGCTGCAGGAGCTGCTCGTGCACCTGCACCCGGCCTCCGGCGCGGTGGCGGCGCCGCTCCTCGGCCTCGGCATGCTCCTCGCCCTGCCGGCGCTGTCCGGAGCCGAGCCACCCACCGGCCGCTGGTTCGGCTCCCCGCGCGGCGCGCGCCACGCCCTCGTGGCCGCGCTCCTCGCGGCCGCGCTCACCTTCGCCGCCGTCCTGGCGAACGAGCCCCTGCGCCGGGGGAAGCCCTGGCTCCCCGCGCTCCCCCCGGCCGTCCGAAACGGGGTCCTCCCGCTCGCCGTCCTGGCCCTCGTCCTCGGGCTGGTCTCCTGGCTTTCGCGGCGCCGCGGCGGCACGCGCCAGGAGGCGGTGCAGGCCGCCTTCACCTTCGCCCTCGCCTCCTTCGCCGTGCTGACGCTCGTGGGGGTGTTCCTGCGCGGCCCGGGCATGGCACTGGTGCTCCCGTGACCGCCCCGCCCGCCATCGAGCCGGCCGCCCCGGCGCGCCGCGACTTCCTGGGCAAGCTCGGAACGGGGCTCGGGATCCTGGCCGCCGCCGAGCTGCTCGCCGTGGTCGTCGCCTACCTGGCCCCGGGGAAGGGCGGAGCCGGGCGCGGCGCCGGGCTCGTGGTGGCTGGCCCGGTCGGCGAGTTCACCCCGGCCTCGGTGCGGGCCTTCCCCGGCGGGCAGTTCTACCTGGTGCGCCTCGCCGACGGCGGCTTCCTCGCCCTCTCCTCGCGCTGCACGCACCTCGGGTGCACGGTGCCCTGGAACGAGGAGCAGCGGACCTTCCCGTGCCCCTGCCACGCCTCGACCTTCGACGAGAAGGGGGACGTCCTCTCGCCGCCGGCCACCCGGGCGCTCGATCTCTTCCCGGTGGTGATCGAGGGGGGCATCGTGAAGGTCGACACCTCCCGCCGCATCTCCCGCGCCCGCTTCGAGCCGGGCCAGGTCGTCCACCTCTAGATGGACGCCTCCCTCCGCCGCTTCCGCATCGCGGGCGTGGTTGCCACGGCGGCCATCGTCCTCTCGGTTCCGCTCTACCTGGCGATGCGGGCGCTGCGCCCGCCACGCATCCCGCCGGCGGCGGCGCCCCAGTACGTGGGCAGCGAGAAGTGCAAGGGCTGCCACGAGAAGGCGTACGCCGGGTGGAAGGGCTCGAACCACGCCCGGGCCATGCAGGCGGCGGGGGAGGGAACGGTGCTCGGGGACTTCTCGGGCGCGACCCTCGGCCACCGGGGCAAGACCTGGCGCTTCTTCCGCCGGGACGGGAAGTTCATGGCCCACGCCGAGGGGCCGGACGGGGAGATGCGCGACTTCGAGGTGGCCTACACCTTCGGCGTGGCGCCGCTGCAGCAGTACCTGGTGCCCTTCCCGGGCGGCCGCCTCCAGGCCCTCTCGGCGGCCTGGGACACGAAGGAGAAGCGCTGGTTCCACGTGAACCCGGGGCCCGTCGCGCCCCCCGGCGACTGGCTCCACTGGACGCGTCCGGGGCAGAACTGGAACGCCATGTGCTCCGACTGCCACTCCACGGCGGTCCGCAAGCGCTACGACCCGGAGCGGGACGCCTACGAGACCACCTGGTCGGAGGTCAGCGTGGGGTGCGAGGCCTGCCACGGTCCCGGGTCCCGCCACGTCGCCTGGGCCGACCAGCCGGCCATGGGGCGCACCGCCATCGAGCACGCCGGGCTGGTGGCGAAGACCGCGCGGCTCACCCCGCCCGAGCTCGTGAACCTGTGCGCCCCCTGCCACTCCCGCCGCGCCCAGTTCGCCGACCCTCCCGCGCCGGGCGGGGAGTTCCTCGACCACTACCTCCCCACCCTGCTCGGGCAGGGGACCTTCCACGCCGACGGCCAGATCCTGGACGAGGACTTCGAGTGGCACGCCTTCACCCAGAGCAAGATGCACGCGAACGGGGTTCGCTGCGCCGACTGCCACGACGTCCATTCCGGGAAGCGGCACGAGGAGGGGAACGCGCTCTGCACCCGCTGCCACCTGGCCGACGCCTACGATGCGCCCACCCACACCTTCCACAGGCGCGAGTGGAAGGGGAAGCCGAGCGCCGGCGTGCTCTGCGTCTCCTGCC
Source organism: uncultured Anaeromyxobacter sp. (assembly GCA_903904005.1). Lineage (GTDB taxonomy): Bacteria > Myxococcota > Myxococcia > Myxococcales > Anaeromyxobacteraceae > CAIOAK01. Next base: position 23,230 of record CAIVAR010000015.1, read on the forward strand.
ACATGCCGGGGCAGGACTTCATGGTGGTGCACTTCCGGCGCGACCACTCGATGCGCGTGCCGCGCCCCGACCTCACCGCGTCGATCGGCGTCCCCAACGCCTGCAGCGCGTCGGGGTGCCACGCCGACAAGCCGCTCGCGTGGGTGCAGGCGAAGTACGACGGCTGGTACGGGAAGAAGCGGAAGCCCCACTACGGCACCGTGATCGCCGCCGGGCGGGCCCGCGAGCCCGGGGCGGAGGGCGAGCTCGTCCGGCTGGCGCAGGACCCGCTCCGGCCTGTGGTGGTGCGGGCCACCGCGCTCGAGCTGCTGGCGGCCTACCCGGGGGCGCCGGCGCGCGGCGCGCTCGAGAAGGCGCTCGCCGATCCCGAGCCGCTCGTCCGGGCCACCGCCGTGCAGCGGGTCGAGGCGGCCGACCCGGGCGCGCTGGGGCGGCTGCTCGGACCGCTCCTCCAGGATCCCGTGCGATGGGTGCGCGCCGAGGCGGCCGCCCGGCTGGCCGGAACTCCCGCGCAGCGGCTCCCCGAGGCGCAGCGCCGGGCCTGGGCGGCGGCGCTCGCCGAGTACGAGGCCGGGCAGCGCTACATGTCCGACCTGCCCTCCGGCCCCTACAACCTGGGCAACCTGTACGCGGCGCTGGGGCGGACCTCCGACGCGGAGAAGCAGTACCGGCGGGCGCTCGCCATCGACGACCAGCTCTTCCTGGCCCGGGCCAACCTGGCCATGTTGCTCGCAGTGAACGGCCGGGGCGAGGAGGCGGAGCGGCTCCTGCGCGAGGCGCACGCGGCGCAGCCCGGCCACGCCGGGATCGCCTTCAACCTGGGGCTCCTGCTCGCCGAGCGCGGGGACCGGGCCGGGGCCGAGGCGATGCTGCGCGCCGCGCTCCAGGCCGATCCCCGCCTGGCGCCCGCCGCCTTCAACCTGGCGGTGATGGTGGGGGAGCGGAAGCCCGCCGAGGCGGTGCCGCTGGCGCGGAAGGCGGCCGAACTGCGCCCCGACGACGCCCGCTACGCCTGGACGCTCGCCTACTACCAGGCCCGCTCCGGAGACCGGAAGGGGGCGGCGGAGACGCTGCGCGCCCTGCTGGTGCTCCACCCCGAGCACGCCGAGGCCCGCGCGCTCCTCGCCGACGTCGAGCGGGGCGGGCGGCCGTGAGCACCGGCGCGGCGCGGGCGGAGTGGGAGGCCTGGCGGCGGGAGCGCGTCGCCCGCCTCGTCGGCGAGCGGGGATGGCTCTCGGTGGTGGCGCTGCACTGGCTGGAACCGGGGGAGAACCGGCCCGAGGGGCTTCCTGGGACGTTCACCCTCCGTGATGGGGCGGTCGAGCTCTCCGCCGCGGCCGGCGACGGGTATGCCCAGGGCGGCGCCCCGGTGGAGCGGCGGGTCCTCGTGTCCGACGCCTCCGGAAAGCCGGACCTGCTCTCCCTGGGTCCGTCCCGCCACGTGATGCTCCTCGCCCGCGGCGGGAAGTTCGCGCTGCGGGTCTGGGACGCCGGCGCGCCGGCCCGCCGGAACTTCACCGGGATCGAGACCTTCCCCTTCGACCCGGCCTGGATCGTCGAGGCCCGCTGGGAGGGGTTCGACGAGGCGCGACCGGTGATGGTGACCGACGTGACCGGGATGGAGGCGGAGCGGCTCGTGCCCGGGCGGGCGGTCTTCTCCGTGGCCGGCCGGGAACTCGCGCTCGAGCCCACCGGGGAGGGCGCTGCGCTGGCCTTCGTGTTCCGCGACGCCACCGCCGGGGTCGAGACCTACGGGGCGGGGCGCTTCCTCTCCGCCGCGGCGCCGGCCGGCGGGAGGGTGGTCCTCGACTTCAACCGCGCCTTCAACCCCCCCTGCGCCTTCACCCCGTTCGCCACCTGCCCGCTGCCGCGCCCCGGGAACGTGCTCCCGGTGCGGGTGCCCGCCGGGGAGCGGTTCGCCGGCGGGCACTGACCGGCAGGCGGGTCACGCCGCCTCCTTGCGGACGAGCGGCGCCCGTGCCGAGGCGGCGGCAGCGGCGGCCGCCTCCGCCGCGGCGACCCGCCGGTTCTTCAGGATGGAGGCCACCACGCCGATGGTGAGGATGGCGAGGACGATGGCCAGCGAGACCGCGGCGTGGATCTTGAACACGTCGACGAGCGCCATCTTGGCGCCGACGAACATGAGCACGAAGGCCAGCGACGGCTTCAGGTAGGTGAACTTCTCGACGAAGCTCGCCAGCAGGAAGTAGAGCGACCGCAGCCCCAGGATGGCGAAGACGTTCGAGGTGAAGACGATGTAGGGGTCGCTCGTCACCGCGAAGATGGCGGGGATCGAGTCGACGGCGAAGATGACGTCGGTCACCTCGATGAGGGCGAGCGCGAAGAAGAGGGGGGTGGCGAGCCACCTGCCGTCCACCTTGGTGAAGAAGTGGTTGCCGTCGAGCTCGGGGCTCGCCGGGATCACCTTGCGGAGGAGGCGGAAGACGGCGCTCTCCGCCGGGTTGCTGGCGGCGCCCCGGGCGAGCAGGAGCTTCACCCCGGTCAGGACCAGGAAGGCGCCGAAGACGTAGATGATCCAGTGGAAGCGGGCGAGCAGCACCGCGCCGGCGCCGATCATGGCGCCGCGCATCAGCAGCGCGGAGAGGATGCCCCAGAAGAGCACGCGGTGCTGGTAGATGGGCGGGATCCCCAGGGCGCCGAAGATGACGACGAAGACGAAGATGTTGTCGACCGA
>CAIVAR010000016.1 GCA_903904005.1 uncultured Anaeromyxobacter sp.
GCCGTGGCCACCTGCCCCGAGGTCGTCCTGGAAGGGGTCTCCACCCACTTCGCCGACATCGAGGACACCACCGACCACGGCTTCGCCGAGGCGCAGCAGGCCAGGTTCACCGAGGGTGTAGAAGCCATCTCCGCGGCCGGCGCCCATCCCACCGTGCGCCACACCGCCTGCTCGGCGGCGGCCATCCTCTTCCCGAAGACCCACTTCGAGCTGGCGCGCGTCGGCATCGGCCTCTACGGCCTGTGGCCGTCTCGGGAGACGCTGGTCTCGGCGCGGGAGCGGGGGCTCTCCGGGTTCGCGCTGTCGCCGGTCATGACCTGGAAGGCGCTCGTGGCCCAGGTGAAGGACGTCCCGGCCGGCGGCTACGTGGGCTACGGACGCACCTGGCGCGCCCAGCGCCGGACCCGCATCGCCGTGATCCCGGTCGGCTACTTCGAGGGCTACGCCCGCGCGCTCTCCTCCCGCGCCCACGTGCTGGTGCGCGGGCAGCGGGCGCCGGTGCTGGGGCGCGTCTGCATGAACATGTTCATGGTGGACGTGACCGACGTCCCCGGCGCCGCGGCCGGCGACGCCGCCGTGCTCCTGGGCCGGGACGGCGACGAGGCGGTCACGGCCGAGGCGCTGGCCGGCTGGGCCGGCACCATCCACTACGAGATCACGACCCGGGTGAACCCGCTGCTCCCCCGCATCGCCGTCGGCGGGCCCTGACCTACTTCACCCAGGGCGAAATGGCCTTGAACTCGGGCGTGGCCGACTGGTGGAGCAGGTCGAAGATGGCGGTCTCGGCGGTGGTCACCACGGCGCCGGCCTGGCGGCACAGGTCGAGCCCGCGCACCCGGTGCTCCTCGGTGCGGCTCGACACCGCGTCGGCGCAGACCTGGACGTCGAAGCCCATGGCCACGAGGTCGCGGGTGGTCTGGAAGACGCAGACGTGGGTCTCCATCCCGGTGATCACCACCTGCTTCCTGCCCGTGGTCTCGAGGGTGCGCTGGAAGGCCGCATCGGCCCCGCAGGAGAAGTGGACCTTCTCGAGGGGCGGGGAGGGGAGGAGCTCGAGGAGCTCGGGGATGGTGTGCCCGAGCCCCTTGGGATACTGCTCGGTGCAGAGCACCGGCAGGCCCAGCGTCTTCCCGCAGTGGATGAGGGCGCGCGCGTACTTCACGAGCCGTGCGAGGGTCTCCGGGGGCATGGCCGGGGTGAGCCGGTCCTGGACGTCGACGACCAGGATCACGGTGCGATCGCGGTGCAGCCTGGGGTGGGGCGCGGACATGGTCTTCTCCGATCAGACGGCGTAACCGGCGGCGCCGGACGCGGCGGCCGCCTCGGGGTCGATGGCGACGTCCACACAGTAGACGGTTCCGGACGCGAAGGCGCGATCGAGTGCGGCCGGGAGGTCGGCCGGGTCCTCGACGTGCTCCCCCTTGCCCCCGAAGGCCTCCACCACCTTGTCGTAGCGGGTGGAGGCGAGCCGGGTGGCCGGGCTCTTGTCCTCCCCGTACATGTTTCGCTGCGGGATGAGGATCTGCCCCCAGGCCGCGTCGTTGCCGACCACGATCACCATGGGGAGCTTGAAGCGGACCGCGGTCTCGAAGTCGAAGCCGTTGAGGCCGAACGACCCGTCCCCCTGGATCACCATCACCGGCCGCTCCGGGGCGACGAGCTTCGCCGCCAGCGCGAAGGGGGCGCCCACGCCCAGGCAGCCGAGCGGCCCCGGGTCGAGCCAGCGCCCCGGGCGCGGAAGCTGGATGCTCTTCGCCGCCACGGCGACCACGTTCCCGCCGTCGGCCACGAAGGTGACGTCCCCGGCCCGCTGGGCGGCCCGGTCGATCTCCTTGCCCAGCCGGAAGTGGTGGATGGGGCGCTGGTCGCTCTGCTCGAAGTCGGCCTGCCGCTCCAGCTTGCGGGCCTCGCTCTTGCGCAGCCGCGCCCGCCACGACGCCGCGCCGGGAACCGTCCCCGCCCCGGCCTCGAACTGCTCGAGCACGCTGCGGGAGTCGCCCACGATGCCCACCTCGATGGGGCGGTTGCGACCGATCTCGGCCGCCTCCACGTCGACCTGGACCACCCGCGCACCGGGAGCGAAGGTCGGCTCGCTGCCGTAGCCCACCCGGAAGTCGAGCGGCGTGCCCACCACGAAGACCACGTCGGCCTCGGCGAGCGCCTCCTTGCGGGTGTGCTGGAAGAACCCGGGGTGGCCGGGGGGCAGGCAGCCGCGCCCCATGCCGTTCAGGTAGACGGGAACGCCGGTGCGCGTGACGAACCGGTCGAGCGCCGCCGGCGCGTCGTCCCACCAGATGGACGAACCGGCCAGCACCACGGGCCGTTCGGCAGCGGCGAGGAGCGCCAGCGCCTGGTCGACCTTGCGCGGGTCGCCGGGCGACCGGGCGTCGGTGCGGTAGCGGGTGAGGGAGTCGGCGACGGCCACATCGGCGCCGTTCGAGAGGACGTCCCAGGGGATCTCCAGGAAGACCGGTCCGGGCCGTCCCGCGCGCGCCACCCGGAAGGCCTTGGCGAGGTAGCTCGGGAGGAGTTCCGGCGAGGGGACCCGGTCGCTCCACTTGGTGATGCCCTGGAAGAGCTGGGTCTGCGGCATCTCCTGCAGCGAGCCGCGCCCCTGGTTGAACGTGGGGGCGGCGCCGCCGATGAGGAGGAGCGGGACGTTCGCCGCCCAGGCGTTGGCCACCCCGGTCACCGCGTCGGTGACCCCTGGGCCGGCGGTGACGATGGCCACCCCCATCCCGCGGGTGAGGCGCGCCCAGGCGTCGGCCGCGTGCGCCGCCGCCTGCTCGTGGCGGGTGTCGACGATGCGGATCCCCTCCTCCACGAGCCCCACGTAGATGGGCGCGATGTGGAGGCCGGAGAGGGTGAAGACCGTTCCCACCCCCTCCTTCTTCAACATCCGGGCGACGAGCTGACCACCGGTGAGCATGTCCATGACCTGCCTTCTAACGGCCCCGGGGCCCGAAAACGACGAACCCCGCGCGTCTCTCGACGGGCGGGGTCCGGGGTGCGGTTCGCGCCTCTGGGGCGCGGCGGCCTATCCCTTGCGGAAGCGGGACAGGTTCGCCGGCAGGTCGGCGAGGGCCGCGAAGGTCTTGTCGGCGTGGATCGCCGCGAGCTTCGCGTAGTTCTGCTCCTCGGTCTCCGGGCGGGCCGGATCCGGGATGCAGCAGTCGACCGGGCAGACCGCGGCGCAGGCCTCCTCGTCGTGGAATCCGACGCACTCGGTGCAGAGGTCCGGGTTGATGATGTAGATGTCATCCCCCTGGGTGATGGCGCCGTTGGGGCACTCGGGCTCGCACGCGCCGCAGTTGATGCACTCCTCGGTGATGATGGTCGCCATGGCTCTCGTGTCTCCTGGAGGTGTCCCGATCCGGTCCGGGGGATGGGGTTATCCGACGCCCCTGGGCCTTCGTCAAGGGGCGGATCGACGCCGGATGCGGTATGGAGAAAGGACCAACCCGGTACCCAATGGCGAAGCCCTACGACCCAAAGGATCGCTTCTTCCAGAAGGCAAAGGAGCAGGGATTCCGCGCCCGCTCCGCCTTCAAGATCGAGGAGATCCTGAAGCGCCACAAGCTGGTCGGCAAGGGGGGGTCGGTGCTCGACCTGGGGGCCGCCCCGGGCGGGTTCCTGCAGGTGCTCGCCGAGGTGGTCGGGCAGCACGGCGTGGCGGTGGGGGTGGACATCGTCGAGATCCGGCAGCTCGGCAAACCGTGGGTGAAGACCGCGGTGCTCGACCTGCTCGCGCCCGATGCCCTCGATCGGATCCGCGAACTGCACCGGGGCCGCTTCGACCTCGTCACGAGCGACATGGCGCCGAAGACCATCGGCGTGAAGATCACCGACGAGGCCCGGTCGCTCGAGCTCTCCCGGATGGCGCTCGCCGTGGCCTGCGAGACCCTCAAGTTCGGCGGAGGGTTCGTCGTGAAGGTCTTCATGGGCGGCGACTTCCCCATCTTCCAGAAGGAGATGCGCGCCCACTTCGGCAAGGTCGACGTGGTTCGCCCCGAGGCCACGCGGGAGCGCAGCTTCGAGGTGTTCGTGGTGGGGCGCGGGTTCACAGCGCCGGCTACGAAGTAGGCGGCGCAAGGCTCGCCGGCCCCGGGTACACCCTTCGTGTACCTGTCCATCACCTCGTCCCGCTCCCGCACCTCCCGCTTCACGCGGGCGGGCACCGAGGCCTTGCGCTTCTCCTGCTGCACGATGAGCAACTCCAGCGCCGCCCGGAGGACATCCTCGTCCGATGCGCCAGGCTGAACGTGCCCCTGCCCCGCCTTCGCCTTCTTCAGCAAGGCCACGAACTCCGGCGAGACCGTGATGTGCATCCGGGTCTCGGTCGACGTCATCGGCTCCACCACGGTCCGCGCCTGCAGGGTCAGGGGCATCCCCCGATCGAGGTGGGTCCGATCCCGTCCAACCGGTTGGACGACTGAAGGCGCCGATTCCAGCGGCGCCAGGGGCGGGAAAGCGCCGGACCATTCGAGCACCCACCTGCCGGTACAACGCCTGGCCGTCGAACTCGGCAACGGCGAGAAGCAGATCGGCGAGCGCGGAGTTCTCCCGGCGGGCGAGCTCTGCGATGCGGAGGGACCATTCGCGTGCGTTCATGAGAGCCATGTCTCATGGCCCGTAACCGGACCGGCCGGTACCCCGCGGTCTAACTTACCCGAAGCTTCGCGAAGTGGCGCTTGCCCACCTTCACGAGGTACTCGCCCGCGCCGAGCGGCGCCTGCGGGTCGGTGGCCCGCTCCCCGTTCACGGTGACGCCGCCCTGGGCGACGAGCCGCCGGGCCTCGCTGCGCGACGAGGCCAGCTTCGCGTCGGCGAGCGCCGCCACGAGCGGCAACGACGGCTGCCCGGCGAGCGACAGCGCCACCTCGGCCACGTCCTCCGGCGTCTCGCGCCGGGCGTGCACCTGCTCGAAGTGCTGCTCGGCCCCGCGCGCCGCGTCGGCCCCGTGGAAGCGCTCGACGATCTCCTTGGCGAGCGCCACCTTGGCGGCCTTGGGGTGGCCGGCCCGCAGGGCCGCGATCTCCGCGCTGGTCCGCGCCGAGAGCAACTCGTAGTAGCGCCACATGAGGTCGTCGGTGACCGACATGAGCTTGCCGAACTGCTCCTCCGGAGCCTCGGCCACGCCCACGTAGTTGCCGAGCGACTTGGACATCTTGTCGCCGTCGATCTTCCCGGTGAGCGGGTCCTTCTTCGCGTCGAGCCCCTCCAGGATGGGGCCGGTGAGCACGACCTGCGGCACGAGCCCGTACTGGCTCATGAGGGCGCGCCCCACCAGCAGGTTGAAGAGCTGATCCGACGAGCCGAGCTCGATGTCGCACTTCAAGGCCACCGAGTCGTAGCCCTGCGCCAGCGGGTAGAGGAACTCGTGGATGCTGATGGGCGTGTTGCCGGTGTAGCGCTTCTTGAAGTCGTCCCGCTCCAGCATGCGGGCCACCGTGTGGCGGCTTGCCAGCCGCACCACGTCGGCGAAGCTCATGGGGCCGAGCCACTCGGAGTTGAAGCGGACCTCGGTCTCGGCCGGGTCCAGGATCTTGAAGACCTGCTTCTTGTAGGTCTCGGCGTTGGCGAGGATCTGCTCCCGGGTGAGGGGAGGGCGGGTGGCGTTGCGGCCGGTGGGGTCGCCGATCATCCCGGTGAAGTCGCCGATGAGGAAGATGACGGTGTGGCCGAACTGCTGGAAGCGGCGCATGCGGGAGATGAGCACCGTGTGGCCGAGGTGCAGGTCGGGGGCGGTGGGGTCGAAGCCCGCCTTCACCCGCATGGGCACGCCGGTGTCGTAGGCCTTCTGGAGCCGCTCGCGCAGCTCCTTCTCCACGTGCAGGTCCACCATCCCCCGCGTCACCTCGCGGAACTGTTCGTCGGGGGTCGCGCTCCTGAGCCTCGAGTGTCCCGGTGCCATCGTCACTGCTCCTCGTCCCGCTCCTGGACCCGCTCGATGGAGCGGGCCTTCCCGGTCACCTCGTCGATGTCGACGAGCGCCCCCTGCACCCACACGTCCCGCTTCGCCGGCTCGAACGGCACCGGCCGGGCGGTGAGGAAGCGCTCGAGCACGAGCTCCTTCTTCACGCCGATGACCGAGTCCCACGGGCCGCACATCCCCACGTCGGTGATGAAGGCCGTACCCCCGGTGAGCACGCGCTGGTCGGCGGTCTGGACGTGGGTGTGGGTTCCGAGGACCGCGGAGACGCGGCCGTCGAGGTACCAGCCCATGGCGTTCTTCTCGCTGGTGGCGTCGCAGTGCATGTCGACGAGGATGCAGGTACATCCCTGCCCCTTCAGCTCGGCCACCAGCCGGTCGGCGGCGCGGAAGGGGTCGTCGAGGTCCTTCATGAAGACCCGCCCCTCCAGGTTGAGGACGCCGAGCTTCTTGCCGCCCGGGGTCTCGACCACGGCGTGACCCCGCCCCGGCGCGCCCTGCGGATAGTTGGCCGGACGGAGCAGCTTCGATCCCTTCATCTCGAGGTAGGGGACGATGTCCCGCTTCGACCAGATGTGGTTGCCGCTGGTGAGCAGGTCGACCTCGGCGGCGAGCAGCTCGTCGGCCGTCTCCGGCGTCACGCCCATGCCGTTCGACGAGTTCTCGGCGTTCGCGACCACGACGTCGATGGCGTGGCGGGTGATGAGGCGCGGAACGATGCGCTTCACGGCCAGGCGGCCGGGCTTTCCGAAGACGTCGCCGAGGAAGAGGAGTTTCAAGGGGGCGAGATCTCGTCACGCGACGGCGAAAGTGTCAACCGGGCGTGCTCCCCGGGTGCGTGCTCACCGGGATCCCCGCCGGCGCGAGGACGCGCGTCTCGGTCACCACCGCGTCGAGCGGCACGTCGTGGGGCTCGGTGGGGACGCGGTCGACGAGCTGCGCCTCGAAGGCGAGCCCGATGCGCGCCGCGCCGGGCCGGAGCAGGACCAGGGTGGCGTCGTAGTGCCCCCGTCCGCGCCCGAGCCGGCGACCCGTGGGATCGAAGGCCAGCCCCGGAACGACGACGAGATCGAGGACGTCGATCGGCAGCCCCGGGGCCGAGGGCGGTGCCTCGAGGACCCGCGCCGGTCCGGGGACGAGCTCGGCCGGCGCGCAGCAGGCGAACTCCAGGGCGCGGCCGGAGGTGGAGATGCGTGGCCAGGCGACCCGCTTGCCGGCGGCGAGGGCCAGCCGGGCCAGTTCCCAGGTGTCGACCTCCGACCCCGTGGAAGGGTAGAGGGCCACGGTGCGGGCGGCCGCCCAGGCGGGGAGCGCGGCCAACCTGGAGGCGATGGCCCGGGATGCGGCCTCCCGGGCCGCAGGGGCGAGGCCGGAGCGGGCGGCGCGCATGCGCTCCCGAAGGGTGTCCTTCGCCGCGCTGTCGGACGAGGTGTTCACGAAAAAAAAGCCCCCCGCGAAGGCCGTGTGGATTGGTTGCTTGGACCTGTATTGCTACAGGTGGGGCACTTCGAAGCACCGCTCGTAGGCTCCTCCCTTGCTACGTGGGAGCTTGCACATGACCGGCGCCGGGTGCTCCTCTTTGTTCAGAGTCGGCCCAAACGACGCGAATCCATTCACGAACCCAGCAGGGGGCAGATCGAGGCATTGAAAGAGCGATAACCTCTCGAAATCACGAGAAGTTTGATGGGTGGATCGTAGGTCTCGGCGAGGCCGCTGTCAAGCGATTGCGCCCCGTTTCCGGAGGTGCCCGTAGCTACTTGGTGATTCCGACCTGGGAGAGCATCCAGGCCACCTCGAAAGCCCGGTCCCGGAGCGCGTCGTAGCGCCCGCTCGCCCCGCCGTGCCCGGCCGGATCGAGCTTGATCTTGAGCAGCAGCGGGTTCGCGTCGGTCTTGAGCGTGCGGAGCTTCGCCACGTACTTGGCCGGCTCCCAGTACATGACCTGGCTGTCGTTGAAGCTGGTCGTGATCAGGATGGCCGGATGGGCCCTGGCGGCGAGGTTGTCGTACGGGCTGTACGACCGCATGTAGTCGAAGGCCGGTTTCTCGCCGGGGTTGCCCCATTCCAGGTATTCACCGACGGTCAGCGGCAGGCTCGCGTCCATCATGGTGTTCATCACGTCCACGAAGGGCACCGCCGCGTGCACGGCCCGGAAGAGGTCGGGGCGCTCGTTGACCACCGCGCCCATGAGGAGGCCGCCGGCGCTCCCGCCCTCGATGACCAGCCGGTCGGGGGAGGTCCAGCCGTCCTTCACGAGGAAGGAGGCCACGTCGACGAAGTCGTGGAAGGTGTTCTTCTTCTTCATCAGCATGCCGTCGTCGTGCCAGGCCTCCCCCATCTCGTCGCCGCCGCGGACGTGGGCGAGGGCGTAGACCACGCCCCGGTCGAGCACCGAGATCATCGGCCGGTTGAACCCGGCCGGCATGCCGTAGCCGTAGGAGCCGTACCCGTAGAGCCAGAGCGGGGCCTTCCCGTCGAGCGCCACGTCCTTGCGGCGGACCACGGAGACCGGAACCTTCGTGCCGTCGCGGGCGGTGGCCCAGAGCCGGGCCGAGACGTAGCGGGACGGGTCGTACCCGCCCAGCACCTCGTCCTGCTTCAGGAGCTTCCGGGTCCCGGTCGCGAGGTCCACGTCGAAGACCGACCGGGGCGTGGCCATGCTCTGGTAGCTGAACCGGAAGGTGCCGGTGTCGAACTCCTGGCCGCCCTGCACCGTCGCCGCGTAGACCGGATCGGGGAAGGCGATCTCCCCCCAGGTCTTCCCGAAGTCGAAGACGCGGAAGCGGGGAAGGCCGGCCTCCTGGGTCGCCGCCACGAGGAAGCCCCGGAACGGCCTCACGTCCACGATCTTCTCCCCGGGACGCGCGTCCAGGAACGGCTTCCAGTTGCGCGTCCTCGGGTCCTTCACCGGAGCGGTCACGACCCGGAAGTCCTTCGCCCCGTCGTTCGTGCGGATGTAGAGGAGGCCGTCCCGGTGCTCGACGTCGTACTTGAGCCCCTTGCGGCGGGGCACCACCACCCGCGGCGGGCTGGCCGGGCGCCGCGCGTCGACGAGCCGGGTCTCCCAGGTGTCGGTGGAGCGGGACGAGACGTCCAGGTAGCGCTGGTCCTGGGTGCGCCCCACGTGGACGCTGAAGAGCGGATCCACCTCCGCGTGGACCTTCACCGGCTTGCCGCCGGGCCGGAGGCGCCACACGGTGTCGGAGCGCTTCGTCACCTCGTCCTCGGTCGAGTAGAGGATGGTCCGGGAGTCGCTCGCCCATTCGGCGGACGTGACCCGGCGGGCGAGCGGCCCGGTCACCACCCCCGTCGCCAGGTCCTTCAGGAAGAGGTCGTACTGGCGGAAGCCGGTGTCGTCGGTCGAGAAGAGCAGGCGTTTCCCGTCGTCGCTCACCTTGAAGGCGCCGAGCGAGATGAAGGGCTTCCCCTTCGCCAGCTCGTTCAGGTCGAGGAGGATCTCCTCCTTCGCCGTCTCGCCGCAGGATCCGTCCTTCTCCACCGGGCGTCGGGCCAGGATCGGATACTGGAGCCCCTCCACGGTGCGCCCCACGTAGCAGAAGGCCGCGCGCCGCTGCGGCACCGACAGATCGGTCTGCTTCACCCGCGCGAGCATCTCGTCGTAGAGCGCCGCGGCGAAGCCCTCGATGGGAGCCGTCAGGGCCTTCGTGTACGCGTTCTCGGCCTCGAGGTACTTGCGGACCTCGGGGTTCTCCTTCTCCCGCAGCCAGTACCACGGGTCGTTCACCGGCTCGCCGTGCCAGGTCTGGACGTGGTCCTTGCGGGGCGCGACGGGCGCCGAGGGGGCGTCGTCGGCGGCGGGGGCGGAGAGGGGGATCACGGCGAGGAATGCGGCGATCGGGAGGATGGAAGGGTTCACGGACGGTCGTCTAACCCGGCGATCCGGCCCGCGCTCGCCCGGGCCACCGGATCGGGCCGCCTCACGGCGCGGACAGCGCGTCCCGGATCCGCCGGACGACCCCCGGCAGGACCCGGAGCACGTGCTCCACGTCGGCGTCCGTGCTGCTCCAGCCGAGCGAGAGGCGCAGCGTGGCCCGCGCCTCGTCGACCGTGAGTCCCATCGCAGAGAGCACATGGGACGGGGTCGTGGAGCCGGAGGTGCAGGCCGCCCCGGCGCTGGCGCAGATCCCCTCGAGGTCGAGGGACATGAGCATCGCCTCGCCGTCGGAGCCGGGGAAGGTGACGGAGAGTGTGTTGGGGAGCCGGTCGGCGCCGAGGCCGTTCACGCGTGCATCCGGGAGGGAAGCGAGGAGCCCCGCCTCGAGCCGGTCGCGCAGCCGCGCCATCCGGTCCGCCTCGGCGGGAAGCCCGGCGACGGCCGCCGCGAGCGCCGCACCCATGCCGGCGATGCCGGGAAGGTTCTCGGTGCCGGCACGCCGCCCCCGCTCCTGGTGCCCGCCGGCCACCGGCTCGAGCCGGACCCCGGGTGCGATCCAGAGCGCGCCGGCGCCGCGCGGACCGCCGAACTTCTGGGCGGTGACGGCGACGAGGTCGGCCCGCAGGGAGGGGAGTTCGACCGGGATCTTCCCGGCCGCCTGGACCGCGTCGCAGAGGAGGAGGGCGCCCGCGCCATGCGCCAGGTCGGCCACGGCCGCCACCGGCTGGAGGACGCCGGTCTCGTTGTTGGCGAGCATGCAGCAGACGAGCGCCGTCTCCGGCCCCACCGCCCGCTCCAGGGCGGCGAGGTCCACGACGCCGCGCCGGTCGACCGGCACCACCGTGAGCGGCGTCCCGTGCCGGGCGAGTTCCCGCGCCAGGTCGAGGACGCAGGGGTGCTCCACGGCGGTGACGACGAGCCCGACGCGCCCCGCCTGCGCCGCCCCCAGCGCGCCGCGGATGGCCAGCGTCGCCGACTCGGTGGCACCCGAGGTGAAGACGAGATCGCGGGGGTGGACCCCGAGGGACGAGGAGGCCCGGCCGCGGGCGTCGTCGAGCAGGGCCCGGGCCGCGCGCCCCTCCGAATGGACCGAGGAAGGGTTCCCGGAGGCCTCGAGCGCCGCCATCACGGCCGCCTTCGCCTCCGGGCGGACCGGCGTGACGGCGTTGTGGTCGAGGTAGGTCACACCAGCCGCCGCGGGCGCGCGCCCTCGGCGTCGAACTCGCGCAGGAAGCAGCGGAACACCCGGCGGAGCATGCGCCGCCGCGCCGTGGGGGCGATCCCCTTCAGCGGGAGGCACGCCCCGGCCATGGAGCCGTGGCCGCCGGCCGTCCCGCCCTCCTGCTCGATGACCTCGCGGATCATCTTGCCGGCGTTCATCCGCCGGTCGCGGGTGCGCACAGAGAAGTAGAGGCTGCCGCGGTACTCCCCCACCGCGAGCGACCACTTCACGTCCCCCATGGAGAGGAAGCGGTCGGCCACCTCGGCCACCAGGTCCGGGTAGTAGACCTTGCCCAGATCGCAGACCACCGAGTCCCCGTGGACGCGGGCCTTCTCCACCGCCTTGTGGAAGAGGCGGAAGTAGTCCTCGGGCAGGCGCGGGCGCTCGATCTGGGAGAGCGCCTGGGTGTCGGCCTTGGGGAAGAGCCAGAGGTACGCCTCGACGTCCTGGGGCGTGGTCTCCCGCTCGAGGTCCCGGGTGTCCGACTTGATCCCGTAGAAGAGGGCGGTGGCGATGGCGGGGGGAACGTCGAGCCCGCTGGCGCGCAGGTAGTCGGTGACCACGGTGGAGGTGGCGCCGGTGTCGCGACCGACGTCGGAGACCACCGCGAGCTTCGTCTCGGGCCGCTCCGGGTGGTGGTCGATGACCACGTCGGGGAAGTGGGCGGCCGGCAGCGAGTGGTTCCCCTGCTCGGGCTGGGTGTCGACCATGGCGATGAGGTCGTACTCGCCGAAGACCACCCGGGAGAGCGGGACCACGGGCAGCCGCAGCACCTTCACGAGTGCCCGGTTCTCGGCCCGACCCACGATCCCGCCGTAGGCCACCACCGCCTCGACGCCGGCCATCTGCTCGAGCAGCCAGGCGAGCGCGACACCCGAGGCGATCGAGTCCGGATCCGGGTTGTCGTGGGTGAGGATGATGGCGCGCCGGTGGCCGCGCGCGAAGGCGACGAGCTTGTCGAGCCGATCCCGCACCTCGCTCCGCGATCCGCCGCCGAGGCGGACCCGCGTACGCGATCGGGTGCGCGCACCGGACGCGCGCCGGCGGTGGTTGGCCTCGACGCGGGTCATCGGCGCATCGACCGCAGCACGTCGAGGTTCTCGCGGAACCGCATCTCGGTCTCGAGGAAGCCCGGGAGGGACTCGAAGCGGGGGTCGTTCACGAGGAGCCGGAAGGGCTCCCGCCCCAGCGCGCCCTCGCCGATGTGCTCGTGCCGGTCGACCCGGCAGCCGAGCGGCTTCTTGCAGTCGTTCAGGTGGAACGCCTTCAGGTGCTCGAGCCCGATCACCTCGTCGAATGCCCGGAACGTGCTCGCGTAGCCCTCCGGGGTCGAGAGGTCGTAGCCGGCCGCGAAGGCGTGGCAGGTGTCGAAGCAGACCCCCACGCGACGCCGGGCCGCGCCGGGGACGGCCTCGCGGATGGCGGCCACCTGCTCGAACCGCCAGCCCAGGGACTTCCCCTGTCCGGCCGTGATCTCGACGAGGAGGCGCGCCTTGCCCTTCACGGCGTCGATGGCCCGCTCCATTCCCTCGGCGACGAGCTTCACCGCCCCGTCGACGTCGGCGTTGCTGCCGGGGTGGAACACCAGGAAGGAGATGCCGAGCTGCTCGCAGCGACCCAGTTCGTCGGCGAGTGCCCCCCACGACTTCACGCGGAGCTCGGGGTCGGCCGCGGCGTGGTTCGCGAGGTAGATCGAGTGGGCCGCCGACGGCATGCCGGTCCGCCGGGCCTCGGAGCGGAAGCGCTCCACCTCCTCGTCCTCGATGGGCTTCGAGGCCCAGCCGCGGGGGTTGCGGACGAAGATCTGGATAGCCTGGGCCGTGTCCAACTCGGCCCGTTCGAATGCGCGGGAGACTCCGCCGGCGATTCCCTCGTGGGCGCCCAGGATCATGGCGCGCACCTCATACACCAACGACCCTGTCGCCGCCACGGAGCCCGAGGGCTCGACCCGCGGGGGGGCCTACCGGGCCGAGCGACGCGACCGGCTGGGCGGCGCCTCGGCGAAATGCTTCTCGGCGTGTCCGAGGGAGTTGTCCATGGCCTCGAGCATGAGGTCGCGGAGCACCGCCTCCGGCATCTTGAAGGAATCGTAGTAGCGCTGCCGGTCGATGGAGTGGATCACGCAGGGCAGGAAGCCGGCCCGGATCAGGTAGAGATTCGCGAGCAGTCTCGCGACCTTCCCCGACCCGTCGGTGTACGGGTAGGCCTGCATGAAGCCGTGCTGGACCCGGGCCGCCTGCACCACCGGGTGGGACTTCTTGAACTCGGCGGCGTCGGTGCCCTCGACCACCTTGGCGAGCATGCCGGCGATCCGCGGCGGCTGGGGAATCTCGTGGAAGTAGGCCCGGTGGAGGGGCATGTCCTTGCGGAGTTCGGACGGGCCCTTGCTCTGGATGCACTTGTAGAGCGTCTCGTGGATCTTCTTCACGAGCGTCAGGGTCACGCGGCTCTTCTTCGCACCGGCCTCGGAACGGATGAGGTCGATGGCCGCCTTGTGGTTGCGGACCTCCTGGAGCACCCCGATGACCAGGGCGTCGGCGACCGGCTGCGGCGTGGCGAGCCCGGCGACCAGCTCCTGGACGGTGTAGACGACGCCTTCCAGGGCGTTCTCGTGGTACATCCAGGAAAGTTCGTACTTCTGCAGAAAATCCCCTGCGAGATCGGGATCTTCCTGCATCCGTTCGTTCAAGTCCTGGGTGCGATCGTCGAGGTCGAGGTAACGGGTCCGCATCTCGGTTTGACTCCGCTCAAGTATTGATAAACACGAAAACTTTTTAATATCCGGGCTCGTGGATCTAACCGGCCAATCGGCCGTCGCAAGGGCGAACGCGCAGCGGGCCGGGCTATTCCCGGGTGCCGGTGAGACCTCCCGGTGACGGGCAGCGTTAGCGGCGCCTGCGGGGCGCGGCGGACCGGGCGGGCTTCGCCCTCGCCTTCGCCCTGGGCTTTGCCTTGGGCTTCGCCTTGGGCTTCGCCTTGGCCTTCGGCTTCGCCGTGGATTCGAGCCGCCGGGCGAGGAACAGCCATCCCTCCGGCGCCGGGCGCTTGCCGCGCTGGATGCCGGTGACGGCCTCGTAGACCTTGCGGGTGTGCGGGCCGATGTGGCCGTCGCCGACGCGGAGCTCGGTGGCGTCGTCGAAGACGTAGCTGCCCACCGCCGAGACCACCGCCGCCGTGCCGAACCCCCCGGCCTCGGTGACCGCTCCCGACCGGACGTCGTCGAGGAACTGCTCGACCGGGACCCGGGCCTGCTTCGCCTCGACGCCGAGGTGGCGCGCCCCGAGCTCGAGGACCGACTCGGAGGTGATCGAGCGCAGGATGGTCTCGGTGAAGGTGGGTATGACGAGCTCGCCCTTGCGGGTGACGTGGAAGTGGTTCATCGCCCCCGCCTCCTCGACGTACGTGTCGGTCACGTCGAGGAAGAGGACCTGGCTGGCGCCGTGCTCGTGGGCCACGTGGCCGGCCATGAGGGAGGCCGCGTAGTTCCCGCCGGTCTTGAAGGCGCCGGTGCCGCCGGGGGCGGCGCGGTGGAAGCGGCGGGTGACGAGCAGCTTCACCGGCTCGCGGAACCCCGCCGGATAGTAGGGGCCGCTCGGCGAGAGGAACACGCAGAAGGTGTAGCGCGAGCTCGGCTTCACCCCGAGCGAATCCTGGGTCCCGAAGACGAAGGGGCGGATGTAGAGCGAGGCCCCCTCCTGGTGCGGCGCCCAGAGCCGGTCGACGTCGATGAGGGAGAGGATGGCCTGGACCTGGTCGTCCTCGGGGATGGGCGGGATGAGCACGCCGGCCCCGGACCGGTTCAGCCGGGCCGCGTTCTTGTCGATGCGGAAGGCGTGGATCTCGCCGTCCTCGTGGAGGAAGGCCTTGGCCCCCTCGAAGATCTCCTGGGCGTAGTGGAGCGCCACCGCGCCGGGGGCGAGCGAGAGCGGGCCGTACGGGACGATGCGCGGGTCGACCCACTGGCCGTCCACGTATTCCATGAGGAACATGTGGTCGGTCCGCAGCTGCCCGAAGGGAAGCGGGGCGTCGGGGCGGAACGGTTGCTGGCGGCGCGCCGAGCGCGGCTTCAGCTGGTAGCGGATGTCCATGGCGGAGGCCTCCCGGGCCGGCTCCCATCCATAACGGCGCCGCGGCGGGAAGGGAAGTCCCGCTACGAGGTCACGACCTCGAGGAAGGCGGCGCGCACCGCGTCGGTCACCTGCCCGTACTCGGCGAGGAGGCGTGCCCCCGGATCCTCGCCGTGGTAGCCGAGCCGGCGGGCCAGCTGGGCGAGCGCGTGCCCCCCGGCGGGGAGGTAGTCGATCCCGTAGTCGTGGACGATCCGCATCCGGGTGGCCAGCCGGCGGTGGAACTCGTAGCCGCGGGCCAGCGCCGCGAAGGTCCCGTCGCGCAGCAGGCCGGCCTCGCGGAGCCGGCGCAGGGCCACCGGAGTCGACGGGGAGCGGATGGACGGGTGCGCGTGGCCGTGGGCCAGCTGCAGGTACTGGACGGCGAACTCGACGTCGACGATGCCGCCCCGCCCGACCTTGGGATTCTTGCCCTTGGTCGACTCCTTGCCGATCTCGCTCTCCATCCGTTCCCGCATGCGCCGGACCTCGACGGCGAGCGTGGCCGGGTCGCCGGGGACGCCGAAGAGCACCGGGTCGAGGACGTCCCGGCGGATGCGCCCGTAGAGGGCATCGTCGCCGGCCGCCAGCCGGGCCCGGAGCAGCGCCTGGCGCTCCCAGAGCTGGCTGTGGGTCTGGGGGCTGTCGGCGCGGGCCAGGTGGTAGCGGGCGAAGCCCTGGTCGCTCGTCACCAGCGCGCCCTGGTTCCCGGAGGGGCGCAGCCGGGTGTCGATCTTGTAGAGGAGCCCCTCGCGCAGCGGCATCTGGAGGAACGAGAGGAAGCGCTCGGCCAGCCGGGCGTAGAGGATGTGGGCCGGGGTCTGCCCGGGCGCGTCGATCACCCCGGGCTCGGTGGCGGGGTAGAGGAAGATGAGGTCGAGGTCGGAGTGGTAACCGAGCTCGCGCCCGCCGAGCTTGCCGAGCGCCATCACGGTGAGCCGCCCCGGCGGCATCCGCCCCTTGGCGCGAGCCTCCTCCTCGGCCAGGTCGAGCGCCACGCCGAGGAGCGCCTCGGCCAGGTCGGAGAGCTGCTCGGCGACGCTCGACAGGCCGATGCTCCCGGCGATGTCGTGCATGGCGATGCGCAGCACCTCCTCGTTCTTCACCCGCCGCAGCTCGGCCAGCTTCCGCTCCATCGCCTCGTCGATCGGGGTCTCCGGCGGGACGGTGGAGAGGCGGGCGACGATCTCGGTGCGGAAGGTGGCGAGGTCCTTCGCCAGCACGATCTGGTCGTCGCGCAGCAGCTGGTCGACGAGCTCGGGGTGGCGCAGGAAGCGCTTGGAGAGGAAGTCGGAGGTGCCGAAGAGGGAGACGAGCTGGCGGGAGACGCGCGGCGAGTCGCGCAGGATGCGGAAGTAGGGCTCCGGGGCCTTGAGGGCCGCGGCGAACTCGGAGAGGTGGGCGATGGCCTGGCCCGGGTCGGGCGTGGCCACCACCTCGACGAGAAGCGCCACGGCCGCCGCCGGGTCGCCCATGCGGGAGAACGGGGTGGCACGCCGCGCCAGCGCGTCGAGCGCCGCCACGGCCTGATCCGGGTTGTCGAATCCGCGGCGCAGTGCGATCTCTCGCCGCCGCACCGGCTCCACCTGCTGGTCGGCGAGCAGCGCCAGCTCGGGGTCGAGCGGCGCCGCGCCGGCCGGGGTCCCGAGCAGGCCGGAGAAGAGGGACGCCACCCGCTCGCGGTGGCCGGCCAGGGCCGCCTCGAACTTCTCGACGTCGGCGTAGCCCATCGACCGCGCCAGGCGGAGCCGCTCGTCGGGAGGGGGGAGCCGGTGGGTCTGTCGGCCGTCGACCATCTGGACCCGGTGCTCGGCGCGCCGCAGGAAGAGGTAGGCGTCGGAGATGGCGTCGCGATCGCGCGCCTGCACGATCCCGGCGAAGAGCAGCCGGTCGAGGGCGCGCAGGACGGCGCGCTCCCGGATCCCGGGGTCGCGCAGCTTGCCCCCGTGCAGGAGCTGGAGCGCCGAGACGAAGAACTCGGCCTCGCGGATCCCGCCGCGGCCGAGCTTCAGGTCGTCCTTGCCCTCGGCGCCGGCGCGGGCGTCGATGCGGGCCTTCATGGCCTGGATCTCCGCGATGATCCCCAGGTCGAGCGACCGGCGCCAGATGAACGACTCGAGCTGGCCGAGCAGCTCCTCGCCCACCGACAGGTCGCCGGCGCCGGGGCGCGCCTTCACGAGGGCGTTGCGCTCCCAGGAGCGGCCGAAGGACTGGTAGTAGAGCTCGGCGGCCCGCACGCTGTTCACGATGGGTCCGCTGCGCCCGTCGGGGCGAAGGTTCAGGTCGACCCGGAACACCATCCCGTCCTCGGTGACCTTGGCGAGGCTCTCGGTGACGAGCTCGGCCAGCCGGGCGAAGTAGGCGAAGTGGGTGAGGGGCCGCTCGCCGGTGGTCGTGCCGTCCGGTCCGTAGACGAAGATGAGGTCGATGTCCGACGAGAAGTTGAGCTCGCGCGCGCCCAGCTTGCCCATGGCGATGGCGCAGAAACCCGTGCCCGGCGGAAGTTCGCCCATCCCCTCGGGCGCGCCGTGCCGCGCGCGGAGCCTCCGGTCGTGGAAGACGATGGAGACGTGGAGGGCCGAGGTGGCGAGCGAGGAGAGGGCCCCGGTGACCTCGTCGACCCGGGCGCGCCGCAGGTCGCGCAGCGCGATGCGGACCACCTCGCGCGCCGCGAACCGGCGCAGCAGCCGGTGCAGCCCGTCGACGTCCTCCGGATCGAGCCGCCGGGCGGCCCGGCCCAGGGTGGCCCGCATGGAGGACTCGGGGCGTTCCCGGCGCACCCAGGGAGACCGCGCCGCGCGCAGGAGGAGGCGGGGATCGCGCGCCAGGGCCTGCGTGGCGAGACGGGACGACCCGGTCAGGAGGACGAGCGCCTCGACGAGGTCGCGCCCCCGGGGGAGGTCGGCGGCGTCGACGAAGCGCTCGACGCCGGTGAGCGCGAGGTCGGGATCGGGGGCGAGCCGGCAGAGCTCGGCCACCTCTCCCACGCGCTCCCCGAGCCTCCGTCCCAGGCGGGCGAGCCGCTCCGGCGCGTCGGCGGCCCGGAACGGGGCCGGCGCGACTCCCAGTCCGGGGACGAGCGCTTCGCCGGGCACGCGGGTCAAGGGCTACCGGCGCTTCACCGCGAAGGGGGCGAACGCCTGCTGCTCGGGCATGAGCTCGAGCACGTTCACGTTCACGTGGGGCGGGCGGGTCACCACCCAGTGGATGGCGTCGGCGATGTCCGCGCCGACGAGGGGCGCGACCCCCTGGTAGACGGTCTTCGCCTTCTCGGCGTCCCCGAACCGGACGAGCGAGAACTCGGTGTCGGCCATCCCCGGCTCGACGCAGGTCACCCGCACGCCGCTGCCCACCAGGTCGGCGCGCAGGTTGAGGGAGAACTGGTGCACGAAGGCCTTGGTGGCGCCGTAGACGTTCCCGCCCGGATACGGGTAGGTGCCGGCCACCGAGCCCACGTTCACCACGTGCCCGCGACCGCGCTCGACCATGCCGGGGATCACCTGGCGCGTCACCACCACGAGCCCCCGGTTGTTGGTGTCGATCATCTGCTCCCACTCGTCGAGGTTGGCCCGGTGGGCGGGCTCGAGCCCCAGGGCGAGCCCGGCGTTGTTCACGAGGACGTCGAGGCGGGCGAAGTCGGCCGGCAGGGTGGAGAGGGCCTTTTCCACCGCGGCGCGGTCGCGCACGTCGAGGGGGAGCGGATGGACGGAGGCGGTCGTGGAGAGGCGCCGGGCGAGCGCCTCGAGCCGGTCGGCGCGGCGCCCCGCGATGACGAGACGGACGCCGTCCCGGGCGAAGCGTTCGGCGGTGGCCTCGCCGAAGCCGGAGGTGGCGCCGGTGACGAGGACGGTCATGGGGGTGTTCATGCCGGGCATTCTACGCCAAGAGGTCAGCGCGCCGGGGTGTCCATGTCCCGCCGCAGCGCCCAGTAATCCCTGTGGATGTCGACGTCGAGCGGGTCGGCGGCCAGCGCCTCCTCGTACTGGGCGCGGGCGAAGGCGGCGTTCCCGACGGCACGGGCCACCTTGGCGCGGGTGAGGCACTGTCGCGCCCGCGCCTCGGCCCCCGGGCGTTCCTTCAGGAACTCCTGCCGGCGCTGGGCGAGCAGGGCCTCGGGGAGCCCCGCGGCGATGCAGCGCGCCACGCCCAGGTGGTTCCCGATCCGGGCGTCGTGTGCGAGCCGCTCGGCCGCGACCCCGATCACGTCGCCCGCGAAGGCCACCCGGGCCAGCAGCGGCGCCACCAGGGCCGCATGGCGCGGGGAGAGCTTCCGGTCGCGCAGGCGCTCGAGCTGGACGCGCAGCGCCCGGGCGCGGCTCTGCACCTCCTTCAGCTCGGCGTCGAGGGGGAGCCCCAGGAAGGCGTAGTGGGTGCCGCCGGCGTGCCCCTCGAGCGCCTCGAGGAGGGCCGCGGACGACTCGTCGGAAGGTTCGGAACGGTGCGTGGACGGCACGCCGCCGGCGAGCCGTTCCAGCGCCGTCCGCTCGGCCGGGGTGGCGGGCAGGAACTGGAGGGCGAACCCCGCCGCCATCCCCCAGGCCCTGGCCTCGGCGGGCTGGACGACCCGGACCACCTCGGCCGGGACCGGCGTGGAGCCGGCGCCGCCGTCCGGGACCGAGACCACGGCCCGCGAGAACGGGGCGGGCAGGGGAGGGGCGCTCTCCAGATACACGCCCCCGCGGGTGAGATCGGTGGCGAGAAAGGGCCGGGACTGGGGCTCGCCGGCGAGCTGGACGCGGAGGGACAGGGCGGGAGCCGGGGTGACCGCCCCCGAAGCCGGTGGCGGGGCGGTGCCCGATTCGCGCCCGGCGGCCAGCGCGGCCGCGAAGGCGTTCATGTCCGGGAAGCGGTCCTCGGGACGCTTGCGCAGGGCCCGCAGGATGGCGTCGTCGAGGGCCGGGGCGAGCAGGCCGTTCACGGAACGTGGAGGGCGTGGCGTCTCGCGGACGTGGGCCATGAGCAGCTGGGTGATGCTCCCGGTGAAGGGGAGCACGCCGGCGAGCATCTGGTAGGCCATCACGCCGAGGGCGTAGACGTCGGTGCGGGCGTCGATCGCGCCGTTCTCGCACTGCTCCGGAGCCATGTACTCCGGGGTCCCCACGATCATGCCGGCCATGGTCTGGGCGCCGGCCGGCGCATCGCGCAGCTTGGCGATGCCGAAGTCGAGCAGCTTCACGAAGGGTGCGCCTCGGCGGCGCAGCACGAAGACGTTGTCCGGCTTCAGATCGCGGTGGACCACCCCCCGCTCGTGGGCGCACTGCAGGGCGTCGCACAGCTGGAGCAGGATGGCGATGGCCTCACCCGTGGGCACGGCGCCGCGGCGGAGCAGGGCGGAAAGCGCCTCTCCGTCCAGGTACTCCATGACGATGTAGTACCGGTTGGGCGGCAGCATCGAGAGATCGAAGATCCCCACGATGTTCTCGTGCCCGATGCGGTTCACGGCCCGGGCCTCGTCGTAGAAGCGGGCCACGAGCTCCGGGGCGGCGGCCATCGACTCGTGGAGGAACTTGATGGCGACCCGGCTGCCGATGACCGGGTGCTCGGCAAGGTAGACGGTCCCCATCCCTCCGCGGCCGAGCGCCCGGACCACCCGGAAGCTGCCCACCGTGGAACCGACCAGGGGGTCGACCGACCGGATCCCGTCGCGATCCCCGGTTTCGCCGGGATCCATGGCCAGGGTGCCCGTTCCGGCTCCGGCCAGGCGGGCCGCCGTGCACGGGTCTCCGGGCAGGTGGGGGTGGCCGCAGCTCCCGCAGACGGGGATCGGGTCGAGGGTCTTGGGTTCTTGCGGGTCCACGCGTTCCTGTGTCCTCCCACACGTTAGCAGGCCCACCGGGTTCCTCGCATCCCCGGGGCTCGGGAGGGTCCCTCGTGGGATTCGTCACCTCGGTGCTTGACGTGCCGCCGGGGGAAGCCTTTCCTACGGGCACCATGGCAACGAAGAAGTCGATCAGGAAGGCGCCGGCGAAGCCCGCGCCGAAGGCGTCCGGGAAGCCGCCGGCGAAGAAGGTCGCGAAGCCGGCGAAGGCGCCTGCCGCGAAGGCTCCGCCGGCCAAGGCGCCCGGGAAGTCCGCTCCCGCCACCAGGGCCCCGGACCGCAAGGCCGCGCCCGCCCGCGCCCCGCGGCGCAAGGGTCCGTCGCGCCCCCCGGCCGTCGAGGGGCTCGACCCGGCCGGCTACTTCGTCGCCCGCGTCGTCGGCGAGGACGCCGCTCGCCGGGCTCCGCACCCCATGACCGAGGGGGAGGAGCGGGAGGACCCGATGGCGCTCCGGGCCCTCGCCGAGGTGCCGGTCCCGGCCGACGACGAGGGTCTCGGCGATCTCCCCTGGAGCTACGGGGAGGACGTGTTCGTGGGGTTGCCCCGCGATCCCCGCACCATGTTCTTCTACTGGGACCACTCCGCGGAGACCCGCAAGGCCGGGTTCGAGTGGCTCGATCGGCCCCGGGCCCAGCTTCGGGTCCTCGCGCTCCGCGGCGACGGCGAATGGGAGACCGTGCGGGTCGCCGAGTTCGCGCTCGAGGCGCGCGGGTTCTACGTCCACGACCTCGAGCCAGGGCGCACCTACCGCGGCGTGATCGTGGCGGTCTCGACCGACGGCCGGGAGCGGATGGTGGGCCAGCCGTCCAACGAGGTGGCGCTCCCCTCGTCCGGTCCGTCGCCGGTGGTGGACGATCGCTACGCGACCATCCCCTGGGACCTCCCGCTCGACGGGACCCTGCGCGAGGCGCGCATCGGGGGCGTCTTCCCCGACGAGATCCGCGCCATGCTGGCACGGCTGTCCCGGGGCATGAAGCCCAAGGCCCCGGCCTGGGACGTCCGCTCCGAGCCGTCCGGCCCGTCCTCGCCCACCCGGGCCTGGGGCGGAGGGAAGCCGCGCGGCAAGGGCAAGAAGGGCGGGGCCTAGCATGCCTGCCCCGGTCCTCGGCTACCTCTCGCTCCACCTGCACGCGCACCTGCCGTTCGTGCGCCACCCGGAGCACCCGGAGTTCCTGGAGGAGGACTGGCTCTACGAGGCCATCACCGAGACCTACCTGCCGCTGCTGCGGATCTTCGACAAGCTCGACGAGGAGGGGATCCCCTTCCGGATCTCGATGACCATGTCGCCGCCGCTCGTGGCGATGCTCCGCGACGACCTGCTCGTCTCACGGTACTCCAAGCGGCTGGAGAAGCTCTGCGACCTCACCGACAAGGAGGTCAAGCGCACCCGGCACGACCCCACCTTCCACGGGCTGGCCCAGTACTACCAGCACGAGTTCCGCGAGCTGCACGGGCTCTTCGAGGATCGCTACGACCGCGACCTGGTGGCCGCCTTCCGCCGGCTCGAGGACGCCGGCCGGCTCGAACTCGTGACCTGCGGCGCCACCCACGGGTTCCTGCCGCTCATGCAGGACTACCCGGAGGCGGCGCGCGCGCAGATCGCCGTCGCCGCCGCCAGCCACCGCCGCCACTTCGGCCGGAGCCCGGCGGGGATCTGGCTCCCCGAGTGCGGCTACTACCCGGGCGTCGACGAGCTGCTCGCCGAGCAGGGGATCCGCTATTTCTTCACCGACACCCACGGCGTGGCCGACGCCACGCCCCGCCCCCGGCACGGGGCCTACGCGCCGCTCTTCACCCGCAGTGGACCGGCCGCCTTCGCCCGCGACGCCGAGTCCTCCCAGCAGGTCTGGAGCTCGGAGCACGGCTACCCGGGTGACCCGGAGTACCGCGAGTTCTACCGGGACATCGGCTGGGACCTCGACTGGGAGTACATCAAGCCCTGGATCCAGTCGGACGGGAACCGCAAGAACGTCGGCATCAAGTACTTCCGGATCACCGGCAAGGGCGGGCACAAGGAGCCCTACGATCCCTGGCGGGCCCGGGAGCGGGCCGCAGCCCACGCCGGGAACTTCATGTGGAACCGGGAGCGGCAGATCGAGCACCTGGCCGGCAACATGCCCGGGACGCGGCCCATGGTGGTCTCGCCCTACGATGCCGAGCTCTACGGCCACTGGTGGTACGAGGGGCCGCAGTTCATCGACTTCCTGGTCCGCAAGGTGGCTTTCGACCAGAAGGTCTTCCGCCTGGCCACGCCCGGCGACTACCTGCGCGAGAATCCGGAGCAGCAGGTGGGGACCCCGCCGCTCTGCTCCTGGGGCGCCGGCGGCTACGCCGGGGTCTGGCTCGACGGGTCCAACGACTGGATCTACCGGCACCTCCACAAGGCGGCCGGGCGCATGATCGCGCTGGCCCGCGACTTCCCGGAGCCGGACGCGCTGGCCCGCCGCGCCCTGAACCAGGCGGCGCGCGAGCTGCTCCTGGCCCAATCCTCCGACTGGGCCTTCATCATGAAGACCGGCACCATGGTCGACTACGCCATCAAGCGCACCCGGGAGCACGTGCTGCGCTTCACCCGGCTGCACGACCAGATCCGCGGGGGCTCGATCGACGAGACCTGGCTCTCCCAGGTGGAGTCGCGCGACAACCTCTTCCCCGAGATCGATTACCGCACCTACAGCCCGGCCCTCTGAGGGAACGGGCCCCCGCCGCGGTGCGTTGACCGGGAGGGCGCTCAGCGTCTAGCCTGCGACCGCTCGACGCCCGGCCCGTCCAGGGGTCGAGTCCCACCCACCAGGGAAGGTGCATCCGATGTCCGAGGAGCTGGGAGCCACCGAACGCGAGATCGTGGCGCAGCGGCTGAAGAAGGCCGAGCAGCTGCGGCAGCTCGGCGTGAACCCCTACGGGAACGGCCACGTCCCGGCCCACCTGGCCCGCGACCTCCACGCGCGCTACGGGGAGGCGCCCCCCGACGAGATCGGGCGGGACCCGGGCGACTGGTCGGTGGCCGGGCGCGTGATCGCGGTGCGCAGCTTCGGCAAGGCGGCCTTCCTCAAGGTCCGCGACCGCTCGGGCGAGATCCAGGTCTGGGTGAAGAAGGACCGGGTCGGCGAGCCGACCTTCGAGATCTTCAAGCTCCTCGACGTGGGGGACGTGATCGCGGCCCGCGGTCCGGCCACCCGCACCAAGACCGGTGAGCTCACCGTCGAGGCGGCCACCTTCACCATCCTCACCAAGGCGATCCGGCCGCTCCCCGAGAAGTGGCACGGCCTCGCCGACGTCGAGCAGCGCTACCGGCAGCGCTACCTCGACCTGGTGGCCACGCCCGGGGTGAAGGACACCTTCGAGAAGCGCGCCCGCATCGTCTCCACCATCCGGCGCTTCCTCGACGAGCGCGGCTACCTGGAGGTGGAGACCCCGACCCTCCACAAGCCGGAGGAGGCCGGCGGCGCCGCGGCCCGCCCCTTCGAGACCCACCACAACGCGCTCGGGCTCGACCTCAAGCTGCGCATCGCCACCGAGCTCCACCTCAAGCGGCTCGTGGTGGGCGGACTGGAGCGGGTCTACGAGATCGGGCGCATCTGGCGCAACGAGGGGATCGATCGGCGCCACAACCCCGAGTTCACGACCATCGAGTTCTACCAGGCCTACGCCACCCACGAGGACCTCATGGCCCTCACCGAGGCGCTCTTCCTCGAGCTGGCGACGAAGGTCACTGGTTCACCCAAGGTGACGTTCCAGGGCAAGGTCATCGACTTCACGCCGCCCTTCCCGCGCGTCTCCATGCTGGAGATGGGCGCCAGCGCGCTCGGGCTCTCGCCCGAGGACGCGCTCTCCGGCCGGGGGCTCTCCGAGGCCCTCTCCCGCGCGGCCACCCGCGAGGGGGACAGCGAGGATGCCTGGAAGCTCGAGAAGGCCTCGCGGGCCTCGCCGGGGGAGGCCATCGCGCTCGCCTTCGAGATCTTCTGCGAGCACGAGCTGCCCGTCGACCGCCCCGCCTTCGTGGTCGACTTCCCCATCGAGACGAGCCCGCTCTCCCGGCGCCGCGACGCGGACCCCCGCCTCGTCGACCGGTTCGAGATGTTCGTGGCCGGCATGGAGGTGGCCAACGCCTTCAGCGAGCTGAACGACCCGGGCGACCAGCGGGCCCGCTTCGAGGCGCAGCTCACGGCCCGCGCCGCCGGGGACGAGGAGGCCATGCCCTTCGACGAGGACTTCGTCCGGGCCCTCGAGCACGGGATGCCGCCCACCGCCGGGGAGGGGATCGGCATCGACCGGGTGGCCATGCTGCTCACCGACTCACCCTCCATCCGCGACGTGATCCTGTTCCCGCTGCTCAAGCCGCGGGAGTGACGGTGCCGCCGGTCTTCTCCTGGCGTTCCTTCGGGCTCTCGGCCGCCGCCGTGATCGGCGCGCCGGTGGTGGCCGGTCTCGGCCACGTCTTCCTGTCGGACCGGATGGGGCTGCCGGCCGGCACGGCCTCGGGGCTCGCCGTCGCCGCCGGGGCCGCCTGGGCGCTCGGGGGAGGGGCCGCCGCGGCGGTGGCCGGGCGCCGCATCGCCTTCTACGAGACGGTGGCCGCCTTCCTGCTCCTCCTGGCCCTCGCCCTCGGCCCGCTGGTCTTCCTGCTCCCCCTGCTGCGCGGCCTCCCGCTCGTGCTCCACGCCTGGCAGTACCAGGGGCAGGTGGTGCTCACCGCCGGGCTCCTCCTCGTGTGCGGGACGTCGGGGGCGCTCGCCTTCCTGGGCTCGACCGCCGCCTTCCTGCTCACCGGGTCGGGCCGGTTCGACCCGTCGATGGGCTGGGAGCTCTTCGTGGCTCGGAGCCACCTGCGGCTCCACGCCCGGACCCTGGGGGCGCTCTTCCTCATCGTGGTCACCGGCGTCGTGCCCGGCCTCCTCGCCGGCATCGCCTGGTCGGCCTGGCAGGACCGCAAGGCCCGCCGCGCCGCGGCGGCCGGCGAGCCCCACGATCGCCCCCGCCTCCCCGCCACCATGCTCATGACCCTCATCTCCATCGGCGGCGTGGCCACCGGGGTCTGGGCCCTCACCGTGGTGCTCTCGGTGATGAGCGGCTTCGAGCAGGACCTCAAGTCCAAGATCCTGGGGGCCCACGCGCACGGGGTGGTCCTCAAGTACGGACAGAACGACTTCACCGACTGGCGCGCCACGCAGGACCGGGTGCTCTCGGTGCCGGGCGTGGCCGCCTCCACCCCCTTCCTCTACGCCGAGGTGATGCTCTCGGCCGGGCAGAACCTGACCGGCTCCATCCTGAAGGGGGTCGACACCTCCACGCTGGGCAAGGTCACCGAGATCCCGCGCAGCCTGGAGGAGGGCAAGCTCGAGTGGCTGGACCGGCCCGCCGAGATCCCGCCGGCGCGGGCGCGCCAGGGGCTCAAGGAGGCGCTCGAGGGCGGCGGGGCGGGTGGGGCCGCCGCCGGGGTCGCCCCCGAGGTCGCACCCGAGGCCGCACCCGGGGAAAAGCTCCCCGGAATCCTGCTCGGCCGGGAGCTGGCCCGCGGGCTGCGGGTCGGGGTGGGGGACGTGGTCAACGTGGTCTCCCCGTTCGGCGACATCGGGCCGGCCGGCCCACAGCCGAAGAGCCGCCCCTTCCGCGTGGCCGGGCTCCTCTACAGCGGCTTCTACGAGTACGACGCCAAGTTCGCCTACCTCCAGCTGGCCGAGGCGCAGCGCTTCTTCGGCGCGGGCGACTCGGTGACCGGGCTGGAGCTCAAGGTGAAGGACGTGAACGCGGCCCGGCCGGTGATGCGCAAGGTCCTGGCCGCGCTGGAGGGCTACCCCTTCCGCACCAAGGACTGGGGAGAGATGAACCGCAACCTCTTCTCGGCGCTCATGATGGAGCGGATCGCCATGGCCGTGATCCTGGGCTTCATCATGCTGGTGGCGAGCTTCATCGTGGTGGCGACGCTCGTCATGCTGGTGCTCGAGAAGACCCGCGAGATCGCGGTGCTCCGCTCCATGGGGGCCACCACCACGAGCATCATGAAGATCTTCGTGGCCGAGGGGCTCGCCATCGGCGTCGTGGGCACCGGGTTCGGGCTCCTCCTCGGGCTCGGCACCACCGCGCTCGTCTCCCGGGTGGGGATCCCGCTCGACCCGGAGGTCTACTACATCAGCCACCTGCCGGTGCTCGTGGACGCGGGCGACTTCGCGCTGGTGGCGCTCGCCGCCGTCGCGCTCTCGTACCTCGCCACGATCTACCCGGCCACGCGCGCCGCCCGGCTCGAGCCGGTCGAAGGGCTCCGGGGCGAGTGATGGCCCCCCTGCTCGAGATCGAGGGGCTGTCCAAGGCCTACCTGACCGGCGGGCGCCGGCTCGAGGTGCTGCACGGGGTGAGCCTCACCATCGAGGCCGGGGAGATGGTGGCGCTCACCGGGCCGTCCGGGGCCGGGAAGAGCACATTCCTCCACCTGGTGGGGGCGCTCGACGTCCCCACGGCCGGGCGGGTGGTCTTCGAGGGGCGCGACCTGGCCGCGCTCGACGACGGGGAGCGGGCCCGGTTCCGCAACGATTCGGTGGGGTTCGTCTTCCAGAGCCACCACCTCCTGCCGGAGTTCACCGCCCTCGAGAACGCCATGATGCCGGGGCTGGTCCGGCGGCTCCCCCGGCCGGAGGCGCGCCGGCGGGCCGAGGAGAGCCTCGCCCGGGTGGGGCTCTCGGGACGGCTGTCGCACCGCCCCGGGGAGCTCTCGGGAGGGGAGCAGCAGCGGGTCGCGCTCGCCCGGGCGCTCGTCCTCCAGCCCCGCCTCCTTCTCGCCGACGAGCCCACCGGAAACCTGGATCCACAAACCGCCGAGGGCATCCACGAGTTGCTCCAGCAGCTGAACCGGGAGCTCGGGATCACCGGGGTCGTGGTGACCCACAACGAGAAGCTCGCCGAGTCGCTGGGACGCCGGGTCCGCCTGCTGGCAGGCCGGCTGGCCTAGGGTCGCGAAAGGACAGCCAATTGCCTTTGAGGTTTTCCCGGGCATGCACTAGATTCCGCGGCTTCGTGAGGAGCTCCCTCCCCATCGTCGCGCTCGTGTGCCTGCTTGCCGGTCCGGCGGCTGCGCGCGCCCAGTCGGTTGCGCCCGCTCCGATCCAGCCGGCGCCGTCCGCGCCCGCCCTCGCGCCCGCGCCCGTCCCGTCCGCCGTCGCGCCCGGGGTCGCGCCTGCCGAGGCCGCCGAACCGGCACCCGAGCCGACCGGGCCCGTCGTCGGCGCCATCGAGGTGGAGGGCAACCGGCGCGTCGAGATCGACGCCGTCAAGGCGGCCATGACCACCAAGGTCGGCTCGCCGGTCGACGGCAAGTCCCTCCAGGCCGACGTCCGGGCCGTGATGAAGCTCGGCTACTTCTCCGACGTCGCCATCGAGGAGAAGGGCTCGCCCTCCCGCCCGACGCTGGTGGTGAAGGTGGTGGAGAAGCCCTCGGTCCAGGACTTCAAGATCGAGGGCAACGACGAGATCTCGGCCGACGACCTCAAGGAGGCGATCGAGGTCAAGCGTTACGCCATCCTCGACCTCACCACCGTCCGCAAGACGGTGAAGAAGATCCAGGAGAAGTACACCGAGAAGGGCTTCTACCTGGCCGACGTCACCTTCCGGATGGAGGACCGCCCCGACAACCAGGTGGTGGTGGTCTTCGTGGTCAACGAGCGGGCCAAGGTCCAGGTCCGGCGCATCCACTTCCTGGGCAACGACAAGGTTCCCAAGGAGGAGATCCTCCCCTTCATGCAGACCCAGGAGGGGAGCTACCTCGCCTTCCTGTCGTCGGTGGGGACCTACAAGGAGGACGCCTTCACCCGCGACCTCCAGGCCATCCAGGCGGTCTACCTCGAGCGCGGCTACGTGAGCGCCAAGGTGGGCAAGCCCACCATCGCGCTCAGCCCGGACCGCACCAGCCTCTTCATCAGCATCCCCATCGAGGAAGGGGAGCAGTACACCGTCGGCAAGCTCGACTTCTCCGGCGAGCTGCTGGGGATGCGCCCCTTCCTGCCCCAGCTCCTGCAGTCGGCCGAGGGGCAGCTCTTCGTGCGCTCCAAGGTGGGCCACGACCTCTTCGCGGTGGCCGACTTCTACAAGGACATGGGCTACGCCTACGTCAACGTGAACCCGGTGACGGCCCTCGATCCCAAGGCCCGCACCCTGGGGCTCACCTTCGACGTCCAGCCCGGCCAGAAGGTCTTCTTCGAGCGCATCGAGGTCCAGGGCAACCAGAAGACCCGCGACAAGGTGGTGCGGCGCGAGCTGCGCATCTACGAGGGCGATCTCTACAGCGCCTCGGCCATCAAGATCTCGAAGCAGCGCATCACCGCGCTCGGCTACTTCGAGACCGTCGAGATCTCCACCAAGAAGGGGAGCGCCGAGGACCGCATCGTCGCGGTCGTCGAGGTGAAGGAGAAGGCCACCGGGACGTTCCAGATCGGGGCCGGGTTCTCCTCCTACGAGAACTTCATCCTCACCGCGCAGATCAGCCAGAACAACCTGTTCGGCTGGGGACAGACCCTGTCCCTCCAGGTGCAGTGGTCGTCGTTGCGGCAGCTCGGCCAGATCCAGTTCGTCGAGCCGTACTTCCTCGACACCAAGTGGACCTTCGCCTTCGACATCTACGCCAACGAGAACCTCTACGCCAACTTCACGCGTGGTGCGATCGGCGGCTCGCTCACCTGGGGCTACGAGCTGGCCGGCCTCTCGTGGTTCCTGCCCGGGCTCTCCAAGCTCGAGGACCTGCGCTTCTTCCTGACCTACACGCTGGAGCGCATCCGGGTCACCTCGTCCGTCCAGGACCTGCTGCTCTACAACCGCTTCCGGTCCGGCGTGACCAGCGCGGCGCGCTTCTCCATCGCCTGGGACCGGCGCGACAACCGGCTCTTCCCCACCCGCGGCTTCTACCTCTCCGCCTCCATCGACCTGGCCCCGCCCTTCCTGGCGCCGGCGGCGATCTTCGGCTCGCAGGTGAACCTCTTCTACCGGGAGACCATCGAGTTCCGCTTCTACCAGGAGATCTGGCAGGGGCTGACCGGCCGGTTCCGGCTGCTGGCCGGCGTGATCCGCGGCTGGGACGAGAACAACCCGGTCCCGGTGTCCGAGCTCTACTACGTCGGCGGCGTGAACACCGTCCGCGGCTACCGGCTCTACTCCATCTCCCCGCTGGCGCCGGTGGGCTCGAGCACCAACCCCGACTCCGCCATGCGGCTGCTCCAGGTGGGCGGCAACAAGCAGCTGGTGATGAACTTCGAGCTCGAGTACCCCATCGTCGAGAAGATGGGCATCCGGGCCGTGGTCTTCTTCGACATGGGCAACGCCTACTCGCCCGGTATCTACATCGATCCCGCCGTTCCCCTCGGCCTCTACAAGGCGTGGGGCTTCGGCTTCCGGTGGTTCAGCCCCATCGGCCCGCTCCGCTTCGAGTGGGGATTCCCGCTGAACCGCCGGGTTGACCCCGTGACCGGCGCCTACATCGACGCCCCCGTCGACTTCCAGTTCACCATCGGCAGCTTCTTCTGACCGAAACAAGAGGAGAGATCATGCGCAACGTCCCAGTCCTCGCCGCCATCGCGCTGGCGATCGCCGTTCCCCAGGCCTCCCGGGCCGCCGAGCTCAAGATCGGCTACGTCAACCTCCAGCAGGCCGTCAGCGAGGTCGACGAGGGCAAGGCCGCCCGCGACACGCTCAAGAAGGAGTTCGACGCCAAGCAGAAGACGCTCGACGACAAGCAGAACGAGCTGAAGCGGATGAAGGAGGACCTCGACAAGCAGATGGTCGTCATGTCCGACGACGCCAAGCGGGAGAAGGCCATCGAGTTCGAGCGCAAGGTCAACGAGCTGCAGCAGCTCTACGGGCAGATGCAGAAGGATCTGCAGGAGCGCGAGCGCGACATGATGAAGGTCATCTTCGACAAGATGGAGGCCGTCATCAAGGACATCGCCACCGCCGAGGGCTACGGGTACGTCTTCGAGCAGCAGAACGCCGGGCTCATGGTGGCCCCGCAGTCGGCCAACATGACGCAGGAGCTCGTCCGGCGGTACAACGCCAAGTACAAGGCGGGCGCCCCGGCCAAGAAGGCCGCTGCCCCGAAGGCCGCGCCGGCTCCCGCGACGAAGTAGGAGGTTCCGTGCACTTCAGCCTCGCCGAGCTGGCGAATCGGGTCGGCGGTCGGGTCGAGGGGGACGGGTCCATCCGCATCGAGCGGGTCATGCCGCTCGAGGAGGCGGGCCCGTCCGACATCTCCTTCTTCTCGAACCGTAGATACGTGGCCGAGTTCGCGGCCACCCGCGCCGGGGCGGTCATCGTCGGCGAGGGGGAGCAGGTGGCCCCGGGGCGCACCGTCCTGCGTTCGGGCAACGCCTACCTGGCCTTCGCCCGGATCTCGACCCTCTTCCACCCGCCCCGCGAGTCGGTTCCGGAGATCTCGCCGCAGGCGGTGATCCTGGAGGGCGCGGTCGTCGACCCGAGCGCCGAGGTCCAGGCGCTCGCCTTCGTCGGCCGCGGCGCGACCATCGGGGCCCGGACCATCCTCTTCCCGGGGGTGGTGGTGGGGCACGGAGCGCGGGTCGGCGACGACTGCATCCTCCACCCCAACGTGGTGGTGGGCGACCGGTGCGTGGTGGGCAACCGCTGCATCCTGCAGCCGGGGGCGGTCCTGGGTGGCGACGGCTTCGGTTTCGCCTTCGACATGGAGGGGGACGGCTCGGGCCCGCGCCACGTGAAGGTGCCGCAGTCGGGGATCGCCGAGATCGAGGACGACGTCGAGCTGGGCGTCAACTCCTGTGTCGACCGGGCCACGCTGGGCCGGACCGTGGTCCGGCGGGGCGCCAAGATAGACAACCTGGTGCAGCTGGCCCACAACGTCGAGATCGGCCCGCTCTCCCTCATCGCCGCCCAGACCGGGATCTCCGGGTCGACCAAGGTCGGCATGGGCGTGGCCATGGGGGGCCAGGTCGGCATCGTCGGCCATCTCTCCATCGGCGACGGGGCCCGGTTCGGGGCCAAGGCGGGGGTCCACAACGACGTGCCGGCGGGCGAGGTCTACTCCGGCTACCCGGCCGTGCCGCACCGGGACTGGCTGCGGGAATCGGCCGCGCTCCGGGCCCTTCCGGCGCTGGTGAAGCGGGTTCGGGAACTCGAGAAGACCATGAAGAAGCTCCAGGAGGAAAAATGAGCGAGAAGCCCGGCATCCTCATGGACGTGAACGCCATCGAGGCCATCCTCCCGCACCGCTACCCGTTCCTGCTCGTCGACCGGGTCCTTTCGATGGACCCCGGGAAGAAGCTCGTGGCGGTGAAGTGCGTGACCGTGAACGAACCCTTCTTCGGCGGCCACTTCCCCGGCCACCCGGTCATGCCGGGCGTCCTCATCCTGGAGGCGCTGGCCCAGGCCGCCGGGCTGCTCGTCAAGGCCTCGATGACCGAGGACACGTCCAACAAGGTCACCTACCTCATGGCCATCGACAACGCGCGTTTCCGCAAGCCGGTGGTGCCCGGCGACCGGCTGGAACTCCACGTCGAGGTCGTGAGGCAGAAGGGTCCCATCTGGAAGACGAGGGGGGTGGGCAAGGTCGACGGCGAGGTCGTCGCCGAGGCCGACTACATGGCCATGCTCGTCGACCGGACGAAGGGCAAGTAGCCATGGCCATCCATCCCACCGCCATCGTCTCGTCCGGCGCCGAGCTCCACCCCAGCTGCGAGATCGGGCCCTACGCCATCATCGGCCCCAGGGTCCGCATGGGCCCGGGCAACACCGTGGGCGCGCACGCCGTCGTCGAGGGCAACACCACGCTCGGGACCGGCAACCGGATCTTCGCCCACGCCGTGGTGGGCGCGCCCCCGCAGGACCTCAAGTACCGCGGCGAGGACACCCGGCTCGAGATGGGCGACGGGAACATGGTCCGCGAGTTCGCCTCGGTCCACACCGGGACCGTCGGCGGCGGCGGGGTGACCCGTTTCGCCAACCAGTGCCTCATCATGGCGTCGGCCCACGTGGCCCACGACGTCCAGCTGGGCGACCGCTGCATCGTGGCCACCTTCTGCGCGCTGGCCGGCCATGTCGAGGCCGAGGACGGCGTCATCTTCGGCGGCGTCTCGGCGGTGCAGCAGTTCTCGCGCATCGGCCGGCTCGCCTACGTGGGCGGCATCACCGGCGTGAACATGGACGTGGCCCCCTACCTCATGGTCTCCGGCCCGCGCGGGGAGGTCATGGGCGTCAACCTCATCGGGCTGCAGCGCGCCGGCTTCACCGAGGAGCAGATCGGGCGCGTGAAGAACGCCTACAAGATCGTCTTCCGGTCCAAGCTGCCGCTCCAGGAGGCGCTGGCCCAGGTCCGCGCCGAGATGGGCGGGCACCCCGAGATCGCACACTGGGTGAAGTTCATCGAGGGGTCCGAGCGGGGGATCATGCGGTAGTGGCCACCATCGGCCTCATCGCCGGCGGCGGACGCTTCCCCATCCTCTTCGCCGAGAGTGCGCGCCGCGCCGGCCACCGGGTGGTCGCGGCCGCCCACGTGAACCAGACCGATCCGGCCCTGGAGAAGGCGGTCGACGCCTGCACCTGGGTGAAGCTCGGACAGTTCGGCAAGGTCTTCGAGGTCCTGAAGGGGGCCGGCTGCACGCAGGTGGTGATGCTGGGCGGGATCACCAAGGCCCGGTTCTTCCGGGACGCGTGGCTCGACGCCCTGGGCCTCCAGATCCTGGCCCGGCTCGCGGTGAAGACCGACGACAGCGTGCTGCGGGCCATCGCGGGGGCGCTCGAGGATCGCGGGCTTCCGGTGGGCGACCCCTCCCTCTTCCTGCAGGATCGGCTGGCCCGGGAGGGCGTGATGGGGAAGCGCGAGCCCACCGAGGAGCAGTGGGCCGATGCCCGCTACGGTCTCGAGCTGGCCCGCGCCATCGGGCGGCTCGACCTGGGGCAGACGGTGGTGGTGAAGGACCGGGTCGCCGTCGCGGTGGAGGCCCTCGAGGGCACCGACGCCTGCATCCGGCGCGGGGGCGAGCTGGCCAAGGAGGGGGCGGTCGTGGTGAAGGCGGTGAAGCCCACCCAGGACCGGCGCTTCGACCTGCCCGCGGTGGGGCCGGACACGGTCGACTCGATGAAGGAGTCGGGCTGCCAGGTCCTCGCCGTCGAGGCCGGGACCACCCTGGTCATGGACCTCGACGAGATGGTCCGCCGGGCCGACAAGGCGAAGATCGCGCTCGTCGGGCTGCGCTGATGCCCTGGCTCCGCGAGGTCCCGGGGGCGGTGCTCCTGGAGATCCTGGTCCAGCCGCGGGCGTCCCGGACCCGGGTCGTGGGCGTGCACGACGGCCGTCTCAAGGTGCAGCTGGCCGCGCCCCCCGTCGACGGGGAGGCGAACCAGGCCCTGGTCGACTTCCTGGCGGGGGCGCTCGGCGCGCGCCGGTCGGACGTGTCGATCGAGCGCGGCGACTCGGGCCGGCGGAAGACGGTGCGGGTGACGGGGGCGGGGGGCGCCGCGGTCCGGGCGGCGCTCCTTCCCGGGTAGTGTTCCCGCCGGGTCGCGGGGGTCCTCCGCGGTGCCGGCGCCCCGTGGCCCGCCTCGTCGCTGGCCGCGCGGGTCCTCGCGGTCCGGGCTTGCTGCGGCCGGCTGGCGCCGACGACACCGGTCCCGAGCGAGACCGGATCGGCGCCCGCTGCGGAGGCGCGGCGCGCCGAGGCGTCCCGGGGCGCCTGGCGCACTGGCGGGCCCCGCGACGCGACCGGCCGTGGCGAGTCGGGGGATGAAGCCCCGCCGGCCCGTCCCCCCCCCCCGCCGCCAAACGGAACCGGGGGACGCGCGGGAGCCGCCGCCCCCCCCCAACGGAACCGGGGGACGCGCGGGAGCCGCCGCCCCCCCCCAACGGAAACGGGGGTGCGCGGGAGTCGCCTTCCCCCGTCGCTCCGCCAGCCGGCCAGGGGGCATGCCGCGACGAGCTGCCCGCAGGGGCGCCGGCCCGGGCGACTTCGCGAGCGGTGTGGTCCGGCGCCATGTGGCCGAGGCGACGCCCGGGCCCGAGGACGTGCTGCGAGGAGCGGCGTGCCCCGGTGGCCGGCGGCACCCTGGACGGGGTCCAAGGCCACCCCCGGGCGACCCCGCTCGGTGTAGCCCCTCCCGGGGCGTCGTGCTATGAACCCCGCCCGATGAGCCCGATCCAGAACGAGCCGACCCACCGCTTCCTGCGCGCCTGCCGCAACCTCCCCGTCGACCGCATCCCCGTCTGGATGATGCGCCAGGCCGGCAGGTACCAGCCCACCTACCGCGCGGTCCGGCAGAAGGTCGGCTTCCTCGAGCTCTGCCACTCCCCGGAGCTCATCGCCCAGGTCACCGCCTCCCCCATCGACGAGTTCGGGTTCGACGCGGCCATCCTCTTCTCCGACATCCTCATCCACCTCCCCGCCATGGGGCTCGACCTCTCCTTCGAGAAGGGTGAGAAGGGCAAGGGGGACGGCGGGCCCAAGATCGCGAACCCGGTGCGCACCCGCGCCGACGTCGACGCACTCAAGATCCCCGACCCGGCCCGCGACCTCCCCTACGTCGCAGCCGGGATCCAGGCCATCCAGAAGACGCTGGCCGGACGGGTGCCGCTCATCGGCTTCGTCGGCGGCCCGTTCACCGTTGCGAGCTACGCGGTCGAGGGGGGCAGCCAGGGCTTCACGCGCCTGAAGACGCTCCTCTACACCGACCCGGCGGCGGCCCACGCCCTCTTCGAGAAGCTGACCCGGGCGGCCATCGTGCAGCTCCAGGCCCAGATCGAGGCCGGCGCCCAGGCCGTCCAGATCTTCGAGAGCTGGCTCGGCGAGCTGGGGCGCGAGGACCTCGAGGCCTACGTCTTCCCGTACCTGGCCCGCATCGCCGAGGCCGTCCGGCCGCTCGGCGTGCCCTCCATCCTCTTCTCCACCACCACGAGCACCCACATCGCCCCGATGGCGAAGCTCGGGTACGACGTCCTCTCCGTCGACTGGCGCATCCCCATCGCCGAGGCCCGCGCCCTGGCGCCCGATCTCGCCATGCAGGGAAACCTCGACTCGATCCTGCTGCTCGGGCCGAAGGCGCTGCTCCTCGAGCGGACCCGCAAGCTCCTGGAAGAGGGGAGCCGCCGCCCCGGTTACGTCTTCAACCTCGGGCACGGCATCACCCCGCCCACCCCGCCGGAGAACGTCAAGGCGGTGGTGGATGCGGTCCACGCCTTCCCCGTCCCCCGGGGGTGAGCCGTGATCTCCATCCCGTCGCCAGAGCTCATCCAGAAGTACGACCGCCCCGGCCCGCGGTACACGAGCTACCCCACCGCGCCGGAGTGGACCGACGCCCTCGGTCCGGCGCAGTTCGCCGAGCACCTGGCCCGCGCCGACGGGGCGAAGGGACCGCTTTCGATCTACGTCCACCTCCCGTTCTGCCGGGAGATGTGCCGGTTCTGCGGGTGCAACGTGGTCGCCACCCACGACCGGACGCGCGCCGACGCCTACCTCGACGTGCTCGAGAAGGAGGTCGCGCTGGTGGCGAAGCACCTCCCCAACCGGCGGACCTTCACGCAGCTCCACTGGGGCGGCGGCACGCCGACCTTCCTCGACGAGAAGCAACTCGCCCGCTGCCACGAGATCATCACCCGCCACTTCACGTTCGCGAAGGACGGGGAGAAGGCCGTGGAGATCGATCCGGCCATCACCACCCGCTCCCAGATCGACGCGCTGGCCGCCCTGGGCTTCAACCGCATCTCCATGGGCGTCCAGGACTTCGACCCCAAGGTGCAGGAGACGGTGGGGCGCATCCAGGGCGAGAAGGAGACCGCCGACCTGGTGGCGGCCGCCCGGGCCAACGGCTTCAAGGGCGTGAACCTCGACCTCATCTACGGGCTGCCCTACCAGACGCCCGAGACCTGGAAGCGAACGCTGGAGCGGATCCTCGCCATCCATCCCGACCGGCTGGCGGTGTTCGGCTTCGCCTACGTACCCTGGGTGAAGCCGCACCAGCGGCTCCTCCCCGAGGCGGCGCTGCCCAAGACCTCCGAGCGGGTGGCCCTCTTCTTCGACGCGGTGAAGACCTTCACCGGATCGGGGTACCGGCTCATCGGCCTCGACCACTTCGCCCTCGAGACCGACGAGATGGCCCGCGCCCAGGACGAGGGGGTGCTCACCCGCAACTTCCAGGGCTACACGGTGCGTCCCGCCGACGACACCATCGCCTTCGGCATGACCTCCATCTCCGACCTGGGCGGCGCCTACGCGCAGAATGCCCACCGGCTCAAGGACTGGGCCGAGAAGGTCGAGGCCGGCGTCCTCCCCGTGGTGAAGGGCGCGTCGGTGAACGACGACGACGTCATGCGCCGGCACGTCATCAACCGGGTGATGTGCCTCCTGCGCCTCGACCTCCGGGAGGTCACGGAGAAATTTGGCGCCGCGGCCCGGGCCGAGATCGAGGCCTGCATGAAGCCGGGGCTCCCGGAGCTCGTCTCCGACGGCCTCGTCACCTTCGACGGGGACGTGCTCCATGTCACCCCGGTGGGGCAGCTCCTGGTCCGCAACGTGGCGATGATGTTCGACGCCTACCTGCCCAGGCGCGCCGCCGACAAGAAGCAGACCTTCTCCCGGACGGTCTGAGATGAAGACCGCCGTCTTCCTCATGAACCTGGGCGGGCCGCGGAACCTCGCCGAGGTGGAGCCCTACCTCTACGAGCTCTTCGCCGATCCCCTGGTGGTGACCGCGCCGTTCGGGCCGTTCCGTCCGCTCTTCGCCAAGCTCATCAGCAAGCTGCGGGCCCCCTCCTCGGCGGAGAAGTACCAGCTCATCGGCGGGCGATCGCCGCTCGTCGAGGGCACCGAGGCACAGGCCCGCGCGCTCGAGGCCGCCCTCGGCCCGGACTTCACCGTCCACCTGGCCATGCGCTGCGGACACCCGAACACGCAGGAGGGGATCCGCGCGGCGCTCGCGGCGGGGGCCGAGCAGGCGGTGTCGCTGCCGCTCTATCCGCAGTTCGCGAACGCCACCACCACGAGCTCGCTTCGCGAGATGCGCCGCCTCTGGCCGCGCGAGAAGCCGCTCTTCGAGATCTGCAGCTACCCGGACAACCCCCGCTACCTCGAGGCCTCGGCGGCCACGCTTCGGGACGCCATCGCCAAGGTGAAGCCGGAGAACCGGAAGGATCTGCTGGTCGTCTTCAGCGCCCACGGGCTCCCCATGAGCCAGGTGCGCAAGGGCGATCCCTACCCGGGCGAGGTCGAGAAGAGCGCCCGGGGAACCGCCCTGCTCGCGGGCGTGAAGCAGTTCCAGGTCACCTACCAGAGCAAGGTCGGCCCGGCGAAGTGGCTGGGGCCGGACACCAGCGAGTGGCTGGCCGCCAACTCCCGGGGGCGCGCCGTGGTGACGCACCCCATCGCCTTCGTCTCGGAGCACCTCGAGACCCTCTACGACATGGACATGCTGGCGGCCGAGGCGGCCCGCGAGGGTGGGGCGCTCGAGTACCACCGCGCCGCCGCGGTCGGGGTTCACCCCGAGTTCATCGGGGCGCTCGCCGACGTGGTGCGGTTCACGCTGGAGCGGGCGGTTCCGTCCCCACGCGGGTAACGGCTTCGGCGGTCGTGAGCTGGGCCCCCCCGGTCCGGAGCAGGAACCACAGGAGCGACGCCGGGCGACCCGGTCGACGGAGCAGCACGTCCACCGCCACGGTCCCGTCCATCGCCGCCACGGTCGAGGCGTCCTCCGGTCCGAGGGCGAGCTCCCGGACCAGCGATCCGGACGTGGCGGCGCATCGGGCCAGGCGTGGCCGGCAGCCCTCGAGCGACGCTGCGAACGAGGGCTCGTCGGCCGAGAGGCGGAGCCCGGCGAGGAGCGGCGCGAGGGCCGGAGCCCGCTCCCCGCGGACGTCGGCGGCGAAGTCGGACCCGGGGTGGAAGGCGAACGGCCCCTCGGTGCGGGCGCAGAGGGAGGCGAGCCCGCGTTCGAGACCGTCTCCCCCGGACGCACCCGCGAGCTGCACCGCCACCGGCGTGCCGCGCAGGAGGAAGATCCGGTCGGCCCCGGCAGGCCCATCGAGCGCGACGATGCCGTCGGCGCCCGCGCGCCAGAGGCGCGCCAGGAGGTCGGCGAGCGACCCGAAGGCGAGCTGCCCGCTCTCCACCGGCGGGCGGGCGAGCACGCGCGCGGTCCCCGGGGAAGGGGAGTCCGGATCCGCCACGACGGGGCGCGGGGCCGGAGCCCCGAGCTGGATCCGCAGGCGGCGCGCCATCTCGGCGAAGGGCTCGACCGGGGAGGCGAAGACGATGCCCGGTGTGCCCCGGCGCATCCGGATGATGAGCTCCTCCACGTCGGTGCGGGGAAGGCGGCGGCCGAGCACGGCGACCTGGGGATCGAAGGCGGAGAAGGCCTCCCAGGCGGCCTCGGCGTCGGCGGCCACGGCCACGTCGAGCCCCTCGTCAC
Source organism: uncultured Anaeromyxobacter sp. (assembly GCA_903904005.1). Lineage (GTDB taxonomy): Bacteria > Myxococcota > Myxococcia > Myxococcales > Anaeromyxobacteraceae > CAIOAK01. Next base: position 39,371 of record CAIVAR010000016.1, read on the forward strand.
CGAGGGCGCGTTCGAGTGATTCCCGGGAAGCTGGGTCCCCGTCCACGATGAGGATGCGCGCCAAGCGTCGGGATTGTACGTTGATCCGGGATGCGGAACGACTTCCTTGCCGGGGCACGGGCCCCCGTCCTCGCGGAACTGGCCGCGGCCCGCCTCCTCGTCGCCTTCGACTACGACGGCGTGCTCGCCCCGCTCGTCACCGCCCCCGACGGCCGGACCATGCGCCCCCGGACAGCCCGGCTCCTCGGGGAGCTCGCCCGCCGCTACCCGGTGGCGGTGGTATCCGGCCGCGCCTTCCGCGACCTCTCGCGCCTGGCGCCGGGCCGGGACCTCCTTCGGGTGGGGAACCACGGCTTCGAGCTGGGGCGGGCGGTCGCCGTCCCGCGTGCGGTCCTCGCGCAGGTGGCCGGCTGGGAGCGGGAGATCGGGCGCCGGCTCGCCGGATTCCCGGGCTGGCACGTGGAGCACAAGCGCTCGACCCTCTCCATTCACTTCGGGATGGGGGAGGACTGGAGGCGGGTGGGGCGGGCGGTGGGGGCGGCCGCGCGGCACCTCCGCGGGGCGAGGCTCCTTCCGGGCAAGAAGGTCCTGAACGTCATCCCCGCGAGCTTCCCCACCAAGGGGGACGCCATCCTGAGCATCCTGGCGCGGCGCAGGCTCGACGTGGCCCTCTTCCTGGGGGACGACCGGACCGACGAGGACGTCTTCCGGATCGGGGCGCCCCGGGTGGTCGGGGTGAGGGTGGGGGCGGGGAGGACGGAGGCCCGGTGGCGCTTGCGGTCCCAGGACGAGGTCGACGAGGTGCTCGAGCGGCTGCGGGTGTTGCGGCCGCTGAAGCGGCCGCTGCTGAAGGGGGCGCCGTGAGGCTCCTTCTCGTCCGGCACGGCCCAGCGGAGGACCGGGTGGCCTGGAGGGCGCTCGGGAAGGACGACGGGTCGCGCCCTCTCACCGCCGAGGGTCGTGAACGGACCCGGGCCGCCCTGAAGGGGCTCTCCCGCGTGCTCGATCCGCCGGGGGTGATCGCCACGAGCCCGCTCGTGCGGGCCGTCGAGACCGCCGCGGAGCTGGCCCGCGCCTTCCGCTCCGGGGCCCCGGAGGTCCTCCCGGCAATCGCTCCGGGGGAGCCGCCCGTCGCGGTCACCTCCTGGCTCGCATCCTCCCGGCCGGTCGAGCTCGTCGCCCTGGTGGGGCACGAGCCCCAGCTGGGGCGGGTCGCCTGCTGGCTTCTCGCCCGGACGCCGGAGCCGTTCCTCGCACTCAAGAAGTCGGGCGCCTGCCTGCTCGATCTGGGCGATCGGCCCCGTGCCGGCGCCGCCCGCCTGGTCTGGATGCTCGCCCCCGCCGAGCTTCGTCGCCTGGGCCGGTGACCGCGTCGGGGCGGCGCGGTAAGTAGAGACCCGATGCGGCGCCCCCCCCCTCCCGCCATGCCCGGGCTCTTCGACCGGCCCCCGCCCCGGGTGCCCCACGTCCTCACGGTCGGGGAGCTGACCCGGCGGCTCAAGGGGGCCGTGGAGCCCGCCTTCCAGGACGTGTGGGTGGGCGGCGAGGTCGGCAACCTCCGCCGCCAGCAGAGCGGCCACCTCTACTTCGGGTTGAAGGACGCCGACGCCGCCATCGACGCGGTCATCTGGGCCTCGACGGCGCGAAAGGTGAAGTTCGACCTGCGCGACGGCACGGACGTGGTGGCGTGGGGGCGCATCGAGATCTACGCGCCCCGCGGCCGCTACCAGCTCGTGGTCCAGGAGATCGAGCCCCGTGGCGCGGGGGCGAGGGCGCTCGCCCTCGAGCAGCTCAAGGAGCGGCTCGCCGCCGACGGACTTCTCGATCCGTCGCGCAAGCGCCCCCTGCCGTTCCTTCCCGCGTGCATCGGCGTCGCGACCAGCACCTCCGGCGCCGCGCTGCAGGACTTCCTCCGGGTCGTCCGCCAGCGCTTCCCGGGAGCCCGGGTGGTGGTCGCCGGCTGCCGGGTCCAGGGGGACGGGGCCGCGGCCACGGTGATCGCGGCGCTCCGCCTGCTCGTCGACCACGGCGTCGACGTCGCGGTGGTGACCCGCGGCGGCGGCTCGGCCGACGACCTCTGGGAGTTCAACGACGAGCGGCTGGCCCGCTTCATCGCCGCTTGTCCGGTGCCGGTGGTGAGCGCCGTGGGGCACGAGGTCGACGTCACCGTCGCCGACCTGGTGGCCGACCTTCGGGCGGCGACGCCCACCCACGCCGCGGAGGTGGTGGTTCCGGTGAGGGACGACCTGGCCGCGATCCTCTCCGGCCTGCGCGGCCGGCTGGTCCGGGCGGAGACGGCGGCGGTCTCGGGGCGGCGCCGCGTGCTCCGGGCGCTCCGCGCCGAGCTCGTGGACCCCCGGCGCATCCTCTCCGACCAGCGCAGGCGGCTCGACGACACCCTCCACCGGGCGTCCACCGCGGCCTCCCTCCGCCTCCGGGGGGAGCGGTCGCGCCTGGTCTCGGCGGGCGAGACCCTCCGCCGCCGGGAGCCGCGGGCCCTCCTGCGCGAGCTCCGCCGGCGCCGCGACGCCGCCCGGGAGGGCCTGCGGGCCTGGAGCGCCGCCACCTTCCGGCGGGAGTCGCTCCGGCTCGAGCGGCTCTCCTCCCGGCTCGAGCCGGCCAACGTCGGGAAGATCCTGGCCCGGGGCTTCGCCCTCGCCTTGCGGGACGGCAGCCCGGTGCGGCGCAGCGCCGATGCTGCTCCTGGCGATCGCCTGAGGGTGGTCCTGGGGCAGGGATGGCTCGATACCCGCGTCGAGTCGCGGGACGCCCCGCCCGATCCGATCCCGGGGCTCCCCGGCGGGACCGAGGAGGCATAGAGTATGGCCGTGAGCCGCGAGAAGAAGACACCCGAGCCCGCCCCCGAGCCGTACGACCAGCTGGTCGAGCGGCTCGAGAAGCTGGTCGCCGAGCTGGAGGGCGGGACGCTCCCGCTCGAGAAGTCGCTCGAGACCTTCGCCGAGGGGGTCCGGCTGGCCCGGGAGGCCGGGCGCAAGCTAGACGAGGCGGAACGCCGCGTGGAGGAGCTGCTCCGGGCCGACGACGGCTCGGTGGCGGTCCGGCCGCTCGGCGAGGAAGGTGGGGGCGCATGACCGAGCGGAAGCCGAAGGTGACCATCGTCGACGACGACCGAGACACCCGCGAGATGCTCACGCTCGCGCTGGAGCTCGAGGGGTTCGAGGTGTCGCAGGCGGCCAACGGCCTGCGCCTCATCTCCGCCATGCACGTCGACCGCCCCGACGTCATCCTGCTCGACGTCATGATGAGCTGGATCGACGGCTTCGAGCTCTGCCGGGCCATCAAGAAGAACCCCACCTTCGGCGACATCCCGGTCATCTTCATCACCGCCCGGAAGAGCCCCGAGGACGAGCGCACGGGCCGCGACGCGGGGGCCGCCGACTACTTCACCAAGCCGCTCGACGTCGACCGGCTCATCGAGCGGATCCGGGGGATGATCCCGGCCCGGAAGTGATAGAAGCCTCCCCGTGTCGACTTTCGCCTTCGAACCCTACCTCGCCGGCGTCGCCGCGCGCGTCGAGGCGGAGCTGCGGCAGGCCGCCGAGGCGGGCGCCCGGGGCGGGCCGGCCCGGCTCTGGGAGGCCATCTCCTACGC
>CAIVAR010000017.1 GCA_903904005.1 uncultured Anaeromyxobacter sp.
CTTCGCGGCCGGCCTGGTGCTCGAGGGCGTCCCCTTCGACGAGCTGCTGCCGGAGGGGGAGAAGCTCGAAAACCTGTTGCTGCCCCTCTCCAGCGTCCTCGTCCCCATCTTCTTCGTCCGCATGGGTCTGCGCGTGAACCTGCCCGAGCTGGCCGGGGGCTCCGTGCTCCTCGCCGGCGCCCTCACCGCAGCGGCCATCGTGGGCAAGCAGGCCTGCGCCCTCGCGGTGGTGAACCGGGGGGTCGACCGGCTCGCCGTGGGGCTCGGGATGATCCCGCGGGGAGAGGTGGGGCTCATCTTCGCCGGCATGGGGCTCGACATGATGCTCTCCGGCAAGCCCGTGCTCGGCAGCGGAGAGTTCGCCGCGGTGGTCGCCATGGTCATGCTCACCACCGTGGTGACGCCGCCGCTCCTGCGCTGGCGCCTCTCCCGGGTCGACGCGATATCGGCGGCGGCGGCAGGCGAGGCGCCGGCCGGCTGACGGATCCCGGGCGGGTCGGGGGGCGAGACATCCGGGCGGAGGGTCACCGACCCCGGTGTAGGATCGGTCCCGGAGACAAACTTGGATCCCTACGAACCCTTCCTGTCGCTCGGCCTCGCCACCGTGGCCGGGCTCCTCATCGGCCTGGAGCGGGAGCAGTCCGCCCCCTTGGACGAGACCCCGGGCTCGTTCCTGGGCGGTGCGAGGACCTTTCCGCTCGTGGCGCTCATCGGCGCGCTCGCCACCCTGCTGGGTCGCCACTTCGGGGCGCCGGTGGTGGTGGTGGCCTTCACCGCCGTGGCCCTCTTCCTCCTCGTGGCCTACTTCGACGTGGTCCGGCGCGGGTCGGACCGCGGCCTCACCTCCGAAGCCGCCTTCCTCATCACCTTCCTGCTCGGCGCGCTCGCGGTCTCCCACGACATCATCCCCACGCCGGGAAAGCGCGTCTTCACCGTCCTCGGCAGCGCCGTCGCGGTGACGGCGCTCCTCTCCTCGAAGCCGATGGTCCGGCCGCTCATGCGGCACGTCTCGCGGGAGGACGTGGTCAGCCTCCTCAAGTTCCTCATCGTGGCCCTGCTCCTCGTTCCCTGGCTGCCCGACCGGAACTTCGGTCCGCTGGGGTCGCTCAACCTCCGGACCATCGGCTGGATGATGCTGCTCGTCGCCGGCCTGAGCTTCGTCGGCTACGCAGCCACCCGGATGCTCGGCCCGGAGCGCGGCCTCACCGTGACCGGCTTCGTGGGCGGGCTCGTCTCCTCCACCGCCGTCACGCTGGCGATGTCCTCCCGCTCGAAGGGGCATCCCGCCATGGAGCGCCCCGCGGCGCTGGCCGCCGTCCTGGCCTCGTCGATCGTCTTCATCCGCGTGCTCGTGGTGGTGGCCCTGGTCGACTTCCCGCTGGCCACCACGCTCGCCGTCCCGATGCTGGTGATGGCGACCGTGGGGCTCTGCGTGAGCGCGTTCCTCTACCGCCGGACCGCGAAGCTGGCCACCGGCGTGGACCTGCAGCTCAAGAACCCGGTCAGCCTCTCCTCGGCCTTCGAGTTCGCCCTCATCTTCGCGGCGGTCATGGCCGGCTCGAAGCTCGCCAGCCACTACCTGGGCTCGGCGGGCATCTACGCCGCTGCGCTGCTGGCCGGCGCCGCCGACATGGACGCCATCGCCCTCTCGCTCGCCGAGATGGCCGGGCCGCAGCTGACGATGCAGGTCGCCGCCACCGGCATCGTCCTGGCCGGCTTCGCCAACACCATCGTGAAGGGCGGGATGGCCGTGGCGCTGGGGAGCTGGGGTTTCGCCCGCATCGTCATCGCCTCCTTCGCCGCCATGCTGGCGGCCGGGGGGCTCTCGCTCCTCGCCGTATGGAGGTAGGCTCTACGGCGTGCCCGCCGGCGAGCCCTTCAGCACCGCGCTCCTCCTCACCACCGGAGGCATCCTGCTCGCCGCGAGCGTCCTCTTCTCGGGGGCGACGCGGCGGTTCGGCATGCCGGTGGGGCTCGTCTTCGTGGCCATCGGCATGCTGGCCGGCCGCGAGGGGCTGGGGATCGCCTTCGACGACTACGCCTTCGCCTGGCGACTCGGCACGGTCGCGCTGGCCCTCATCCTCTTCGACGGCGGGCTCAACACCCCCGCCGCGTCGTTCCGGGTGGCGCTGGCGCCGGCCGCCGTGCTGGCCACGGCCGGGGTGCTCGCCACGGCGGGGCTCGTGGGCGCCTTCGCGCGCCTGCTCGGCCTACCCTGGGCCCAGGCCCTCCTCCTCGGCGCGATCGTCTCCTCCACCGACGCCGCCGCCGTCTTCTCGATCCTCCGGTCGAGCGGCATCCAGCTGAAGCGGCGGGTGGGCGCCACCCTCGAGCTCGAGTCGGGCCTGAACGACCCGATGGCGGTCATCCTCACCGAGGCGCTCACCACCCAGCTCGTCACCGGGCGCCCGCTGGGCTGGGGCACCGCCGTCGAGGTGGTGCTGAAGCTCGGCGTGGGGCTCGTGGCGGGGCTCGCCATCGGGTGGGGCGGCCGATGGGTGCTCTCCCGGGTGCGCCTCCCGGTGGGCGGTCTCTATCCGGTGCTCACCACCGCCATCGCGCTGCTCGCCTTCGGGGTCCCGGAGCTTCTCCACGGCAGCGGCTTCCTCTCCGTGTACGTCGCGGCGGTCCTCATCGGCAACGGTCCGCTCCCGTTCAAGGGTGGGGTGCTCCACGCCCACGACGCCGGGGCCTGGTTCCTCCAGGTCTGCATGTTCCTCGTGCTCGGGCTCCTGGGAACCCCGTCGAGCCTGGTGACGAGCGGCCTCACCGGGATGGCGCTCGGGCTCTTCCTGCTCGTGGCCCGCCCGCTCGTGGTGGTGCCGCTGCTCGCCTTCTTCGGCTTCCGCTGGCCGGAGCGGCTCTACGTCGGGTGGGTTGGGCTCCGGGGGGCGGTGCCGATCATCCTCGCCATGGTCCCGGTCCTGGCCCGGGCGCCGGGCGCGGGCGTGATCTGGAACGCGGTCTTCTTCATCGTGCTCGTGAACATCACAGTGCTCGGCTTCACCGTCCGGCGTGGGGCGCGCCGGCTCGACCTCCAGGCTGCCCGGCCCCCGCCGCCCCACGGGCTCATCGAGATCTCCTCCAGCAGGCCGCTCGACGCCGAGATCGAGGTCTTCTACGTCGACCCGGCCTCGGCGGTGGCCGGGTCCTCCCTCGCGGACCTGCCCCCCTTCCCGGCGGGCTCCGCGGTGCTCATGGTGCTGCGCGGCGACGACCTCCTCACCGCCCGGGGCGCGACCATCCTCGAGCCCGGCGACCACGTCTACCTGCTCACCCGCCCCGAGGACGCCGACTTCGTCCACCTCCTCTTCGGGGAGGCGGAGCAGGGATGAGGGCGGGGCGGGACACGCCCGGTTAGGAAGAAGGCCATGAAACTTTACTACGTGGCGAAGACCCGGGCCTCGCGCCCGCGCTGGGTTCTCGAGGAACTGGGCGTCCCCTACGACCTCGTGCGGCTCGAGCCGGGTCCGGGCGGGACGCGCACCCTCGAGCACCTGGCCCGCCACCCGCTCGGGCACGTGCCGGTCCTCGAGGATCGCGGCACCTTCATCTTCGAGTCGGGCGCCATCTGCCTCCACCTCGCCGACCTCTTCCCCGAGAAGCGGCTCCTCCCCGCCCCGGGCACGGTCGAGCGCGCGCTCGCCTACCAGTGGGTGCTCTTCGCGATGTCCGAGATGGAGCCGCCGCTCGTCACCCTCTCCGCCGAGGCGAGGAAGCCCGACGTCGAGCGAAACGCCTCGACCGTCTCCGCCGCCCGGGACCAGTTCAAGAAGGTGGCTGCGATTCTCGAGGCCGTGCTGCGCGACCGGAAGTACCTGGTGGGCGATGCCTTCGGCGTGGCCGACGTCATGGTCGGGGCCACGCTCGCCTGGGCGCGGGCCATGAAGCTCGTCGACGCGATGCCCTCGCTGGAGGGCTACCTGGGGCGGCTGCGCGACCGGCCGGCCTGGCAGCGCGCGCTGGCCGACTGACCGCCGCCGGGGGGCGCGGCCAGCCTACCCGGCGCGCTTTCCCTGCGCCGCCCAGGCCGCGAGGACCTGCTTCTCCCGTTCGCGGGAGAGGCCGGCCTTGAGCTTGGCGCGCCGCTCCACCGGCTGCGCGTTCCACCAGGCCAGCGTGTCCCGCGCCGTGTCGGAGAGCGGCCGGAACCGGAGGCCGGCGGCGATGGCCCGGACGATCGACACCTGGGACATCCCGCTCTCGGGGCCGCCCGCCGGGATCCAGACCGGCATGTCGCCCCAGGGCTCGACCTTCTCCTTCTCGAGGAACGGCCAGGGCACCCAGGTGAGCGCCGCCTTCGAGCCCGTCCCGGCCTGGCAGGCGTCGAGCATCTGGCGCATCGTCGTGCGCACCGCCGGACCCACCGCGTTGAAGGTCCCGGTGGCCCGCCGGTCGGACAGCTCCACCATCCAGCTGCCCAGGTCGCGCACGTCCACCACCTGGATCGGGTCGTCGCCCGTCCCGGGGGCGAGCACCTCGCCGCCCTCCGAGAGGCGCACCGGCCAGTAGGTGAACCGGTCGGTGGGGTCTCCGGGGCCGACGATGAGACCGGGCCGGATCACCAGGACGCGTCCGGGCATGGCGGCCTCGGCGGCGCGCTCGCAGGCGGCCTTGAGCGCCCCGTAGTTGGCGCGGATGTCCTCGGTGGCCGGGTCGGAGAGCTGGGCGATCTTCGCGTTCTCGTCCGACCCCGGGGGGATCGACTCGTCGTAGGCCGAGATGGAGGAGACGAAGACGTAGCGCTCCACCGACGGCGCGAGCAGCTCGGCCGACATCCGGACGATGCGGGGGACGTAGCCCGACGTGTCGATCACGACGTCCCATTTCCGGCCCCGGAGCGCGTCGAGCTGCCCGTTGCGATCGCCGTGGAGCTGCTCGACGTCGGTGAACCGGCCCGGATTGGTCTTCCCCCGGTTGAAGAGGGTCACCGTGTCGCCCCGGGCGCGCGCAGCCTCGACCAGTTCGGGACCGAGGAAGCTCGTGCCGCCGAGGATGAGGATGCGGGAGGGCGTAGCGGGAGTCGGCGGGGCGCCGCCCGGCCCCGCCGCCCGGGAGGAGGTGCAGGCGGCGACGGTGGTGGCGAGGGAGGCCTGCAGGAAATCGCGGCGGGTCATGGCCATGGGGTGCCTCTCAGGAGCGGAAGTCGGCCGCCATCCGGCGCCGCAGGCGGTCGTCGGGGAGCGGACCGGCGCCGGCGGCGAGGTTGTCCCGCATGTGATCGGGGCGGCGGGTGGCGGGGATGGCGCTCGTCACCGCCGGGTGGGAGACCACGAACTTGAGGAAGACCTGGGCCCAGGAGGCCGCGCCGATCTCGGCCGCCCAGGGCGGCAGCGGCTTGCCGCGCACGGCGGAGAAGAGCGCCCCCTCCTCGAACGGGCGCATCACCAGCACGGCCACGCCGGCGTCGGCCGCGGCGGGCAACAGCCGCTTCTCGGCCTCCCGCGTGGCGATCGAGTAGGGGAGTTGCACGAAGTCGACCTTCTCGGTGGTGAGGAGCCGCTCGAGCAGCGGGAAGGAGGACGGGGCGTAATGGGTGATGCCGGTGTAGCGGATCCGCCCCTGCTCCTTCCAGGTCCGCAGCACGGGGAGGTGGGTCTCCCAGTCGAGGAGGTTGTGCACCTGCATGAGGTCGATGCGGTCGGTGCGCAGCCGCCGCATCGACTCCCGCATCTGCGCCTCGCCCGCCACCTTCCCGGTGGTCCACACCTTGGTGGCGAGGAACGGGGGCGGGGAGGGGTTCGCCGCCGCCACGAGGTCCCCGGCCACCCCCTCGGCCCGGCCGTACATGGGGGAGGAGTCGACGACCCGTCCGCCGCCCGCGAGGAAGATCTGCATCACCTCGGCGAGCGGGGCGCGATCGGCCGGCGCGCTCCCCACGTCGAAGGTCTGCCAGGTGCCGAGCCCGACGACGGCGAGCGGCTCCCCGGTTCGCGGGACGGGACGGGTGGTCATGGCCCCTCCTCCTTCGGCGGCCCCGGCGCGACCCGCCACGGCCAGCATGCTCCCGGCCGACAGCCGAAGGAAGGTGCGGCGCGTCATCCGGACGCTCATGCCGCCCTCCTCGTCGCCCCGGACGGCTCCCGGCGCCGTTCCTCCCGGGCGAGCCACAGCGCGAGCACGACGCCGGCGAGCCCCACCGGCACGGCGACGAGCAGGCTCCCCGCCAACCCCACCCCGGCGGCGCCGAGGCCTCGGGCCAGCCAGGCCGACCCGGCGTCTCCGGCCCGGTAGACCACCGTGTCGACGAAGGCCTTCGACTTGTAGCGCTCCTCGCGGGTCACCACGGTGTAGAGGACCTCCCGGGCCGGACGCTCCACGGCATAGCTGGCCGCCCGCCGCAGCGCCTGGAACGAGGCCAGCACCCAGAAGGTCGGCCAGCCGGCGGCCAGCGCGAACCCTCCGGCCGTGAGGGCGGGAACGAGCGCCAGCGCGGCCCCGAGCCCGATCCGGGAGACGAGCCGCCCGGTGGCGAGCGAGCCGGTGAGCAGGGCCGCCACGTTCACGGCGAGGTCGACCCGGGCGAAGAGGCGCGTGCGCGAGGCGGAGTCGAGCCCGGAGCCGGCCACGAGGTGGGCCACCTGGAAGTAGAGGAGCGTGGAACCCAGGGTGAAGAGCAGCATCTGGGCGGCGATGCCGAGGAGGTAACGGTCCCGGAAGACCATGGCCACGCCGCTCCACGCGCTTCCGCCGAGCGCCGCCCCCGCCTCGCCGGACCCCTCCGCGGCCCGGGCCAGCGCCGCCCCGGACCGGTGGGACCAGCGGATGATCCGGCCCATCGACCGGGTGGAGACCTCGAGGAGCACGGCCGACACCAGCACCAGGTCGGCCACGCCCACCATCCCCACCAGCAGCTCGACGCACACCGGGCCGGCGATGGCCCCCGCGCTGCCGCCCGCAGCCACGAACCCGAACAGCCGCTTCCCCTGGTCGGTGGTGAAGAGGTCGACGAGCAGCGACCAGAAGACCGAGACCACGAACAGGCCGTACACGCTCACCCAGACGAAGAAGGCCCGGGCCAGCGGGGCGGAGGGGACGCCGGCCCGGAAGAGGAGCCAGAAGCCGACCAGGGTGACGAGGAAGAAGCGATAGACGAGCGGGATGGCCCGGGCGCGCGGCACGCGGGCCACGAGCGCCGAGTAGAGCGGGAGGGCCACGAGCATCAGGCCGAAGGTGGCCGTGAAGTTCCAGGGGAGGTTGTCGACCCCGCCGCGGATGCCCATCTCCTCCCGCAGCGACCGCAGGACGTAGTAGCCGGCGAGGAGGGTGAAGAAGGAGGCGAAGGACCAGAGGGCGGGTGCGGCCTCGCCCGGGCGGGCATCGACCAGGCGGGCGAGCGGGCCGGGTGCGGCGGGGCGGGAGGAGCCGGGCACGCCCGGGTTCTACTAGAGCTGGATGACCTTCGCCCGCTGGGCCCGATCCCGGAAGCGCTCCGGCCAGTCGGCCCCGGTCAGGCGGGTGGCCGCCTCCACGGCGAGGTGGCGCGCCACGGCGCCGAGTTCCGCGTTCCGCCCCAGCCCCTGGACGCAGGACGGGCAGTTGGTGAGCATCACCGTCCCCGCCGGGAGCCCCTCCATGGCCTCCTTCACCGCCCCGGCCTTCCGGTGGAGCATGGAGTCGGTGATGTCCGGCCGGGAGAGCGCCAGCGTTCCCGCCTCCGAGCAGCAGTTGGGGACCTCGGCGGCGGCGAAGCCAGCCCGGGCCAGCGTGGCGACGCCGGTGCCCCGCAGCGAGTCGTGGCAGGGGGTGTGGTAGAGGGCCGCCGGGGCCCGCCCCGGAAGCTTGAGCCCCGCGTCGAGCGCGAACCCGACGACGTCCTTCACCGGGGCGCCGAAGATCTTCTCGACCTCCATCCCCTCGAGCCCGTCCATGCAGGTGCCGCAGCTCACCACCACCGCGTCGAACGCCAGGTGGGAGAACATGTCGCGGATCTGGCTGAAGAGGATGGTGTCGCGCAGCACCGTGCGCCCGTGCTGCTCGGTGAGGGCGTTGGCGTGGGCGGGGAAGCCGCAGCAGAGGAAGGGCGGCGGCAGCACCACCCGCATCCCGGACTCGAGGAGCAGGTGAACCGCGGCCTGGGAGATGCGCGAGAAGAGCCGCTCGGAGCCGCACCCCGGGAAATAGAAGACGGTTCCCTTCGCCTCCCCGTCCGGCTCGAAGAGGAGCGCCTGGTCGCCGCGACACTCGGGGACGACGTCGCGCAGCGTGCCCTCGTCGGCGGGGGTGACGGGGGAGCGGAGCGTGGCCAGCAGGCGGGAGTTCCCGTCGAGCTTCTGCAGCGGCGCGGTGACCTTGTGCCCGGCCCGCTGCAGGGCGCCGCCGATGCGGACGAGCCCGGTGCGGAAGATCGCGTTGCCGAGCCGGGAGCGGGTGTCGAGGTACCGGAGCGTGAGCCGGGTGGCGATCGGCATCTGCTTGAAGCCGCGGCCGGCCAGGATCTCCCGCTCGATGACCGTGACCTCGCCGGTGTCGATGTCGACCGGGCAGGGCTTCAGGCACTTGTGGCAGATGGTGCAGTGGTCGGCCACCTCCTCGAGGTAGCGGAGCATCTCGAAGGATCCGGAGCGCTGCCGCTGGGCGTCGTAGAGCAGGGCCTCGATGAGCGCGCCGATGGCCAGGTTCTTGTTGCGCGGGTGGAAGAACATCCCGCGGGCCGGGTAGAAGACGCAGCAGTCGGGCTTGCACTTGCCGCAGCGGACGCAGGTGGCGATGCGCCGGGCCAGCTCCTCGAGCTGCCCGTGCTGGAGGATGCGGGCCTCGAGCTTGAGCAGGTTGAACGACGGCGTGTAGACGTGCTCCAGCGCCGCCAGGTCGGAGAGCTTCCCGGGGTTCATGAGGCCGCCCGGGTCGACCACCCGCCGGTAGGCCTCGAGCTCCTTGCGCCGCTCCGGGTCCCAGTACTTGAGCTTGGTGACGCCGATGCCGTGCTCGCCGGAGACCACCCCGCCGAGCTCGTTCACGCGGTCGAAGACCTTCTCCACCACCGCGTCGGCGCGTCGGAGCATCTGCCGGTCGTTGGAGAGCACCGGGATGTTCACGTGGACGTTGCCGTCGCCGGCGTGCATGTGGGTGGCGAGCACGATGAGCCGGGCCCGCACCTCGTCCCAGATCGATCCGAGCGTGGCCGCCACCTTGGGGTAGCTCCCGAGCAGCGCAGCCAGGTCCTGCCGGAGCCGGTCGGTCACGGAGAGCGAGCGGACCTCGGCCTCACCGGCCTTCTCCACGGCCTCGCGTGCCCGGGCGCAGGCGGAGAGCGCGGCGGCCAGCTTGGGGGCCCACAGCGCGTCCTCCGGCGTGGGCACGCCGCGCAGGTAGGTCTCGGCGCGGCGGACGAAGTTCTCCTGGCAGTGACGCTCCTCGTGGACGTTCATCGCGTCGATGAAGAGCGAGAACTCGGCCAGCGCCGAGAGCGGGAGAACCACGTCCTCGTTGATCTTGAAGGCGTTGGTGCGCCGGGCGATGGCGCCGAGCTTCTTGCGGTCGGCCCAGAAGCGCTTCCCCTCGGCGGCGTCGCGGGCCTCGGCGAGGAAGGTGTTCGGGTGGGGGGCCAGGATGGAGCGGATCTTGTCGACCCCGCGGACGACCTGGGCGGCGGAATGGCCCACCACGTCGACGATGATGACCGCCTTGGGGGTCTCGGCCCGGGGGGCCTTCACCTGGTAGCCGATGGCCTTCACGTACTGGTCGTCGAAGTGCTCGAGCGCCGAGAGGGCCTCCTCGCCCCGGTTCGGCGTCTCGCGCGCGATCTCCAGGATCACCTGGCTGGCCTCGTCGAAGTCCGGCCCGAAGAACTCGAGGCAGAGGGTGCGGGTGTGCGGGTAGGCGGGGTAGAGGATGAACTCGGCGGAGGTGATGACGCCGTCGGTGCCCTCCTTCTGCACGCCGGGGAGCCCGCCCAGCGCCTTGTTGGTGATGTCCTTCCAGAGGCCGCGCTTGCGGATGTCGCTCCCCAGGAGCTCGATGTCGCGCACCAGCGCCCCGGCGGCGTCGCGGACCTCGAAGCGGACCACGTCGTCGAAGAGGATCTTGCGCAGCTGGTGGTTCACCCGCCGGACGTGCCAGTCGTGCCCGCCCGGCATGGCGATGCGGAAGGCGACCAGGTTGTCGATGCATGTGCCCCAGAGGACGCAGTCCTTGCCGCCGGCGTTCTCGGCGATGTTGCCGCCGATGGTGCAGGCCCAGGCGCTGGTGGGGTCGGTGGCGAAGACCAGCCCGCGGTGGGTGGCGTGCTCCATGGCCGCCTCGGTGATGACCCCGGCCTCGAGCTCGATGACCTGCCCCTCGACCGTCCGGCCGTCCTCGAGGACGAACGGGCGCGCCGAGACGCCCCGGATGCGGTTCAGCTTCTCGGTGTTCACCATCACGCAGTCGGAGGTGAGCGGGATGGCGCCGCCGGTGAGGCCGGTGCCCGCCCCGCGCGGGATGGCGTGGAGCCCGAGGTCGCGGATCGCGGCGAGGAGCGGCGCGACCTGGGCCTCGTCGGTGGGGGTGACCACGGCGAGGGGGAGGTGGAGCCGCCAGTCGGTGGCGTCGGTGGCGTGGGCGGTCAGCGTGAACGGGTCGAGGAGCACGTTCTCGCGCCCCACCACCGCGCCGAGCGCGCGGCGGATCCGGGCGTGGAGGTCGGGCGCACCCCGGACCTCGTCGCGGATGCCGTCGAGCATGCGCCTGGCCTCGGCGAGCACCTCGAGCACCAGCGCGTCGCTCCCCGCGCCGTCCTGGATGACCCGGAGGTTGGCCTCGGCCTCGCCGAAGAAGCGCTTGCGCCGCCGGGAGTCGGTGACGAGTTCCTGGCGCAGGTAGGGGTTGCGGCGGTGGACCAGCACCTCGCCGAAGACCCGCATGAGCAGGCGCGCCGACCGGCCGGTGACCCGGCGCTCCCGCAACTCCTCGAGCTTCTTCCAGACCCCCTTGCCGAGCAGCGACGACACGGCCTGGCGGTCGTCGGCCGAGGTGTAGTTGTAGGGGATCTCGCGGTGGCTGGGGGTCGTCATGGTCCTCGCCGCAGGGGCGGCCCCCAAACTCTTAGCAGGTTCCGTGCCCCCGGCCGCCGGCAAGTTTCCAAGTGAAAACAGCTGGATGAGGTTACGGGTCCCCGGCCGGTCGCAGCAAATCCTGCGCCTCCGGGCCGGGGCCCGTCATTCCGGCGCCGCCGCGCCGGTCCGGCTAACCCTTCTTCAACGTCTCGCTGAACGTGGCGACCGCGGCCCGCTCCGCCTCGCGCATCGCCTGCGGCACGCGCCCCATCGTCTCCCGGGCGTCGTCGCCCAGTTCCAGGAGCTTCTGGCGCGTCTTCCTCCCGTCGTGCGGCGCGTAGAGCAGGGCGACCACCCCGCCGACCGCTGCGCCCGCCAGGAACGCCATGAGGACCGTGCCCGCTCCGACACCACCGTTGTTCTGGCTCATCCCGCTGCCTCCTTCCGCTCGTGCTTCGCTCGTGGGGAACTCTCGGGCGCCGGGTGCTCTTCCGGCGCCGGGTGGGGAGGGTCCGCTTCCATGCTCCCCTTCCAGGCCTTCACCGCGGCCATCACCGCGGGGACGACCGCTGCCGCCACCGGCCCCGCGACGTTCACGACGCCGCGCAGCTGGTTCACCATCTGGGCGGCGCTGGCCGCGCCCTCGACGATCTCGGCCATCTTGCCGTCCTTCTCGAGGGCCGCGCCGAGCCGGTCGAGCCGGTCGGCCGTCCGGTGGATGCCGAGGAGCGCCGCCTCGACGTCCTTGGCGCTCTTCTCCACCACCGTGCGCATCGTGTGGAGCGTCCCGTAGAGCTGGACCACGAGGGGGAGCAGCGCCCCCACGAAGACCGCAACCAGGACCACCAGTGCTATCTGCCAGCCTTGCATTCCGCCTCCGTTCGCAACCCGCCAGCGACCGCCTCCCTGAATCTTGCTCCCGTCCCGGCCCGGAAGCGAAGTCCCTGACAGGGGGTGTCCACGGGGACGGAGATCCCCGGAATCACTGGATATCGTTGACAGGGAGGGGTCCAGGGCGCAAAGACTCGCGCCGGAGGTTTCCCAAATGAAGGCGATCCGCATCCACCAGACGGGTGGTCCCGAGGTCCTGCGCCTCGACGAGGTTGCGCTCCCGGAGCCGGGGCAGGGGCAGGCGCGCGTGCGCCACACCGCCATCGGCGTCAACTTCATCGACACCTACCACCGCACCGGCCTCTACAAGCTCCCGCTCCCCTCCGGGCTCGGGGTGGAGGCCGCCGGGGTGGTGGAGGCGATCGGGCCGGGCGTCTCCCAGGTCCGCGAGGGCGACCGGGTGGCCTACGTGTCGCGGCCGCCCGGGGCCTACGCCGAGGCGGCGCTCGTCCCCGGGGACCGGCTGGTGCGCATCCCCGACGGGGTCTCCGACGAGGTCGCGGCCGCGATCATGCTGAAGGGCATGACGGTGTGGATGCTGGTGCGGCGCATCCACGCGGTGAAGCCGGGCGAGAACGTGCTCTTCCACGCCGCGGCGGGCGGGGTCGGGCTCATCGCCATGCAGTGGCTGCGCGCGCTCGGCGCCCGCACCATCGCCACCGTGGGGAGCGACGAGAAGGGGAAGCTCGCGCTCGCCGCCGGCGCCACCGATGTCGTCGTCTACACCCGCGAGGATTTCGTGAAGCGGGTGCGCGAGTTGACCAAGGGTGAAGGAGTCCCGGTGGTCTACGACTCGGTCGGCCGGTCGACCTTCGACGGGTCGCTCGACTGCCTCTCCCCGCTCGGCCTCATGGTGAGCTACGGCAACGCCTCCGGCCCGGTTCCCCCGTTCGAGCTGGCCCAGCTGGCGGCCAAGGGTTCGCTCTTCCTCACCCGCCCGACGCTCTTCAGCTACACGGCGCGCCGGGAAGATCTGGAGACCGCGGCCCGGGAGCTCTTCGGGGTCATCGCCTCCGGGCAGGTGAAGATCGAGGTGAAGCACCGGTGGCCGCTGGCCCACGCCGCCGACGCGCACCGGGCGCTCGAGGGGCGCCACACCACCGGCTCGATCGTCCTCATCCCCTGAGTGGCGGCCGAGGACGCCGGCGGGTCGACGTCCAGGGTCCGGCTCCGGAGCCGCGCCACCGGCGCCCTGTGCGTGGGCACGGTGGCCGCCTACGCGGCCATGTACGTCACCCAGCCGCTCCTGCCGATGCTCTCCGCCGAGTTCGGCATCCCCCCGGCCACCGCGGGGCTCTCCGTCTCCGCGGTCGTACTCGCCATCGCCGCCGGCTCCTTCCTGGCCGGACCGCTCTCGGACGCCATCGGCCGCAAGGCGGTGATGGTCGGCTCGCTCGCGCTCCTCGTGCTCCCCACGCTGGCCTGCGCGGCGGCGCGGAACTTTCCGGAGCTGGTGGCGCTCCGGGCGGCGCAGGGGCTCCTCATCCCGGGCGTCACCGCGGTGGCGGTGGCGTGGGCCGGCGACGCCTACGCCCCCGGCCAGCTGCGAACCGCGGTGGGCGCCGTCATCGCGGCCAGCGTGACCGGCGGCCTGCTCGGCCGGGTGGCGAGCGGCCTGGTCGCCGAGCACGCGGGCTGGCGCGGCGCCTTCCTGCTCTCCGCGGCGGTGACCGCCGCCGGTGCCATCGGGATGGGGCTCGAACTCCCCCGGGGCGGGCCGCCCCGCGCTCCCTGGCGCGGCGCGTTCCCGGGGATGGTGCGCCACCTGGGCGATCGTCGCCTGCTGGGGGGATTCGCGCTCGCCTTCTGCCTCTTCTTCGCCTTCATCGCCGTCTTCACCTACCTGCCCTACCGGCTCTCGGCGCCCCCGTTCCGGCTCTCCACCGACGCCATCGCCTCCGCCTACCTGGTCTACGTGGCGGGCATCGTCGTCTCGCCGCTGGCGGGGCGGCTTGCCGCGCGGGTGGCTCCGGAGCGGCTCATGCTGGCCGGGCTCGCCGTCTCCGCTGCGGGGGTCGTGGTCACGCTGTCCGGTTCGCTGGTCGTCCTCGTGGCGGGGTTGCTGGTGCTCGTGGTGGGGATGTTCACCGCCCAGGCCCTCGGCCCGTCCTACGTGAACGAGAACGCGCGGAACGCCAAGGGAGGGGCGAACGCCCTCTACCTGGCCTTCTACTACCTGGGCGGGACGCTCGGCTCGTGGCTGCCCGGGCTGGCCTGGCAGCGCTGGGGCTGGCCGGGCGTGGCCGCCGCCAGCCTCGTCGCCCTCGGCGTCGCCGCGCTCGCCGTCGCCCTGCTGTGCCGGCCCGCTACCGGGGTGTCCCCAGGATGATCTTGCCGCGATCGCCGACGGCCCAGACCCGGGACCCGTCGACGGTCGATACGCCGAAGAGGACGCCGGTCGTCCCCGGGGACTGGCGCGCCCAGGAGGTCCCGTCGAAGAAGAGCAGCGTGCTCGGGCCGTTCGCGGTGTCGGCGCCCTCCGGGTTTCCCACCGCCCACACGTGGGTGGCATCGAGCACCTCGACCCCGCGCAGCAGCGCCGTGGTCCCGGTCGGGCGCGCCGTCCACGCGGCACCGTCGAAGTGGTAGGCGCTGCCCTCGTTCCCGACCATCCAGACGTTGCCCACGTCCGATCCGTCCACCGCCTCCATCGCCTCCGGGGTGAGCCGGGCGGTCCAGCCGTCGGGCCCGCCGGTGACGAGCCCGCCGAGCACGATGGCATCTCCCGCCGCCCAGAAGCGCTGGAACGAGGCCGCCCAGATGCCCCGCAACGTCAGGTCGTATCCGCTGCATGAAGCCCGGCTGGCGAGGATGAGGGAGCTGCCGCAGAGTAGGCGGGATGGTGGCTCCGGAGACATGGGCGACGCGGGTGGCGGAGTGGAGGGCGAGCGGGCAGACCTCGACCGACTACGCCGAGGGGA
>CAIVAR010000018.1 GCA_903904005.1 uncultured Anaeromyxobacter sp.
CGCCGCCGAGACGCCCAACAGCTTCTACGTGAACCAGTACCACAACCCCGACAACGTCGAGGCCCACCACCAGGTCACCGCGCCGGAGATCTGGGAGCAGACCGGCGGGAAGTTCGACGCCTTCGTGGCCGGCATCGGCACGGGCGGCACGATGTCCGGGTGCGGCCGCTACTTCAAGGAGAAGGACGCGCGGATCCGCAACGTGGGGGTCGATCCGGTGGGCTCCGTCTACCACTCGATGTGGAAGACCGGGAAGCTCTCGGAGCCCCGGGTCTACAAGGTCGAGGGCATCGGCGAGGACATGATGTGCGGCGCCATGGACCTCTCGGTCCTCGACGACGTCCGGCAGGTCACCGACGCCCAGGCCTTCTCCATGGCCCGCCGCCTGGCCCGCGAGGAGGGCATCTTCGCCGGGGGCAGCTCGGGGGCCGCCGTGCACGTGGCCGTCCAGCTGGCGAAGGAGATGGGCCCGGGCAAGGTGATCGTGGTGCCGCTCCCCGACACGGGGCGCGCCTACATCTCCAAGTTCTTCTCCGACGAGTGGATGCGCGACAACGGCTTCCCGGTGGAGAGCGGCGACTCGGTGGCCGGCGCCACCGTCTCCGACGTGCTCGGCTCCCGGCGCGGCGGCGTCATCCACGCGAAGCGGACCGACAAGGTCGAGGCCGTGGTGAAGCTCCTGCGCTCGAACGACATCTCCCAGATGCCGGTCGTCGACGACGACGGGCGCACCGTGGGGATGATCCACGAGTACGACCTGCTCAACTTCCTCATCGAGGGAAAGCACCGGCTCACCGAGATCGTCGACCCGCTCGTTCAGCCGCTCCAGGGCGTCGTGTCGCTCGACACCCCCATCGCCCGGCTCCGCGCCATCTTCAACGACGACAACGTCGCGGTCGTGAAGGAGGGGGAGAAGGTCACCGGCATCCTCACCAAGATCGACCTCATCGAGTTCCTCGGGGAGAAGCTCAAGTGAGCGACGGGGGGAAGGCCCGCTTCGAGACCCTCGCCATCCACGCCGGCCAGCGCCCCGACCCGGTCACCGGCGCGGTGATGACGCCGGTCTACCTCACCTCGACCTACGTGCAGTCCTCGCCCGGGGAGCACAAGGGGTACGAGTACTCCCGCACCCACAACCTCACCCGCCACGCGCTTCAGGATTGCCTGGCCGCGCTGGAAGGCGCGACCCACGGCCTCGCCTTCGCCTCGGGGCTCGCCGCCACCGACGCGCTCCTCCACCTGCTCGACGCCGGCGACCACGTCGTCTACTCCGACGACGTCTACGGCGGCACCTTCCGCCTCTTCGACAAGGTCTTCAGGCGCCACGGCCTCTCCTTCACCCCGGTGGACGCCTCCGACCCGGCCAACGTCGAGCGGGCCATGACGCCGCGCACCCGCATGGTGTGGCTCGAGAGCCCCACCAACCCCATGCTGAAGATCGCCGACCTGGCGGCCATCGCCGCCATCGCACGGGCCCGGGGGGCGACCAGCGTCGTCGACAACACCTTCGCCACCCCCTTCTTCCAGCGGCCGCTCGCGCTGGGGATCGACGTGGTCTGCCACTCCACCACCAAGTACCTGAACGGCCACTCCGACGTGGTGGGCGGCGCCGTCCTCACCTCCGACGCCGCCCTGTACCAGCGCATCCAGTTCCTCCAGAACGCGGTGGGCGGCATCCCCTCCCCGATGGACTCCTTCCTCGTCATGCGGGGGCTCAAGACCCTGCACGTGCGCATGGAGCGCCACCAGGAGAACGCCTTCCGCATCGCGCGCTTCCTCGAGGGGCACCCCCAGGTGGAGAAGGTCACCTACCCCGGCCTCCCCTCCCACCCCCAGCATGCGCTGGCGGCCCGGCAGATGACCGGCTTCGGCGGGATGCTCACCTTCGTGGTGAAGGGGGGGCTGCCGGCGGCGCGGGCCTTCCTGTCGTCGCTGCACCTCTTCGCCCTCGCCGAGTCGCTGGGCGGCGTGGAGAGCCTCATCGAGCACCCGGCCATCATGACCCACGCGAGCGTGCCGCCGGAGACGCGCGCCGCGCTCGGCATCGACGACGGCTTCATCCGGGTGTCGGTGGGCATCGAGAACGCCGACGACCTCGTCGAGGACCTCGAGCGGGGGTTCGCCGCGGCCCGCGCCCCCCGTGCCGGGACGAGGTAGGATCCCGGCACCATGAGCCTCCTCTCCCCCCTCTCGCTGCGGTCGGTCACGCTGCGCAACCGGATCGGGATGTCCCCGATGTGCCAGTACTCCGCCGTCGACGGGCGGGTGGGCGACTGGCACCTCGTCCACTACGGCGCCCGCGCCGTGGGCGGCGTGGGGCTCGTCATCGTGGAGGCCTCCGGCGTCGAGGCCCGCGGCCGGATCTCCGCCGACGACGTGGGCATCTGGGAGGACGGGCAGGTCGAGCCGCTCGCCCGGCTGGTCCGGGTCGTCGCCGGCCACGGCGCGACGGCCGGCATCCAGCTCGCGCACGCGGGTCGCAAGGCGAGCTCCCGGGCCCCCTGGGACCAGGGCGGCGCGCCCCGCCTCCCCGCCGCCGGCGGCTGGACCCCGGTGGCCCCGAGCGCCATCCCCTTCGCCGACGGCCACGCCATCCCGGAGGCGCTCGACGAGGCCGGCATCGCCGGCGTGGTGCGCGCCTTCGCCGACGCGGCGGGCCGGGCGCTCGCCGCCGGGTTCGAGGTGGTCGAGCTCCACGCCGCCCACGGCTACCTCCTCCACGAGTTCCTCTCCCCGCTCTCGAACCACCGGAAGGACCGCTACGGCGGCTCCCTCGAGAACCGCACCCGGATCGTCCGCGAGGTGGTGGAGGCGGTGCGGCGGGTCTGGCCGGACCGGCTGCCGCTGCTCCTCCGGGTCTCCTGCACCGACTGGACCGACGGAGGCTGGGACCTCCCCCAGACCGTCGAGCTGGCGCGGCAGGTCCGCGCCCTCGGCGTCGACCTCGTGGACTGCTCGTCGGGGGGCAACGTCGCCACCGCCCGGATCCCCGCCGGACCGGGCTACCAGGTCCCCTTCGCCGAGGTCGTCCGGCGCGACGCCGCCATCGCCACCGCCGCCGTGGGGCTCATCACCTCGCCGGCCCAGGCCGAGACGATCATCCGCAGCGGCCAGGCCGACCTCGTCCTCCTCGCGCGCGAGCTGCTGCGCGACCCGCAGTTCCCCCTGCGCGCCGCGCGCGATCTCGGGGTCGAGGGGCCGTGGCCCCGCCAGTACCTCCGCGCGAAGTGAACCGAGGCCACCCGTGAATCCCTTCGCCGAGCCGGTCGCGGTGCTCTCCCGCAAGGGCGTGGACCGGCTGCTCCGCGGCCACCCCTGGGTCTACCGCTCCGACGTGGCCACCGCGCCGCAGGCGGCCGGGGGCGACGTGGTGGCCCTCGTCGACGGACGGGGGCGCTTCCAGGGCAAGGCCTTCTGGTCCGAGCGCTCCCAGATCGCCATCCGGCTGCTCACCCGCAACGAGGAGCCGGTCGACGACGACTTCTTCGCCCGGCGCATCGCCTCGGCCGCCGCCCTGCGTCGCCGCGCCTTCGGCGAGGAGACCCTCTGGCGCGCCGTTCACGGCGAGTCCGATCTCCTCCCCGGGCTGGTGGCCGACCGCTACGGCGACGTGGGGGTGATCCAGACGCTCGTGCCCGGCACCGACCGGCGCAAGGAGCTCCTCGCCACCCTGCTCGCAAGGGAGCTCGGGCTGCGGGCGGTGCTGGAGCGCAACGACGTCCGGGTCCGCGAGCTCGAGGGGCTGCCCCAGGTGAAGGGGCCCGTCCTCGGCGACGATCCCGGTCCGGTGGAGGCGCGCGAGGGGACGGTCCGCTTCCGGTTCGACCTGCTCGCCGGACAGAAGACCGGCTCCTTCCTCGACCAGCGGGAGAACCACCTGCGCGCCGGGGAGTACGCCCGCGGCCGCGCCCTCGACTGCTTCTCCTACGCCGGCGGCTTCGCGCTCCAGATGGCGGCGCGTGCCGACGAGGTGGTGGCGGTGGAGATGCAGCCCGGCCCCGCCGCCATGCTGCGCGAGAACGTGGCGCTGAACGGCGCCGCGAACGTGCGGGTGGAGGAGAAGAACGCCTTCGACTTCCTGCGCGACGAGTCGGAGAAGGGGCGGACCTGGGACACCATCGTGCTCGACCCGCCCGCCTTCGCGAAGAACAAGGCCTCGGTGGACGCCGCCCGGCGGGGCTACAAGGAGGTGAACCTCCGGGCCTTCCAGTGCCTCAACGAGGGAGGCGTGCTCGTCACCGCCTCCTGCAGCTACCACGTGTCGGCCGAGGCCTTCGAGGAGCTGGTGCAGGACGCGGCCCACGACGCCGGACGGGCCGTGCAGGTGCTGGAGCGGCGCGGCGCCGGACGGGATCACCCGGAGCGGCTGGGGATGCCGGAGAGCCGCTACCTCAAGTGCCTCGTGCTCCGGGTTCCGTAGGATCGTCGCCGAGGAACCCCTCGGCGGGGAAGAGCAGGACGTCGCGGAGCGCCGGCGCTCCGGTGAGGAGCATGAGCAGCCGGTCGAGCCCGAGCGCCACCCCGCCGGCGTCGGGCATGCGCCCCACCGCCTCGAGGAAGCGCTCGTCGAGCGGATACGCCGGCCGGCCGAGCCGGACGCGAAGTGCCCGCTCCTCGAGGAGCCGCCGCCGCTGCTCCGCCGCATCGTTCAGCTCGGAGAACCCGTTGGCGAGCTCGACCCCGGCCGCGTAGAGCTCGAAGCGCTCGGCCCAGCGCGGGTCGTCCCTGCGGATGCGGGAGAGCGCCGCCATGGAGGCGGGCCAGTCGGTCAGGTACACGGGGCGTGAAAGTCCGAGCCGGGGCTCGATGGCCGCGAGGAAGATCCGGAAGAAGGCGTCGTCGAACCCCTCGCCGTCGGGGCCGGCGTCGATCCCGCGCTCCCGGGCCGCGCCACGCAGCCGGGCGGCGTCGCCGGCGGCGCCCGCGAGGTCCACCCCGGCCGCGGCGAAGGCGTCGGCCACCCGCAGCCGGTCGAAGGGGACGGCCCAGTCGACGACGTGGCCGTGCCAGGCGACGCGGGTGCCGCCCGCCGGCTGGAGCGCCCGGGCCCCCGCCGCCACCGCCAGCTCCAGATCTTCCATGATCCCCGCGTGGTCGGTCCCGGCCCGGTACATCTCGAGCATGGTGAACTCGGGGTTGTGGGTGTCGGAGACCTCGCCGTTGCGGAAGACGCGGGCGAGCTGGAAGATCCGCTCGAACCCCTCCGCGAGCAGCCGCTTCATGGCGTACTCGGGGCTGGAGTGGAGCCAGAGCGGCCGGGGCGCCCCGCCCGTCTCGGGGACGAAGGGGGCCTCGAAGGCGCGGATGTGCGGCTCCATGCCGGGGGCCGGGACGAGGCAGGGCGTCTCCACCTCGTCGAAGCCGCGCGACGCGAGATGGGCGCGCAGCGCGCCCTGGAGGCGGGCGCGGGCCCGGGCCCGATCGATGCGCGTCACCGGCACGTCATCGAGCTTAACCGGCCTCGCCGCGCCCCGCCCCTGGTAGCATGCCGTCCGTGAAGCGACTCCTCGCCCTTGCCCTCGCGCTCGCCGCCTGCGCCCACGCCCCGGAGCTTCCCCCGCCGCCCCCGCCGGCGCCGGTGGCGCCCCCGGCCGCGCCGAGCCCCGAGGCCGTGACCCTGGCCCGCATCCGCGCCGACGTCGACGGGCTCCTCGCCGCCCAGGGGGAGGCCACCTGGCTCGCCTGGACGAGCGGCGCACCGCTCGACGTCGCCGGCCCCATGCACGGCCGGGAGTGGCTCGCCGACGGCGGGGCGCTCGCGGCGCTCGACGCGCTGCCGGCCGCCCCCGACGCGGCCGAGGGCACCCGCCGCCGGATGTTGCGCGACTTCCTGCTCGGCGAGCGGCTCGCCGCCGCCGCCGCGCCCGCTGCCGGGGCGCCGTCGCCCGACCTCACCTTCGCCTACGAGGGGCGCAGCGTGCCCCTGCGGGACTCGGTCTCGATGCTGGCCGCCGAGCCGGACGCCGCCCGCCGCGAGGCGCTCGACTTCGCCCGCGCTCCCGCCGCGGCCCGGGCGGCCAAGGCCGCCGACGAGCGCGCCGCCGCCCTGGCCGCCGCCGCGAACCGGCTGGGGCTCGGCGACCTCCTCACGATCGCGACCGAGCTCCGGCGCGCCGACTCCGCCGCGCTCGCCACCCTGGCCTCGGAGACCCTGGAGGCGACCGGCCCCGCCTACTGCGCGGTGATGGACGCGCTGGCCCGGGGCGAGGTGGGCGCGCCGCTGGCCGCCACCCGGCTGCGCGACCTGCCCCGCATCCTCCGGGCCTCGCACGACCCGAAGGCGCACGCCGCCGCGAAGCTCGTCCCCGATGGCGAGGCCGCCGCGACGGCGGCCGGCGTCGACCTGGCCCGGCGGGTCCGGCTCGACGACCGCTTCGTCCCCGGCAAGAGCCAGCGCCCGCTCACCGTGCCGGTCGAGGTCCCCGGGGACGTCCGCCTCTCGGCGCGCCCCTCGGGAGGCGCCTCGGAGGCCCGCGCCTTCCTCCACGAGCTGGGCGTGGCCCTCTTCCTCTCCGGCATCCGCGCCGAGGGGGTCGAGCGCCGCCGGCTCGGGTCGCCGGCCGGGGCCGCCACCTGGGGCTACCTGCTCGAGGGGCTCGCCGCCGACCCGGCCTGGATCCACGACCGATCCGGGATCGTGGGCGACGGGCTCGCCCGGGAGATCAAGGCCGCCCAGGCGGAGCGGCTCCACGCGGTGCGCATGCAGGCGGCTCGCCTCCTCCGCGAGGTGGAGCGCTCGCGGGGTGCACCCACCGGGGCAGCCGGGGACGCGAAGATCCTCACCCGCACGCTTTGCCGGCCGGTGAGCGCCGAGGACGCGATCCGCTGGCCGCTCCCCCGCGATCCGCTGCTCACCTCGGCCGATGCCCTGCGGGGCGCGCTGCTCGCCGCGCAGGTCGAGTCGGCGCTCGCGAACCTGGGCGGCGGCCCCTGGTGGCGCTGGAAGGGCGCTCCCGGCTGGCTCGCCCCGGTCTGGGGCGCGGGCGCGGTGGCGAGCCCGGACGAACTCGCCCGGAGCGTCGGCGTGGGGACGATCTCGCCCGAGGCGCTCGCCCGCGTGGCCCGGGCCCGCTTCGACTCCGCCGGCTGGTGAGGAGCAGCGGGCCCGTCGAGGGACCTACCCCTTGGCGCGCAGCTTCGTCTCCATCTCGGCGAGCCGCTTGCGCATGTCCCGGTCGCGCGTCCACCGCTCGGTGACGTCGCGGAGGATGGCCGACGCACCGACCACCGTCCCCGCGTCGTCCCAGACGAGCTGGATGGTGAACTCGATGGAGAGGGGCGCCCCGTCCTTGCGCGACGCCGGCACCGCCAGCAGATCCCTCCCGTAGCGGGTGACCCCGGACTTCATCACGACGTCCCAGCCGCCCCAGTGTCGCCCGCGGAGCCGCTCCGGGATGATGAGATCCATCGAGTTCCCGATCGCCTCGACCGCACTCCACCCGAACATCGCCGAGGCGCCGGCGTTCCAGAAGCGGATGATCCCCTCGCGATCGGCGAAGAGCACGGCGTCGCCCGCCCCTTCGACGATGCGTCGGCAAAGCCAGTCCCTGTCCAGCTCCTTGCGCGGCTCGGTCATCGGGGCGCTCCTCCGTCCACGGGTGGCGGCTCCAGCAGCTCGACGAGGCGATAGCGCCCGGACGTCGGCCCTGCCACCCGGAGCCGCCTCGAGGGGCCCACCACCCCCGTGAGCGAGGGCAGCCGTTCGGCCTCGGTCACCACCCAGATCCGCCCCGGTCGCGCCGCGATCTCCCGCATGCGGGCCGGGTCGGCCACCTCGGCCACCCGGTTCCTCCCGTAGAAGGTCTCCCCCCGCCAGTTCATGAGCCAGGCCACCACCGGCTCGTCCGGAGCGGGGTTCTCCCCCCGGTAGGCCGCGAAGACCTCCCGCTGGGTCCAGTGGATGGCGAGCGCCGGCCAGTGGACCCAGGAGATCCAGGCCGCCGAGAGGAGGGACGCGGCGACGAGGCTCCCGGCGGCGAGCCGACCCGAGCGGCGAACCGCGGCGAGGGCGAGGCCGATGAGCGCCGCCGCCGCGAGCACCCCGAGCACGGCGCCGGGGCGGCCGAGGGCAGCGCCCGGCCAGGAGCGGCGCGGGTCGTACGTGAAGAGGGTGGTGAGGAGCCGCGGCGCGCGGGCAAGCGCCCACCCGGTCGCTGCGAGCGCCGTCGCCCCCAGGACCCCCGCCACGGCGTGCCGCCGGGGCCCCTCGTCGACGAGCCGGTCGAGGAAGAGCGCGGCGAGGACGAGGAGCGGCGGGACGATCGGCAGCGCGTAGTGGGGGTAGCGCGTGGCCGTGAAGCCGACGAGCAGGTAGCCCGCGCCGGCCCAGAGCGCGCACAGGAGCGCGAGGCCGCCCCGCGCGTCGCTCGGCTCGGCCCGGGTCCGCACCGCCTCGCCGAGGCCGCCGGGGATCGCCGCCACCCAGGGGAAGGTGCCCACCGCGAGCCAGCCCAGGTAGGCGAACCATCCGCCTCCCTGCACCGGAACGTGGGCCCCGGCGCCCACGCGGCGGAGGTGGTCGTGGAGCCAGAAGCGCTGCACGAAGGTCCAGCCCGACTCGTCCCGCCCCGGCCACGCGGCCATCGCCACGTACCAGGGCACGGCGATGGCGAGGAAGGCCATCGGACCGAGCGGAAGACGGACGGGCCCCACCCGCGTGAGGAACCCGAGCCGCCCGGCCCGGCTCCACTCCCCGGTCACGAGGAGCCAGGCGAAGATCGCGGCGGCCGGGAGAGCGACGCCGATCGGCCCCTTCGCCAGCGCCGCGAACCCGAGGAGGACGAAGCCGGTCCGCGCCCATCCCGGACCGGCGCCCTCGTCGAGGAGCGCCACCGCGAAGCAGAGCCCGCCCGCCGTGGAGAGGGCCACGAGCGGCAGGTCGGGGATGGCCTGCCGCGCCAGGAGGGCGACGAACGGGGAGGTGACGAGCGCGACCGCGGCGAGGAGCCCCGCGCGGCGGGAGGCGAGGCGCGCCACCGCCGCCGCCGACAGGGCCACCCCGGCGATGCCGAGCAGGGCCACCGGAAGGCGCAGCCCCCACTCGGGGGCGACGTCGCCCGCGAGGGCCAGGCCCACCGCCCCGGTCCAGAGAACGAGGGGCGGCTTGGAGAAGAAGCCGGCCTCCCGCCACCAGGGGTGCACCCAGTCGGCCCGCACGAGCATCTGGCGGGAAACCTCGGCGTAATGGGGCTCCCAGGGATCGAACAGCCCCACCGAGCCCAGCCAGGGAAGGAACGCGGCGGCCGCGAGCAGCGCAGCCACGAGCCAGACGGGGATCCGGGACACCCGGACCTTATCGCACTCCCATCTCCGGGAATGAAGCGGCGTCCCGCGACACCGGGACGGCCTGCTTCCTTGGCTCCCCCGCCCCCCGGGGCTATCCTCCCGGAAGCGTGGCCCCCCCGGCACAGACCCCCGCGGCGCCGGAGTTCAAGCCGCACGTCTTCGGCAAGTTCTTCCTCCTGCAGCGGCTCGCGGTGGGGGGGATGGCCGAGATCTTCCGCGCCAAGGTCTCGGGCGCCGAGGGGTTCGAGAAGGAACTGGTGGTGAAGCGCATCCTGCCGTCGCGCTCCCAGGACCAGGGCTTCATCCAGATGCTGGTGAACGAGGCCAAGCTCACCGTCCAGCTCACCCACAACAACGTCACCCAGATCTACGAGTGCGGCTCCATCGACGGGACCTACTTCATCTCGATGGAGCTCGTGAACGGCGTGTCGCTGAAGGACATGATGGTCTCCTTCGCCCGCTCCGGCACCGCCATCACCCCCGAGCAGGCCATCTACGTGGTGCTCCAGCTCCTGCAGGGGCTCGAGTACGCCCACAAGAAGACCGACGGGCAGGGCAACCCGCTGCGGATCATCCACTGCGACGTCTCCCCCGACAACGCGCTCATCTCCTGGCAGGGGGAGCTGAAGCTCCTCGACTTCGGCATCGCACGCGCCGCCACCGGCCTCTCCAACTACAAGGAGGGGATGCTCATGGGGAAGCTCGGGTACGTCGCGCCCGAGCAGGCCTCGCTCGACCGCCCATGGGACCACCGGGTCGACATCTTCGCGGCGGGCATCATCCTCTACGAGCTGCTCACCAAGCAGAAGCCCTTCCAGCGCGCGGTGGACGTGGAGTCGCTCATCCAGTCGCGGCTCGGCAAGGTGGTGCCGCCGTCCTCCATCGACGGGCGGCTCCCCAAGGAGCTCGACACCATCGTGCTGCGGGCGCTCGCCGCCGACCCCGACGAACGCTACCCGGACGCCCGCTCCTTCGCCGACGCGCTCGTCGACGTGCTCTTCCCCACGCCCCACTCGGCCATCCAGGACCACCTGGGGCGCCAGATGCACCAGGTTTACGCGGAGCGGATCGCCCGGCAGCGGGCCGCCCGCGCCCACGACGCGCTGGTGATGAAGGTGCTGCGAAACGTCGCCGAGCAGCAGCGGGCGGCCGTCTACGACTCGGTGGCCCAGGCCGAGGCCGCCGGCCCCGTCACCGGGTCGGCGCCGCTCGCGGACCTCGGCACCCCGAGCATCGACATCGAGCTGGATCGCGCGGCGCCCCGCCCCCCACCGCTCGGACCGGAACGCATCCGCACCATCCGCGTCGGGGGCGGCCGGGCCGTGCTGCTCGGCGTGGCCACGGGGCTGGCCGTGGCGGTGGCCGGCTTCGCCGCCTCCCCGTGGCTGCGCGACGGCGTGCTCGTCGTCTCCTCCACGCCGCCCGGCGCCCAGGTCACCGTGGACGGCAAGGCGGTCCCCGGAACGACGCCGCTCGTGGTCGAGGGGATCCGCTTCTCCTCCGGTCACCGCGTCGAGGCCACCACGCCGGGCCACCGCTCGGCCTCGGCCGAGGTCGGCGCCGAACCGGGGAAGCTCACCCGCAGCGTCCACCTCACCCTGCCCTCCGCGCTCGGGACCCTCACCGTGGAGAGCATCCCCACCGGCGCCGAGGTGTCGGTGGACGGGAAGCCGGTCGGCCGCTCGCCGGTGACCGTCTCCGACCTCCGGGTGGACGAGCGCCACCGGGTCGACCTCACCCTGGCCGGGCACGAGATCGACCAGGTGGTGGTCCTGCCCGAGAAGGACGGCAACCGGATCGTCCGCAAGCTCCTGCCGCTCCGGAAGTAGGGCGGCGGCCGACGCCGGTGCTCCTCACTCCCCGCGGAAGCGGGGCGCCCGTCGCTCGGCCCAGGCGGCGCGCCCCTCGCGCAGGTCGGCGCTCTCGAAGGCGCGCGTGCGCAGGGAGGCGACCTCGGTCCGCTCCGCCGCCGTGAGCCCGCGCTCGTGCGACTCCTCGAGCAGCCGGAGGATGCGCTTCATCCCCTGCACGGCGAGCGGCGCGTTGGCGGCGATCTCGTCGGCCAGCGCCAGGGCGGCCGCCTCGGCGTCGGCCGGCGGCGCCACCCGGTCGACGAGCCCGATGGCGAGCGCCTTCGCGGCGTCGAGCGCCCGCCCGGTGAAGAACATCTCGCGGGCGTGGGCCGGCCCGACCAGCGCCAGGAAGCGGCGCACGCCGGCGGCGGCATATACCACCCCGAGCTTGGCCGGCGGCATGCCGAGCTTCGCCCCCTCGCTGGCGATGCGCAGGTCGCAGGTGACGGCCAGCTCGCAGCCGGCGCCGAAGGCGGCCCCGTTCACGAAGGCCACCGTGGGACAGGGAACGGCCTCGACCGCCTCCATGGCCCGCTCGGTGGCGAGGTCGGGGCGGTCGCCGCCCGGGCCGTCCCCCTCCATGGCGTCGATGTCGAAGCCGGAGGAGAAGGCCTGATCGCCGGCGCCTCGGATGACGAGGCAGCGCACCTTGTCGGAGGCGACCCGTGCGCAGGCCTCGGTCAGCGCGGCCAGCGACCCGTAATCGAAGGCGTTCCGCTTCCCGGGGTTGTCGATGGTCAGGACGCGCACGTGGCCGCGGTCCTCGACCCGGATCTTCCCGGGGGGCGCGCTCACGGCGCGGTCACTCCAGGACCGCCAGGACGTCACCCTCGGCGACGGCCTGCCCTTCCTTCACCCGGATCTCCTTCACGCGCCCGTCCATCGGGGACTCGAGCGGCATCTCCATCTTCATCGACTCGAGGATGAGGATGGCCTCGCCGGCACCCACGGCTTCGCCCGGGCCCTTCTCGATGCGGACGACGGTGCCGGTGATGTGGGCGGGAACGTGGGTCATCGGGGGGCAACCTAGCAGGGACAAGAAGAGGTCCGCCACGGGGGCGGACCTCGGTGTGACGTGGACGGAGTTTCCTCTCGTCCTTCGGCCGGTTGGTGACCGGCCCTGGTGATCGTCAGTTTCTCCCCTTCCGCGCCGTCGGGTCAACCGATTCCTGGGCCGGGAAGGCGGCCGTTGGGGTGCCCTCCGCCTGGGGGGCTTGACGGGTGGACATCGGTGCCCCGGGCTGGCGGCCGGCCCGGAGCAAGGTCCGGACCGTGGCCACGATGTCCTGGTACTTCACGGGCTTCTGCAGGAAGAAGTTGGCGCCCAGCCGGCTCACCCGCTCTCGCTCCTCGTCCCCGGCCGAGGAGATGACGATGATGGGCAGGTGGCGCAGGCGGGGCTCGGCCCGTACCTTCTCGACGAGGGCGAAGCCGCTCATCACCGGCATGTAGACGTCGGTGATGATGAGGTCGATGGGGGGCTGGGCGTGCAGCCGGGCGTAGGCCTCGTTGCCGTCGACCGCCACGTCGACGGCCAGGCCCCCCATTCCCTCGGTGGCGGCCAGGCGGCGCAGGGCCGAGGCGTACATGGCGGCGACGAGCGAGTTGTCCTCCACGAGCAGGACCCGGTAGCCGGGCCGGCTCGACTCGGCCTGGGCCGCCGCCGCGACCGAGAGCCGCTCCAGGCGGCGCCGGTCGTCGGTGCGATCGGGCGGGATCCAGACCGCCACGCCGGGCGTCTGGGACGAGCCGCCGGGGCGCATGCGCACCACCTCGACCTCGAGCTCCGCCGGCTCGAGCAGCTCGGGGAAGGAGATGAGGAGCGCGATGCGCTCGCCCACCTCGAACTCGCGCTCCGTGCGGATGAAGAGGCCACCCGCGGAGAGGTTCTCCGTGTAGTCGCGCACCGTCGAGGCGGCTCCCGGATAGTCCACCGCCAGGATGAGCGGGAACCTCGGGTGTGCTCGTTTCTCCGTGCCCATGAACCTCCGGCCGACCTCCCCGTCTCCTCGCGCCACCGCCCTGCGGGCAATTATGCCCGGGCCCTGGAATAGATCTCCTACACGACCTGGGATACCTGTCGATTTCTTACGTGGTTGAAGGTCGCCCGGGGGGCCGGTAGTGTGCGGTCCCACATGCTGGGACGCCGCCGATACCGTCGAGAGCGCATCTTCCTTCCCGGCGAGACCGAGGGACGCAGGAGCTTCCTCAAGTACGGCCTGGCCGGCGCCGCGCTGCTCGCGGTGGGCGGCGGGACGTGGCTGGGAACGCGGCGGACCCGCCCGGCGGCGGGGCTCGCCGGCCCCTTCACCGTGCTCTCGCCCGAGGAGGCGACCGTCTTCCTGGAGCTCTCCGACCGGATCCTCCCGCCCCGCCCGGGGTTCCCGGCCCCGCTCGAGATCGACCTCCCCCGGCGGATCGACGGGCTCCTCGGGCTCATGCCGGTCGAGGGGCAGAAGGAGGTCAAGCAGCTCGTCGGGCTGTTCGAGAACGCGCTGGCGGGCTTCCTCCTCGACGGCCAGTGGCGGACCTTCACCGACTCGTCCCACGAGCAGCAGGACGCCCGCATCCGCGCCTGGCAGATGAGCCGCCTCAAGGTCCGGCGCACCGGCTACCGGGCCCTGAAGAAGATCGTCTGCTCCTGCTACTACGGGGCCCCCGAGACCTGGGCGGCCATCGGCTACCCCGGTCCTCCCCCCACCGGCGGGATGGTCGAGCGCGAGCCGCGCTACGCCCCCGGGACCATCACCGAGGGCGGGGCCCCCGCGCCGCTCGCCCCCACCGTCCCCCCCATGTCACCAGAGGTGAAACCGTGAGCGACGCCCCGGGACGGATCATCGACTCGGCCGCGCTCCGCAAGGACGTCGACGAGCGCCCCGACGTCTGCGTGGTCGGTTCCGGACCGGGCGGCGCCGTGGTGGCGGCCCGGCTGGCCGCGCGCGGCCTGCGCGTGGTGGTGCTCGAGGAGGGCGGCCACTTCCCGCCCGACCAGATGAAGATGGACGAGTCGTGGGCCTACCCGGCGATCTACCAGGAGCGCGGGATGCGGGCCACCGCCGACCTCGCCATCACCGTGCTGCAGGGGCGCGGCGTGGGCGGCGGGACGATCGTCAACTGGACCACGAGCTTCCGCACCCCGCCGCGCGTGCTCCGCCACTGGGCCCAGGCCTTCGGCGTGACCGGGCTCGACGAGGCGTCGCTCGCCCCCCACTTCGAGGCCGTG
Source organism: uncultured Anaeromyxobacter sp. (assembly GCA_903904005.1). GTDB lineage: Bacteria > Myxococcota > Myxococcia > Myxococcales > Anaeromyxobacteraceae > CAIOAK01. Next base: position 14,362 of record CAIVAR010000018.1, read on the forward strand.
GAGCGGCGCCTCTCCATCGCCCCCTGGCCCATCGAGGCCGCGAACGAGAACAACCGGGTGCTCTGGGACGGGGCCGGAAAGCTGGGCTGGAGCCGCGAGGTCACCCGCCGCAACGTGACCGGCTGCCAGGCGCTCGGCTACTGCGGCACCGGCTGCCCGGTGGGGGCCAAGAATTCGCTCGACCTCACCTACCTCGACGACGCGGTCCGGGCGGGCGCGAAGATCTACGCGCGGGCCCGGGTGGTCCGGCTCGAGAAGACCGGGCGGCGCATCACCGCGGTCCACGCGGTGGGGCTCGACGCCGGCTTCCGCCCCACGGCGCGCAAGGTGGTGGTGCGTCCGCGCCTGGTGGTGCTCGCCGCCGGGGCCATCGGCACGCCGGAGATCCTCCTGCGCAGCGGCTACGACCCCAACGGCAAGGTGGGGCGTCGCACCTTCCTGCACCCGGTGGTGGGGAGCGCCGGAACCTTCTCCCGCCCCATCAACCCCTTCTACGGGGCGCCCCAGTCGGTGGCGAGCCACCAGTTTTCCGAGCGCGGCGCCGGGAAGGTCTCCTTCTTCCTGGAGGCCTCGCCGGCCCAGCCGGTGCTGGCGGCCACGGCCATGGGCGGGTTCGGCGCCGAGCAGGAGGAGCAGATGGCGCAGCTCTCCCGCACGAGCGCGCTCATCGCGCTGGCCGTCGACGGGTTCCTCCCCGAGGAGAAGGGGGGCACGGTCTCGCTGCGCTCCGACGGCCGGGTCCGGCTCGACTACGAGATCCGGCCGGAGATCTGGGAGGCCCTGCGGGAGGGCTCGAAGGCGCTGGCACGCATCCAGCTCGCCGCCGGCGCCGAGGTGGTCCGCTCCTTCCACGAGGACCCGGTGGTGATGCGCCGGGAGTCGGACGTGGCGCTCCTCGACAAGGCGCCGTGGGAGGCGCTGCGGGTGGCGGTCTTCAGCGCCCACCCCATGGGCGGCTGCCCGATGGGGCGCGACCCGGACAAGAGCGTCGTCGACTCGCGCCTCAAGGTGCACTGGCTCGACAACGTCTTCATCACCGACGGGTCGGTCTTCCCCACCGCCCTCGGTGTGAATCCCATGGAATCGATCCTGGGGATCGCCCACTGGGCGGCCGACCACATCGCCGGCGCCAGCTAGTTTTTCCCCGGGGCGCCTCGCGCGCTTGACTCGGCCTGCGCGATCGGGTTCCGATCGCCCCCTTTCCTTCCCGAAGGGGCACCGCACCGATGCAGACCAAGTACCTCCTGTCCGAGAACCAGATCCCCACCCACTGGTACAACGTCATCCCGGATCTCCCCGGGCCGATGTCGCCGGTGCTCCACCCGGGCACGCGCCAGCCGGTCACCCCGGCCGACCTGCTCCCCCTCTTCCCCATGGGGCTCATCGAGCAGGAGATGAGCCCGGAGCGCTGGGTGAAGATCCCGGACGAGGTCCGGGAGATCTACCGGATCTGGCGCCCCAGCCCGCTCTTCCGCGCCCACCGGCTCGAGAAGGCGCTGGGGACCCCGGCCCACATCTACTACAAGTACGAGGGGGTCTCCCCGGCCGGCTCGCACAAGCCCAACACGGCCGTGCCGCAGGCCTACTACAACAAGATCGGCGGCACGAAGCGCATCGCCAGCGAGACCGGCGCCGGCCAGTGGGGCAGCTCCATCGCGCTCGCCTGCAAGATGTTCGGCCTCGAGTGCACCGTCTACATGGTGAGGGTGAGCTTCGAGCAGAAGCCCTACCGCAAGAGCATGATGCAGCTCTGGGACGCCGAGGTCATCGCCTCCCCGTCCCCGCGCACCAGCGCCGGCCGGGGCATCCTGGCCCAGGACCCGGACAGCCAGGGATCGCTCGGCATCGCCATCAGCGAGGCGGTGGAGGACGCCGCCTCCCGCGAGGACACCCGCTACGCCCTCGGCAGCGTGCTGAACCACGTCTGCATGCACCAGACCGTCATCGGCCTCGAGGCCAAGGAGCAGATGAAGCTGGCCGGCGAGACGCCCGACGTGGTCATCGGCTGCCACGGCGGCGGCTCCAACTTCGCCGGCATCGCCTTCCCCTACGTCGCCGACAAGGCCACCGGGTCCAAGGTTCGCCTGGTCGCCGCCGAGCCGAGCTCCTGTCCCACGCTGACCAAGGGGGTCTACGCCTTCGACTACGGCGACACCGCCCGCATGGCCCCCATCTCCCACATGTACACGCTGGGTCACGACTTCATGCCCCCGGGCATCCACGCCGGCGGCCTGCGCTACCACGGCGCCTCGCCGCTCGTGTCGCAGCTCGTGAACGCCGGCATCATCGAGGCCCGCGCGGTGGGACAGCTGGCGGTCTTCGAGGCGGCGGTGACCTTCGCCCGCACCGAGGCCATCATCCCGGCGCCCGAGTCGGCCCACGCCATCCGGGTGGCCATCGACGAGGCGCTGCAGGCCAAGCAGGAGGGCAAGGAGAAGGTCATCCTCTTCAACCTCTCCGGCCACGGCCACGTCGACATGGCGGCCTACGACGCCTACTTCTCCGGCAAGCTGGAGGACTTCGAGTACCCGGCCGAGAAGGTGAAGGAGTCGCTCGCCCAGCTCCCCCAGGTCGATTTCGCGAAGTAGCCCACACTCGTCGGAGGTCCCCGTGCAGAAGATCCGGATCGTCCTCGCCCTCGCGGCCTCGCTGCTCGCCGCGCGCGGCGCCGCCGCGCCCGACGTGGTGAAGCTCGGGAACCTCAAGTTCGCCCACTACGGCGCGGTCTCCTACATGAAGGAGCACTGCGGGAAGTTCGGCCTCGAGGTCCAGGAGATCGTCTTCCCGAAGGGGATCGACATCTTCCCGGCCATCATCCGGGGCGAGGTCGACCTCGCCGCCAGCGCCGCCGACGCGGCGGTGGCCAACCGGGCCGGCGGCGGACCGGTCCTCGTGGTGGCCGGGTTCGCGAAGGGGGGCGCGCGGATGGTGATCCGCCCCGATCTCCCCATCGCGTCGGTGGCCGATCTCAAGGGGAAGAGGGTGGGCGTGGCCCGCGGTGGCGCCCAGGAGCTGCTGCTGCTCGCCGAGCTCGCCAAGCACGGGCTCACCTGGTCGGACCAGGCCGGCAAGGCCGACGTCCAGATCCGGTACCTCGCCTTCGCCGACCTGAACCAGGCGCTCCTCCAGAAGGAGGTCGACGCCATGTGCCAGTCGGAGCCCCAGTCCTCCCAGGCCATCAACAAGGGGTTCGGCAAGGAGCTGCTCAAGCCCTACGACACGCCGCTCGGCGAGCCGGTGCGGGTGCTGGTGATGACCGAGAAGATGTACAAGGACCGGCCCGACGTGGCCCGGCGCGTCCTCGAGTGCTTCGTCGACGCCACCCGCCTCTTCCAGAACGACCCCAAGCTCGCCGAGTCCTACGTGCGCGAGAAGATGTTCAAGGGGCAGATCTCCCCCGACGACTACCGGGACGCCATGTCGAACGCGGCCTTCACCTACGACGTGACGCCCGAGCACATCCAGGTGACGACCGACCTCATGGTGAAGTACGGCGTCGGCAAGATGAGCGCGCCCCCGAAGGCCGCCGACTGGGTTCGCCTCGACCTGCTCGCCGCGGCCAAGCAGAAGCTGGGCGTGAAGTAGTGCCGGGCGGGGCGGCGATCCGATGAGCGGTCGCTCCGGGCGGCTCCTGCGGGCGCTGCTCGTCCCGGTGGCGGTGCTGGTGATCTGGGAGGTGGTCTCCCGCACCGGCGCGATCTCGGCCATCATCATGCCGGCGCCGTCGAAGGTGGTGGTCCGCTGGTGGGACTACGCCGCCTCGGGCGAGATGCTCCAGGACGCCGCCGGGAGCCTCTACCGGGTGCTGGGCGGCTTCGCCATCGGCGCCGGGCTGGCGCTCCCGCTCGGCCTGCTCATGGGGGCGAAGAGCTGGGCCAACGACCTCTTCGACCCGCTGCTCCAAGTGTTGCGCCCCATCCCGCCCATCGCCTTCATCCCGCTCGCCATCCTCTGGTTCGGCCTGGGGAACCCGCCGGCCTTCTTTCTCATCGCGCTCGGCGCCTTCTTCCCGGTGCTGGTGAACACCATCGCCGGGGTGCGCCACGTCGACGCCATCCACCTGCGCGCGGCGCAAAACCTGGGCGCCTCGGAGTGGACCATCTTCCGGCGGGTCATCCTCCCGTCGGCGATGCCCTACGTGCTCTCCGGGATGCGCATCGGCATCGGGGTGGCCTTCATCGTCGTGATCGTGGCCGAGATGACCGCGGTGAACCAGGGGCTCGGCTACCGGATCCTGGAGGCCCGCGAGTACTTCTGGTCCGACAAGATCATCGCCGGGATGATCACCATCGGGCTCATCGGCCTCGCCATCGACGGGATCATGGGGCGGGTGACGGCGCGGATGCTCCGCTGGCACCGGGGGCTGGAGGGATGAGCACTCCGGCCGCGATCCGCGTCGAGGGGGTCCGCAAGGTCTTCACCGCTGGTGGACGGGAGGTGGTGGCCCTGGCCGGCATCGACCTCGAGGTGGCGTCCGGCGAGTTCGTCTGCCTGCTCGGCCCCTCCGGGTGCGGCAAGTCCACGCTGCTCAACGCCGTGGCCGGCTTCTCCCTGCCCACCTCGGGGCGCATCCTGGCGGACGGTCGCGAGGTGTCGAAGCCCGGCCCGGACCGCGCCATGGTCTTCCAGGAGTACGCGCTCTTCCCCTGGATGACGGTGGCCGAGAACGTCGCCTTCGGCCTGGAGGTGAAGGGCCGTCCGGCGCCGGAGATCCGGGAGACGGTCGACGCCTGGCTCGAGAAGCTCCGCCTCTCCGAGTTCCGGGACCGCTTTCCGAAGGACCTCTCGGGCGGGATGCGCCAGCGGGTCGCCATCGCCCGCGTGCTGGCCATCGACGCGCCGATCCTGCTCATGGACGAGCCCTTCGGCGCGCTCGACGCGCTGACCCGGCGCAACCTCCAGGAGGAGCTGCTCCGCATCTGGTCGGGGTCGGGGAAGACGGTGCTCTTCGTCACCCACGGGATCGAGGAGTCGGTCTTCCTGGCCGACCGGGTGGTGGTGATGACCTACCGGCCCGGCGCGGTGAAGGAGATCGTCCCGGTGACGCTGCCCCGGCCGCGCGACCCCTCGTCCTCCGAGTTCAACGCGCTCGAGAAGCGGGTCACCGCGCTGGTGATGGCAGAGCAGGCCCGCCACGAGCGCGACGAGCGGGGTGCCCCGGCACGTTGACGGGCGCGTCGGTGAAGTCGGGCAGCATCTCCACGAAGGTCCGGAAGTGCTCGAGCCCCACGCCGCCCGGCCCCTCCGCGGCGCGCACCGGGAATCCGCCTCCGGGCACGAGCAGGATC
>CAIVAR010000019.1 GCA_903904005.1 uncultured Anaeromyxobacter sp.
AGGTTGGCGTTCTGCTCGACGAGCAGGATGGTGGTCTTCCGCTCCTCGTTGATGCGCTTGATGATCCGGAAGATCTCGGCGACGAGCAGCGGGGCCAGGCCCAGCGACGGCTCGTCGAGCATCATGAGCTTGGGTCGCGCCATGAGGGCGCGGCTGATGGCGAGCATCTGCTGCTCCCCGCCGGAGAGGTAGCCGGCCAGCTTCTTCCGCCGCTCGCGCAGCCGGGGGAAGAACTCGTAGCAGGCCTCCTTGTCGGCGCGCAGGCCGGCCCGGTCGTTGCGGGTGTAGCCCCCCATGTCGATGTTCTCCTCGACGGTGAGGTCCTCGAAGACGCGACGCCCCTCCATCACCTGGAAGATGCCGCGACGCACCACGGTTTCCGGGGGCAGCTCGTGCACCGGCTGCCCCTCGAAGAAGATGCCGCCGTCGGTGACCTCCCCCTCCTCGCTGTGGAGCAGCCCGGAGATGGCCTTGAGCGTGGTCGACTTGCCGGCGCCGTTGGAGCCGAGCAGCGCGACGATCTTCCCTTCCGGCACCTGGAGGGAGAGCCCCTTCAGGACCAGGATCACGTCGTCGTAGATGACCTCGACGTTCTTCAGCTCGAGCATCCGTCACCCCGGCGGGTGGGACCCAGAGGTCCCACCCGCAATGTTCACTTTAAGTGTACCGCCTACAGGCCGAACCACTCCTTGGTGCGCGGCATGATGTAGTCACCGATCTTCACGAGCTTGCCACCCTGGATCTGGTAGATGCTGGTGGTCATGGTGGGGCGGTGGTCGGTGGGGGTGTAGGTCACCGACTGGGAGAGCCCGCCGGTGGAGAAGTCGGCCAGCTTCTCGACCGCCGCCTTCACGCCCGGGCCGTTCAGCTGCCCGGCCTTCTCGGCCCCCTTGAGCCCCTCGGTCCAGACCAGGCAGGTGGCCCAGCCGCGCACGTACATGGCGTCGTGCTTGTCGTTGGGGTGGTACTTCTGGTGGGCGGCCTCGAGGACCTTCATGCCCGGGACCGGGGTGCCGAACGGCACGTGCGGCACGACGCCGGTGACGCCCTCGGCGAGCGGGCCGGCCACGGCCACCAGCGACTCGGAGAAGCCGTAGGGGTTCGAGCCGAACTTCACCGTCAGGCCGAGCTTCTTCGCGTCGCGGAGCACCAGCGAGACGCCGGTGGTGGTGACGTTGATGTAGGCGTACTCCACCCCCTTCTGCTTCATGGTGAGCAGCTGGCTGGTGGCGTCCTGGAAGTTGGGGGGCAGCACGGCCTTGTCGACCACGTCGACGCCGATCTCGGCGCCGTACTTCTCGCCGGCGGCGATGGGGGCCTTGCCGTAGGCGTTGTCGCCGAACATGAAGGCCACCTTGGCCTTCCCCTTGCCGCCGGACTTGGCGTAGTCCTGCTTCACCCAGTCGAGCCAGCTGCGGAGCTGCTCGGAGTAGGTGGGGGCCACGTAGAAGTTGTAGGGGAACTTGGACGGGTCGGAGAGCGGCGCGGCGAAGGAGCCGGAGAAGTACGGGATCTTGTCCTGGCCCACGAAGTCCTTGAGGGCTTCCGTGTCACCGGTGCCCCATCCCTGGATCATGACGACCTTGTCGTCGTTCACGAGCTTCTTGTAGAGGGCGCGGGCCTGGTCGATCTTGTAGGCGTAGTCGGCGCCGAGCAGCTTGATCTTCTTGCCGTTGATGCCGCCGGCGTCGTTGGTCACGGCCACGCAGTCCTGCACCCCCTGCGCGAAGGGCTTGCCCACGTCGGAGGTGACGCCGGTGAGGTCGAAGATGCCGCCGACCTTGATCTCCTGCTGGGCGGAAGCGAGTGCGGGGACGAGCGCCGCCAGGGCGGCGACGAGTACGGCTCGGAGGTTCCTGCCTGCCATCATGTGTTCTCCTCTTTCACTTACGGTCAATTGCGCGGGGGCTCGCTGCCGGACTGCTAGTACGAGAACGGGTACAGCTTCCAGTACGCCTTGATGTGGTTCCACCGGGCGGCCATCCCGTCCGGTTCGAAGATGAGGAAGAGGATCACCACCAGGCCGAAGACCCCGGCCTTGAGCGGGGCCACGAGCTGCATCAGGGCCGGCCACTGGTTGGAGAGGGCGTCGGTCCCGAGGCGGAGCATCTCGGGAAGCAGCGTGATGAAGATGGCGCCGAAGATGGAGCCCAGGATCGAGCCCAGCCCGCCGATGATCACCATGCCCAGGTAGTCGATGGCCAGCGTGATGGGGAAGTTCTCCGGGCTGATGATGCGCGCCTGGTAGGCGAGCAGCGACCCGGCCACGCCGACGATGAAGGACGACACCGCGAAGGAGAGCAGCTTGTAGCGGAAGACGTTCACGCCCATGACCTCGGCGGAGATGTCCTGGTCGCGGATGGCCACGAAGGCCTTGCCCACCTTGGTGCGGAAGAGGTTCTTGGTGAAGAAGAGCAGCCCGACCGTGACCGGGAAGATCAGGTAGAACATCTTCCGGTCGTCGGAGAGCACCAGCCCGGCGAACTGCGCCGGCGGGATGGAGATGCCGTTCACCCCGCCGGTCATCGAGTCCCAGTGGGTGGCGGTGAACTCGACGATGTAGTGGGCGGCCAGGGTCGCCACCGCGAGGTAGAGCCCCTTCAGTCGCAAGGACGGGATGCCGAAGACGAGCCCGACCATGGCGGTGAGGAGGCCGGAGAGCGGGATCACGATCACGAAGGGCAGGCCGGCCTTGCCCGCCATGGCGGCGGTGGCGAAGCCGCCCACGGCCAGGAAGGCCGCGGTGCCGAGCGAGATGAGGCCGGTGTACCCGGTGACCACGTTGAGGCCGACGGCGCCGATGATGGCGATGCAGATGCGGTTGAGAACGTCGAGCCAGTAGGTGGTCGCGAACTGTGGCAGCACGAGCAGGAAGAGCAGCAGCCCCGAGAGCAGCACCCGCGGCAGCGGGGACTCGAAGAGCGACATGTCCTCGGCGTAGCTCTCCCGGAAATCCCCGCAGCGCATCCTTGCTCCTCCTAGACCCGCTCGATCTTGACCTTGCCGAAGAGGCCGTACGGCTTGATGGTGAGGATGAGGACCAGCACGACGAAGGGCGCGACCTCCTTGGCCCCGCCGCCCACCAGCGGGTCGAGGTAGCCGCCCGCCAGGTTCTCCAGGATGCCCATGATCGGGCCGCCCACGATGGCGCCGGCGATGGAGTCGAGGCCGCCCAGGATCACCACCGGGATGACCTTGAGGCCGAAGAAGGCCATGGCGCCGTCGAGGCCGCCGCGGATGCCGGCCAGCAGCACGCCGCCGATGGCCGAGACCACCGCGGCGATGGACCAGGCGAGCGCGAAGATCCGCTTCACCGAGATGCCCATCGACAGCGAGACCTGCTGCGAGAAGGCGGTGGCGCGCATGGCCACGCCGGACCGGGTGAACTTGAAGAAGAGGGTGAAGATGACGAGCAGGACGGCCACGCTCACCAGGCTGATGAGGTAGCCCTGGGAGACCGGCAGCGGGCCGATCTTCACCGGCTCGGCCGGGAAGATGTCCGGGAAGGGGCGGAGCTCGGTGCCCCAGATGCCCTGGATGATGGCCTTCAGCAGCGAGGAGAGCCCCAGCGTCACCATGATGAGCGAGATGACCGGCTCCCCGATCATGGGGCGCAGGATGAGCCGCTCGGTGAGGATGCCCATCAGCGCCGAGAAGGCGAGCGTGAGGAGGAAGGACCAGAAGAACGGCACCTGGTACTGCACCGTCAGGGTGAGGCAGATGTAGGCGCCGAGGACCAGGAACTCGCCCTGGGCGAAGTTGAGGACGCTCGTCGACTTGTAGATGACGACGAAGCCCAGGCCGACCAGGGAGTAGATGCTCCCGACCACGATGCCGTTGAGCAGGAGCTGGAGGAAGAATTCCATCAGTGCTCCGTCCCAGGCATGGTGACGTTGCGAGAGCGCCGAGACCGACGCGAGGCGGGCGCCCGAGGAGAGAGCAGCGGAGGCGTGGTGATGCCACGTCGAGCAGCGCACCGACGAGGCCGCGCGCCGCAGCGAGAGGATCGGCGCTCGGAGTAGGCGCCATGCCTGGGCTGGAGCACTCTAGGCCGCCTTCCCCGGGGACTCGCGCAGCCGGCGCACGAGCAGCGTGGTCTGGATGCGGGTGGTCTTCCCGTCCTGGAACTTGATGGTGGTGTCGATGGCCACCTCGCCGCGGTCTCCGTAGAGGGCGTCGATGACCACCTTGTAGCGCTCCTCGACGAAGCCACGCCGCACCTTGCGCGTGCGGGTCAGCTCCTCGTCGTCGGCGTCGAGCTCCTTGTAGAGGAGCACGAACTTCCGGATGCTGGCCGCCGAAGGCAGGGTCTCGTTCACCAGGTCGACCTCCTTCTGCACGAGGTCGTAGACTTCCGGCTTGGCGGAGAGGTCGGTGTAGGTGGTGTAGGAGATCTTGTTCTTCTCGGCCCACTTCCCCACCACGCCCATGTCGATGTTCAGCATGGCGGTGAGGTACGGCCGCCCCTTGCCCACCACCACCGCCTCCTTCACGAAGGGGGAGAACTTGAGCCGGTTCTCGATGAACTGGGGCGAGTACTGGGTCCCGTCGGCCAGTTGCATCACGTCCTTGACGCGGTCGATGACGACGAGCTGGCCGTCCTCGGCCAGGTAGCCGGCGTCGCCGGAGCGGAGCCAGCCGTCGGAGACGGCCGCGGTGGTGGCCTCCTCGTTCTTGTAGTAGCCGAGGAAGACCGCGTCGCTCTTCGAGAGGATCTCGCCGGTCTCGGAGATCTTCACCTCTGTGCCGGGGATGGGCACGCCCACCGTGTGGAACTGGATGTCGTCGTTGCGGTGGATGCAGGAGATGCCGCTGATCTCGGTCTGGCCGTAGATCTGCTTGAGCGGCACGTCCATGGCGTGGAAGAAGCGGAAGACGTCGGGACCGAGCGCCGCGCCGCCGGTGGAGGCGCTGCGCAGGTGGGTGAAGCCGAGCCGGTCCTTGAGCGCCCGGAAGAGGGCCCAGTGGCCGAGCCGGTGCAGGAAGGCCAGGCCGGCGGGGATGGGCTTCTTCTGGAAGCGCAGGTCGGCCACCTTGCGCCCCACCGGCATCCAGCGCTCGTACATGAAGCGCTTGAACGGGGTGGTGTCCATGATCTTCACCTGCACCGTGGAGGTGAGGTTCTCCCAGATGCGCGGCGGCGCGAACATCACGTGGGGACCGATCTCCCGGATGTTCTCCATGACCGTCTCGGGCTGCTCGGGGAAGTTCACCGTGAAGCCCACCGCCAGCGCCGAGGAGAGCGACATCATCTGCTCGCCGATCCAGGCCAGCGGGAGGAAGGAGACGAACTCGTCCCCGGGGAGCTTGGGATCGACCTGGTTGAGCGAAAGCGCCATGGAGAGCAGGTTCCGGAAGGAGAGCATCGCCCCCTTGGGAAACCCCGTGGTGCCCGACGTGTAGCTGATGATGGCCACGTCGGAGACCTTGCCGTTGCGGACGTGCTCCTCCCAGGCGCCGGGGCGGTGCTCGAGAAACTCGCGCCCCTTCTCCTCGACCGCCTCGAAGGAGAGCAGCTTCTCGTGCGCGTACTTGCGCAGCCCGCGCGGGTCGGTGAAGACGACGGCGCGGACCTTGGGCAGCTTGTCGAGCATGTCGAGGATCTTGTCGACCTGCTCCTGGTCCTCGGCCACCACGAAGGTGGCGTCGCAGTGGTCGATGACGAAGGCCACCTCGGTGAGGTTCGAGTCCTGGTAGAGCCCCACCGAGGCGCCGCCGGCGGCCTGCGCGGCCACCTCGGCCCACACCCACTCCGGCCGGTTGTCGCCGATGATGGCCACCTTGTCGCCGGGCTGCATGCCCAGCGCCACGAGCCCCATGGCGAAGTCGCGGACGTGCTCGTGGTATTCACGCCAGGTGAACGGCTGCCAGATCCCGAACTCCTTCTCCCGCATGGCCACCTTGTCGGGATGGAGGCCGGCGTTGCGGACGAGGAGCTTGGGGAAGGTGTCGTTGCCCTGGAGCTGGTCGAGGATGTCGGCCACGTGGGTTCCTCCGGGGGTCGTCATCCTTGGACCTGCCCGAGGTAGGCTTCCTGGACGGCCGGGTCGCCCTGGACCTCCTCGGGCGTCCCGTCGGCGATCTTCTCGCCGAAGGAGAGCACCGTGACGCGGTGCGAGACGTCCATCACCACGCCCATGTCGTGCTCGATCATGATCATGGTGGTGCCCCGGTCCTCGTTGATGTCGAGGATGAAGCGGGCCATGTCCTCCTTCTCCTCGGCGTTCATCCCGGCCATGGGCTCGTCGAGGAGGAGCAGCCGGGGCTCGAGCGCCAGCGCCCGCGCCAGCTCGACCCGCTTCTGGAGGCCGTAGGCCAGCGTGCCCACCACCTTCTTGCGGATGTGCTGGATCTCCAGGAAGTCGATGATGTCCTCGACCACCTCGCGGTGGGCGATCTCCTCGGCGCGGGCCTTCCCGTAGTAGATCCCGCCCGACAGCACCCCCTCGTGCTGGTGCACGTGGCGCCCGATGAGCAGGTTGTCGAGGACGGTCATGCCCCGGAAGAGCGCGATGTTCTGGAAGGTCCGGGCGACCCCCATCTTGGTCCGGTGCGCCGGGGAGAGCTTCGTCACGTCGGCGCCGTCGAAGTGCACCGAGCCGCGCTGGGGGCGGTAGACCCCGCTGATGCAGTTGAGGAGACTGGTCTTTCCGGCGCCGTTCGGGCCGATGACGGCGTGCAGCGAACCCCGCCGGACCTCGAAGCTCACGTCGGAGAGCGCGGTCACTCCCCGGAAGTGGAGTATCAGGTTGTTCACACGCAGGAGCGGCATGGGACATCTGTGATCCCAGATGAGCCGGTCCCGATTCAAGCCGCACCGCGGCACAAAACGGCGACGCGCGATCCTTGACAGCCGCCGCGCTACCCCGGTGGCCAGAACATCGGCCGCCCCCCCATGCAGTGCATGTGGACGTGAAACACCAGCTGCCCGCCCTCGCGGTTCACGTTCACCACGCTTCGCCAGCCCGCCTCGGCCACCCCGCGCTCGGCCGCGAGCTGGGCCGAGACCCGGGCCAGCTTGCCGACCAGGGCGTCGTCTTCGGGGGTGAGATCGTTCAGGGTGGGGATGTGGCGCTTCGGAACCACGAGCACGTGGACCGGCGCCTGGGGGTTGATGTCCTCGAAGGCCACCACGTCCTCGTCCTCGAAGACGAGCTTCGCGGGGATCTCCTTGCGCGCGATCTTGCAGAAGAGGCAGTCGGCCACGGTTCACCTCGCTCCGGGCAGCCAGGGGGCCGCGCGGTCCGGCGAGGATACCGCGGACCGATCAGCGCTGCGAGTCGAGGATCAGGGTGACCGGGCCGTCGTTCACGAGCTCGACCTCCATGTGCGCCCGGAAGACCCCGGTCGCCACCGGCACGGACCGGGCCCGGAGCAGCGCGGCGACCTCCTCGTAGAGGGCGCTGGCCAGTTCCGGCGGGGCGGCGCCGACGAAGCTCGGCCGGTTCCCCTTGCGGGCGTCGCCGAGCAGGGTGAACTGGGAGACGAGGAGGACCGCGCCCCCCACGTCGAGCACCGACCGGTTCATCTTGCCGGCCTCGTCCTCGAAGATGCGCAGCTGGGCCAGCTTGTCGGCCATCCAGCGGCACTCCTCCGGGGAATCGCCGGCGGCCACGCCGAGGAGCACGAGCAGCCCCTGCCCCACCTCCCCCACCACCTGCCGGTCGACCCGGACCGCGGCCCGGGCCACGCGCTGCACCACCGATCGCATCCGCCCTTCATGACACGGGTTCCGACCCGTGCCAATCTCGGGCCGTGCTCCTCCTGCGCGACGTCCGGAAGTCCGACCTGCCGCGGCTGCGGGCCCTGGCCCGGGTGCTCAACTCGGTGAACCTTCCGGCCGACGAGCGCGCGCTCTCCGGCATCATCGACCGGTCGGTGCGCAGCTTCTCGGGGCGCATCGCCGACCCCCTGCGCCGGAGCTACGTCTTCGTGCTCGAGGACCCGCGCCGCCACCGTGTGCTCGGGACGTCGATGGTGATCGCCCAGCACGGCACCCGCGCGTCGCCCTGCACCTTCCTCGACGTCACCGAGCGGGAGAGCTACTCCTCCACCGTCGACCGTCACTTCCGGCACCAGGTCCTCTCCATCGGCTTCCACTTCGACGGTCCCACCGAGATCGGCGGACTGGTGGTGGACCCGCTGTCGCGGGGCGGCGCCGACCTGCCGGGCAAGCAGCTCTCCCTGGTGCGCTTCCTCTTCCTCGCCATGTTCCCCGACCGCTTCCGCGAGACGGTGCTGGCCGAGCTCATGCCCCCGCTCGACCGGGACGGGAAGAGCCGCTTCTGGGAGAGCTTCGGGCGGCGCTTCACCGGGCTCGACTACCAGGACGCCGACAAGCGGAGCCGGCAGGGCAAGGAGTTCATCCAGCAGCTCTTCCCCGCCGGCGAGTTCTACGCGACGCTGCTTCCTCCGCGCGTGCAGCGGGCCCTCGGCAAGGTGGGGCCGGCCACCGAGGGGGCGCGGCGCATGCTGGCCCGGATCGGTTTCCGCTACGTGAACCGCATCGACCCCTTCGACGGGGGGCCGCACTACGAGGCGCGGCTGGCCGACGTCACGCTGGTCCGCGACCACCGGCGGCTCGTCGTCGCCGAGGAGGCGCTCGTGCCCGGGCGGAAGGACCCGGAGGTGCTCGCCGGGGTGGTGCGGCGGTCGGGGCCGGACCGGTTCCGGGCCGTCCGCACGCGCGCGCGGGTCAACGGACGTTCCGTTCGCCTCCCCGCAGAGGCGCGCCGGCTGCTGGGGGTGACGCAAGGCGACGCGATCGACCTGGTGCCGTTCACCTGACGGGGTCGACGACCTCAACCCAGCGGAAGCGATGGAAGTCGGTGTCGCGGGTGAGGACGCGGCGGATGCCATGTTCCCGCATGAGGATCGCCGTGTGGGCGTCGTGGAGGAGGTTCCCGGACAGGTTCGGGACCTCCCGCATCGCCTGGGCGGCGACGGCCGCGTGGCGCGGGGTGGCCACGAGCACGCCAAACCCGGGTGACGCGAGGAGCGAGTCCACGAAGCCCCACGCCTCCCGGGCCGTCCACGCCGGGGACAGGACCCTGGGGTGGGTCGTCACGCGGAGGAACTCGTAGAGGATGGCCCAGGTGGCGTACCAGGGGACTGGCCCGCGTCTCCAGGACTCGAGCGCCCCCCTACACGCTGGGTGAAACGGGGAGCCCGCGTTGGCGGCGTAGACGAGGACGTTGGTGTCGACGACGAACACCTACGGCTCCTCCATCGCGCGCTGGAGCGCGTCCCGATCGGCGACGTCGACGAGTTCCCGGGCCTCCATGATCGGGAGCGGCGGGAGGTCCCGCTCCGCGGGACGCCGGTCGAGGAGGTTCCGCAGCGCGGCCTCGACCAGCGCCGACATGGTCCGGCCCTCCCGGGCGGCGAGCATCTTGAGCTCCCGCATCACGCCGTCGTCGATCTGCAGCGTGGTCTTCATACGGAAATCCATATCGATCGTATGGATTTCCGTCAAGTGAGTCAGCGCGCCTTCTTCGTGGCCGATTTCGTCTTCTTCTTCGCGCCCTTGGCCAGCTTTGCCGCCCCGGCGCGCCGCGCGGCCTCGAGCGCCAGCCGGCCCCAGGGCTCCATGTCCTCGGGGGACTCGTGGGCCTCGTCGGGCGGGCGGAAGTAGCTCGTCCGGGTCTCCTTCTTCCCCCCCGTGTAGACCCATTGCCGGCAGCCGGCCGCCTCGAACCTCGCGCGCGTCGCGTCGTCGGTCTTCAGGAAGATCTCGTCGTCGTCGACGAGGCCGATCATGAGATCGCCGCAGTAGATGCCGTGACCGCCGAACATGGCCCGGGCGCGGACCGGGCCGGCGTGGCCGAGCAGCTCGACGGCGAAGGCGATGAATCCCTTGGATTCGGGCACGGGGTTCCTCCTCGACGGGTCCGTCGCCGCTTATAACGGGTCCGTGGCCGCCCGCCCCTCCCGCGACGTCGCGCTCCTCTTCGCCACGCGGAGCCTGCGCCTCTTCGCCTACGGCTTCCTCGCCGTGGTGCTCGTCCTCTACCTCTCGGAGGCCGGGCTCTCGGAGGGGCGGATCGGGCTGCTCCTCTCCCTCACGCTGCTCGGCGACACCGCCCTCTCGCTCTGGATCACCACCCACGCCGACCGGATCGGACGTCGGCGGATGCTCCTCCTCGGCGCGGGGATGATGGCCGCGGCGGGGCTGCTCTTCGCCGCCAGCACCTCGTTCTGGGTGCTGCTCCTCGCCGCCACCATCGGGATCATCAGCCCCGCGGGGAACGAGGTGGGCCCCTTCCTGGCCATCGAGCAGGCCGCGCTCGCCCAGGCGGTCCCGGCGAGGGAGCGGACCCGCGTCTTCTCCTGGTACGCGCTGGCCGGTTCCTTCGCGACCGCGCTCGGGTCGCTCACCGGCGGGCTCCTCTCCCAGGGGCTCCAGTCGCGCGGGATGGCAGCGCTTGCGGCGAACCGTGTGGTGGTGCTGGGCTACGCGGTGCTGGGTGGGGCTCTGCTGTTGCTCTTCACCCGGCTCGGCCCGGCGGTCGAGGCACCTCCCTCCGGCCGCGTCGACCGGCGCCCCTCCTTCCTCGAGCCCGGGCTCGGCCTGCACGGCTCGCGCAAGGTGGTCTTCCGGCTCTCCTCCCTCTTCGCCCTCGATGCCTTCGCCGGCGGCTTCGTCGTGCAGAGCTTCGTGGCCTGGTGGTTCCACGCGCGCTTCGGCGCCGACGAGGGCACGCTGGGGGCCATCTTCTTCGGCGCCAACGTGCTCGCCGGGGTGTCGGCGCTGTCGGCGGGCTGGCTGGCGCGCCGCTTCGGGCTCGTGAACACCATGGTGTTCACCCACCTCCCGTCGAACGTGCTCCTCCTGCTCGTGCCGCTCATGCCCAGCCTGCCGCTCGCCATCGGGGTGCTGCTGGCGCGCTTCGCCATCTCGCAGATGGACGTCCCGACCCGGCAGTCCTACACGATGGCGGTGGTCTCGCCGGAGGAGCGCTCCGCGGCGGCGGGGGTCACGGGCATGGCCCGGACCATCGGCTCGTCGGTGGCTCCGCTCCTCGCCGGTCCGCTCTTCGCGGTCCCGGCCCTGGCCAGCGTTCCCTTCTTCTTGGCCGGGGGGCTGAAGGTGCTCTACGACCTGCTCTTGTGGCGCGATTTCCGGAAGGTGAAGCCTCCGGAGGAGGGCTGAACCGATCCCCGGGCTCGGGGGCTCCCGGCGCCGTCAGGCCTCGACGAGCACCGTCCCCACGCTGCCCGGCTCCTCCACCGCGCGGCGCAGGTCGCCGGGCGAGAGGCGCCCCACGATGACCACCGAGCGGGCGCCATCCTGGAGCACCTCGAAGGACTCCTCGAGCTTGGGGATCATGCCGCCGGAGATGGATCCGTCCGCGACACCCCGGGTGAAGTCGGCATGGGTGATCCGGGGTATGCGGCTCCCCGGGTCCTTCACGTCCCGCAGCACGCCCGGGGCCGAGGTGACGAGCACGAGCGCGTCGGCCCGCAGCGCACCGGCCAGCTGGCTCGCCACGGTGTCGCCGTTGATGTTGAGCGGCTGCCCTTCCCGGTCGCAGCCCAGGCAGGCCAGCACCGGCACGTAGCCGCGGGCCCAGAGGTCCCCGAGGAGCGGCAGGTTGAAGCCGACCACCTCGCCGACGAGCCCCAGGTCGACCGGATCGGGCCCGGCACCGGCCATCACCCGCGGCGGCCTGCGGCGGGAGACGATGACGTGGCCGCTCGCGCCGTGGAGGCCCACGCCGAGGACGCCGTTGGCCAGCAACCGGGCGCAGACGTCGACGTTGACCTTCCCGGCCACGGCGTACTTCATCACCTCGAGGGTCTCCGGATCGGTGAAGCGGCGCCCGGCCACCATGCGGGTCTCGATGCCGAGCGCCTTCTGCAGCGCCGTGGCCTGGGGACCTCCGCCGTGGACCATGCTGACCCGGTGGCCGTCCTCGATGAGGGCCCGGATGTCCCGGGCGATGGCGTCCATCTCGGGGGTGGCGGCGATCTCCCCGCCGATCTTCACGACGATGGTCTTCAAGCGGCTCTCCTAGCGGCGCGGGGCGGCGGGGGCGGGGCGCGACGGCGACGGTGCCGGCGCTGAGGACGGGCGCGGGGCCGGGGCCGGGCGCGTGGACGGCGTGCCGACGCGCGGGCCGGGAGCGGGGGGGCGGTAGCCCGGACCGGGAGGGCGGGGGGCGGGGCGGTAGCCCGGCGGAGGCGGACGGTAGCCGGGGTAGTAGGCGCCGCCACCCGGGTAGTAGGGACCGTAGCCCCCGCCCCAGTACGGCGGCGCTCCCCACCACGGCGCGCCCACCCATCCCGGCGCCATGCCCCAGCCCGGTCCCCAGTAAGGTCCCCAGGCCGGCGGCGCGATCCAGACGTTTGCGAAGGGGGCTGGCGCGGCCACGATCACCTCGCCGACGTCGCCACCCGGAGCCCCCGCGAAGGCCCCGGGCTGCCCGGCGGCCTGGGCAGTCGCGTCCTGCTGCGACCTCTTCAGCGCCTCGTCGAGGCCGAAGGCGTCGGCGCCCGGGTCGGGGGGCGGAGGAGGAGGGCTCCCCGCCGAACCGGCCGCCGCCGCGCCAGGGGCGGGGGCGGGGGCGGTCGGGGCCTGGGCGACCTCCTCGGCGGGGGGCTCGGGGCGCTGCTCCAGGATGAAGGCCGCGCCACCGGGATCGGCGACGACGGCGAACTGGGCCCCCTTCGCCCCCGGCTTGCGAAGCACCGTCCCGCCGAGCTCGGTCACCCGCCCGAGCGCGGTGCCGAGGTCCTTCACCACCACGTAGGGGAGCCACTGCGAGGGAACCTTCTGGAAGGGCATGCGCGCGGCGCGGGCGCGGGGGCGACCTCCCGAGGCGTAGATCCAGGTGGCCTGCTTGCCGGCGCCGACCTGCCAGGTCTCGTAGCCGACGACGGCCTTGTAGAAGGCGGCCGAGCCCTTCAGGTCGTCCGTCCAGAGCTCGGCCCAGATCCATCCCGGCGGTGGCGCGTCGAGGTCGACGGGATCGCCGCCGGAAGCGGCCACGAGCACGAACTGCGCGCCGCGCGGATCGGCGACGGCGACGTAGGAACCGCGCGCGCCCAGGCTTCCGGGCCCCTCCAGGATGCGGCCGCCCGCCTTCTGCACGGCACCCGCCGCACGCGCGACGTCGGCCACCGACACGAGGGGCATCCAGCGGGACTGGGGGGCCTGGGCACCCGGCTTCGGATCGGGCATCCGGATGATCCCGGCGACCGGCACCGTGCCGTCCCGGGCGATGGCGTAGGCACCCCGGTCCTCGAAGGTCCAGCCCAGCACCCCCTCGTAGAAGGGGCGCGCCCGGGCGGGGTCGTGCGAGAGGAGGTCGAACCAGATCACCTTGCCCGGCAACCGCTGCCCGGTGGGGCGCGTGGCGACGGGAGGGAGGTCGATCCGGACGGATGGCGCGGGTGGCGCGTCCTCCGCCTGCACCGGCGCGGCGAGCAGGGCCGCGAAGGTCATCGGGAGCAGCCACTTCCGGTGGGTCGTCATGATCGTCCTCACGGGGGCCAGGGCCCGGAGTCGTCGAGCGAGGCGCGCTCGTCGATGCCGAGGACCAGGTTCATGTTCTGGATGGCCTGCCCCGCCCCACCCTTGATCAGGTTGTCGAGGGCGGAGACCACGGTGACCGTCCGCCGGCCGCGCCAGGCCGGACCGGCCACCACGCCCACCTCGGCGAAGTTGGAGCCGGAGACGGCCGCCACCTCGGGGAGCCGCCGGGCCGGGACCCGCACGAAGGGCTCCCCCGCATAGGCGTCGCGGTAGAGCGCCTCGAGCCGCTCGCCGGTCCACTCCTCGGGAAGCTCGAGGAAGGCGGTGGCCAGGATCCCGCGCACGAGCGGCGCCGAGACCGGGACGAAGCGGAGCTGGACGTCCCGCGCGCCGGCCGAGCCGAGGGTCTCCTCGATCTCGGGGACGTGCTGGTGCCAGAGGGGCTTGTAGGCGCGCAGGTTCCCCGCGCGGACCGGGTGATGGGTCGTGGCCTGGGGCGCCGCGCCGGACCCGGAGCTCCCGGTGATGCCCTGAACGTGGACCACGCCCTCGAGGAGGCCGGCCCGGGCGAGCGGGAGGAGGCCGAGCTCGATGGTGGTGGCGAAGCATCCCGGGGAGGCGACGAAGCGGGCGCGCCGGATGCGCTCGCGGTTCAGCTCGGGAAGGCCGTAGACGAACCCGGCGAGCAGCTCGGGGTGCGGATGGACCTGCCCGTAGTAGCGCTCGTAGGCGGAGGCGTCCTGGAGCCGGAAGTCGCCGGACATGTCGACGATCTTCACCGAGGGCAGCGCCGCGATCTCGGGGACCTTCCGGGCCGTGACCTTGTGGGGCAGGCCGAGCAGGACCACGTCCATCCCGTCGGCGGCGGCGGCGGGGGCGAGATCCTCGAACACGAGGGGGGTCCGACCCTCGAGGGACGGGTGGGCAGCCCCCAGCGGCTCGCCGACGAAGTCGACCGAGGCGACCCGGCAGAGCTCGACCTCGGGGTGAAGGAGGAGGCGGCGGATCATCTCGGCGCCGCCGTACCCGGAGCCGCCGACGAGCGCGGCCCGGAAGCGCTTGCGTCCTGCCATGATGGAACCATATACCCGCTCGGCCGCGCTGGCACGCGGGCCGATGGAGGTCGCCGACGTGGATCGTCCGCTCGACAACGCCGTCTCCTGGCTCTCCGGGCAACGCCCGGCGATGGAGTCGCTCCTTCGCCGCCTCGTCGACCAGAACTCCTTCACCCGGAACGTTCCCGGCGTGAACGCGGTGGCCACCGCCGTGGAGGAGGAGCTGGTCGCGAGCGGTGTCTCCGTGGAGCGGATCCCCGGCGGCGCGTTCGGCGACCACCTCTCCTTCGCGTCGCCGGCGCCCGGACCGTTCGCCTTCCTCATCGGCCACTCCGACACCGTCTTCCCGCCCGACACCTTCGAGGGTTACCGGGTGGACGGGGACCGCGCGCGGGGCCCGGGCGTGCTCGACATGAAGGGCGGGCTCGTCGTGGGCATCTTCGCGCTGCGTGCGCTTCACGGGGCGGGGCTGCTCGGACGGGTGGCGGTGCGCGGCATCGTGGTCGGCGACGAGGAGGTGGGATCCCCGGCGTCGCAGCCCATCACCATCGAGCGGGTTCGCGGTGCCGCGGCGGCGCTCGGGCTCGAGTCCGGGCGCGGTGGAGATCTCGTCGTCACCCGGCGCAAGGGCATCGCCTCGCTCGACGCCCGGGCGGAGGGGGTGGCGGCGCACGCCGGCGGGGACCACGAGAAGGGGCGGAACGCCATCTGGGCGCTGGCGCGCTTCGTCGACCGGATCCAGGGGCTCACCGACTATTCACGGGGGGTGACGGTGAGCGTCGGTCGCGTGGAGGGGGGAACCACGAGGAACACCGTCCCGGCCGCGGCGCGCTGCGAGGTGGACGTCCGTTTCCTCTCGCCGGCCGACGGCGACGCCGTGCTCCGGCAGATCGACGAGGCGGCCCGGGAGGCGGCCGTCCCGGGTACGCGGATCGAGATCGCGCGACCCGGCAACCGCCCGGCGCTCGTCCGCACCGAGGCCTCCGCGGCGCTCGCCGCCGCGTACGGGGAGTGTCAGCGGGAGGCGGGACTGGGTTCGGGCGAGGCGCCCCTCTCCGGCGGAGGGTCGGACGCTTCGGTGACTGGCGCGGCCGGGGTTCCGTCGATCGACGGGCTCGGCCCGCGCGGCGCGGGCTTCCACACGCACGACGAGTACATCGAGCTCGGGTCGCTCGTCCCCAAGGCCGAGGCGCTGGTGCGGTTCCTCTGCCGACGGGCCCAGCCGTAGGCCGGGGCCGTCGGGCGGTTCATCCGGGTGAACCCGGGGTGTCCGCCGGTCAGGACGCTTTGCGGAAGGCGGCGTAGCGGATCTCGAGCAGATCCTGGCGCGGGCGGCTGGCGGCCGCGCGCGGCGGCACGATGCGCAGACCAGCGATCTCCTGGAGGCCGTGGCGAAGCATGGGGCCGTCGGTCTCGGCGAGGATGTCCTGCCGGACCTCCACCACCAGGTCTGGACGGACCCCGAAGATGTGGCGGTCGAAGGCGGTGTGGTGGAACGCGCAGAGCGCCAGCCCGTTCGGCACGATCGGCTCCCCTCGCGGGTCGCTGTCCGGAACGATGTGGGCCGCCTCGAGCAACTCGACGTGCTTGAGCCGACAGATGGCACAGCGCCCCTGGTAGGCATGGAGCACGCGCTGCCGAAACGTCTCCTGGTGAAGACGCCGGAGGGTCACCGTCGTCACGTAGGAGCGCCTCGCCTCCGCGGCCACGGGTGAGGCTGGCACAAGGCTCCTCAGGCTTTCCTTCTCGTCCACCTTGATCCGGAACGAGAGGGCAGCTGGATCGTCTCCGACGACGTAGACCGGCCATGCCGGCAGGTACTCCCCCTTCACGACGCCGAACAGGTACACGAGCGGTGCTCCCCGCTCCATGGCAAGGCGCAGCCCGGCGTTGTCCCGGTGACGGGGATCGGTTCCGCGATAGCGGTAGTTGAGGATGCCCTCCTCATCCAAGCCGTCGTCGTAGGGCCTCCTCCTCCCCTCCACCTCGGGCGAGGTTGCGACGCTGATGGGCATCTCCGGGAGGACGGCAGGCTTGAAGATTCCTTGCGGACCGATGAGCGGGACGCGATGACCTTCGAAGTCGAATCCTCGCGACAGCACCGACCAGGGGAGTACCTCACCGAGCAGTTCCGTCTGCTGGGTGAGGAACTCGAATGCGCGGATTCGAACCTGCCGATCGAAGGCTGCTGCGTCCATCGAGGATCATCAGACCTGGTCGAACGATCCGGGTCAATCAATGGTCCGCGGCGCGGACCGTCGGACAGATGGGGCGTAAGAAAACGCTGTATTGACAGGGTTTCTAGCGGGTTCCGCATCGCATCTTCGACGGCCGCGGGAGGGGGCCTATCGTTGCCTCAGTTCGCGCAGGAGCGGCGATCGGGTGTCCTGGCGAGGTTCGAGATCTTCGCGCCGGGAATCGCGCGGGAGGGCGATTCCGTGCGTCTGGCGAGGGCGCGAATTCCCGTGAGAGGGTGGTTTCATGAACGCACGCGAATGGTCCTCCCGCATCGCCGAACTCGCCCGCCGCGAGCAGTCCGCGCTCGTCGATCTGCTCCTCGCCGTTGGCGAGTTCGACGCCCAGGCCGTGTACCGGCAGCTGGGCTTCTCGAGCCTCTTCGACTTCCTGCACCGGGAAGTCGGCCTGTCGCGGGGATCGGCCTACTACCGGCAGGTGGGCGCCCGGATGGTCCGGCGCTTCCCCGAGGTGGAGGGTCCGATCCGGGACGGGAAGCTCTGCATCACTGTCGTGAGCGAGCTCTCCAAGGTGATGACCGAGGAGAACCGGGCCGAGGTGCTGCCCCGGTTCTTCGGATGTTCGCGCCAGGAGGCGAAGCAGCTGGTGGCGGAACTCCTTCCGGCGCCGGTGGTGCCGAGGAGGACGGTCGTCACCGAGGTCCTGCTGCTGGCGCCGGCGATCGTCCAACCGGTTGGACGATCCGCGACCCACCCGGGTAGGGGCGCACCCGTGCCCGTGCAGCCACGGACCGTGGTGGAGCCGATGACGTCCACCGAGACCCGGATGCACATCACGGTCTCGCAGGCGTTCGTGGCCCTGCTGAAGAAGGCCAAGGCCGGGCAGTCGCACGTTCGGCCGAACGCCACCGACGAGCAGGTGCTGACCACGGCGCTGGAACTGCTCGTCGAGAAGCAGGAGAAGCGGAAGGCTTCGGTGCCGGCCCGCGTGAAGCGGGAGGTGCGGGAGCGGGACCAGGGAAAGTGCCAGTGGCCGGTGGCCTCGGGTGGGGTTTGCGGGTCGGAGGTGAGGCTGGAGATCGACCATGTGGTGCCGCGGGGAAAGGGCGGGGCGTCGACGCCGGAGAACTGCAGGATCCTTTGCCAGGCGCATAACCTGGAGTCGGCGCGGGACCTTTACGGCGCGGAGGTGATGGACAGGTACACGAAGGGTGTACCCAGGGCCGGCGAGCCTTGCGCCGTCTACTTCGTAGACGGCGCGGAGGGGGTGACCCGCGCCTTGCCCCAGCAGGCGAGCACCTTCCGCCCCGCCTCGGCCCGACCCGCCTCGTCACCGGGCGCGAACCTCGCCACCGCGAAGCGCGGCGCCTGCGCGGGAAGCTGCCGGAAGCTCGGGTCCACGGCGACCCAGCGCCGCCCGGCCGCCACCTCGACCCACTCGTGCCAGACGAAGCGCGCGCCGTCCCAGGCCACGCCGACGACGAGCCGCCCCTCGAGCCCGTCGTCGCGGGCGCTCCGGAGGTAGGCGGCCGAGCGGTCCTGGCAGTTTCCGGCCTCGGAGAAGTCGCGCGGCAGGCCGGAGGGCGGCGGCGCGGGATCCTCCGCCTCGGGCGGAAGCCCGCAGAAGCGCAGGTCCCGTTCCAGCTCGGCGCCGGGCGGGGCGGGCACGGCGCTCCCGAAGGTGGCCGGAGCCCGCGCCGGGACCTCGGCCCGCGGGTCGGCGACGAAGCGGGTCTCCTGCCCGGGCAGGAGCACCTCCTCGGGCAAGTCGCCCGGAACCGCGCGGAAGCGCACCGCCTCGCCGAGCACCTCCCCCTCGAGCCAGGCGCCGCGGCGCGTGGCGCATGCGGTTCCCGAACGGCCGGTCTCGGCGTCCTCCACCCGGAGGCACCGGCGCTCCCCCTCCGGAACCGAGGACAGCATCGCCTCGACGACGATGGAGGCCACCGCCTCGCCGTCGCCCTTGCGTCGCCTCCCGCCAGCCTCGGCCTCGAGGAGCATCCCGGCCCGGTCGGTGGTGACGCCCACCCGGCGCTTCGCCACGCCGCCGCCGCCCGCCTCGGGCACCCGGAGCGCGGTCTCGAACCCGGCGGTGCAGCGGGCCCGGTCGCAGCGGACGGTGAGCGTCGCCACCCCGACCGGCTGTCCCGCGATCTCCACCCGGTAGCGGCGCGAGGCCGCGTCGGGCAACAGGGCGAGCAGGGCGAGGAAGAACGCCGTCATCCCCTCCTCCGGCGGACCGCGCCGATGGCGAGGCGTGCCAGGACGTAGGCCGCGACCACGGCCATGACCGCCCAGGCCACCACCGTGTAACGCTCGAGCAGGTGCACGAAGTCGTCGAGGTTCTTCACCAGGAAGGCGCCGACGAGGAGGAGCAGCGCGTTCCAGGCGGCCGCCGAGATGCCGCCCCAGAGGAGGACCTTGCCCACCGGCAGGCGCGCCGCGCCTGCGCCCACGAAGAGGAAGGCGCGGATGCCGGGCAGGAACCGGTTGGCGAGGAGGAACCACGCGCCCCACCGGGCGTACCCCGCCTCGACCCGGCGCACGTGGTCGAGGGTGATCGGGCCCCGGCGCGCCGCCCCCTTCTCGAGCGCCGCCCCCAGCGCGACCCCCACGCGGTAGTCGATCCAGGCCCCCAGCACCGCCCCGCCGGTCGTGGCCGCGAAGGCCACCGGCCAGGAGATCTTCCCGTTCACGGCGTACCAGGCGCCGAGCACGACCAGCGTGTCCCCGGGGAACGGCGGGAAGACGTACTCGATGAGGCTGCCGAGAAAGAGGATGGCCGGCGCCGCCGGGCCGGTCCGCGCGAGCGCCTCGGTGAGGGTCGCGACCACGCGCTCGAGCGTGCTCACCGGGCCATGGTAGACCGGCGCCAAGCTCCCTGCTAATCATCCCGCCTCCGATGTCGCCGTCCGGCAGAGAGCGCCTCCGCAAAGCCGCGCCGTACCTGGTCGCCACCGCCTGGATGGTGCTCGCGTGGGCGTTCCTGGTGCGGGGGGTCGAGCACCCCGGCGTGGCCTACCGCCCCTGGGCGTTCCGGAACCACGCCTACTCCGACCTCCTCGCCATGACCGGCGATCGCTACCTGAACGGGGGACGTCCCCTCCCCTACGTGGAGGACCGCATCGAGTACCCGGTGCTCCTCGGCGCGGCACTCTGGGCCCCGTCCTTCCTGCCCGGCGGCCAGGTGGTCCACTTCACCGCGAGCGTGCTCGGTCTCTGGCTCTGCCTGCTGGGCGCGATCGCGGTGCTTCGCCGCCTCCCCGGCGCGAGCCCGTGGTGGCTCGCCGGCACCCCGGCCATCGCCTACTTCGGCGCGCTCAACTGGGACCTGCTCCCCATCGCGCTCCTCCTCGCCGCGGTGCTCGCCGCGGAGCGGGACCGGCCCGGCGCGGCCGGCGCGCTGGCCGCCCTGGGGGTCTCGGCCAAGCTCTGGCCGGTGGCGCTCCTGCCGGCGGCCATCGGGGAGCTCTCGGGGCGGAGACGGTTCGGGGCGCTCGCGCGAGCCGGCGGCGCGTTCCTCGCCATCACGCTGGCCTTGAACCTGCCGGTGGCGCTCTGCGCCCCGGGGAACTGGGCCTGGTTCTGGCGATTCAACGGCTCCCGCTCGGCGGAGAACTCGGCGTGGGAGGTGCTCCGGATGAAGGATCCCGCGGTGCTCAACCTGCTCGCGGGAATGTTCTTGCTCGCCGCGGCCTTCGCCGCGGCCGCAGCAGCCCACCGTGCCGCGCCGGCGTCGCGCGCCCGGGCGGTCCGGCTGGGCACGGCGCTCGTGCTCGTGGTCTGGGTGGCGACGAACAAGGTCTGGAGCCCGCAGTACGCCCTCTACGCCTTCGCCGCCGGCGCCCTGGTGGCCGGGCCGCGCTGGCTCTTCCTCTCGCTCGTCGTCGTGTCGGTGGTCGACTACCACCTGGCCTTCGAGGTCCGCGCCGGTCGAAACCTCTTCTGGTTCTTCGACGGCTGGTACTACGCGGAGGAGCTCCTCCGCACGGCCGTCTACGCGGCCTTCGTGGCATGGATCGCGGTCGAGCTCGCCGCCACCGGCCGTGGCGGCGAGGCGAGGAGGGAGGTCCCGGCGTGAGCACTGCGGACGGCGGAAGGAAGTGGGCGTGGTGGGGGGTCTTCGCGGCGATCCCGGTGCTGGTGGTGGCCTTCCACTGGGCCGCGGCCCGGCCGGGGATGGCCTTCAACGGCTCCGACCTCCGCTACTTCTTCTACGGCGTTCGCGAGACGGTGGCCGCTGCCCTCCGGCACGGCGAGCTCCCCCTGTGGCAGCGCGGCTTCTTCATGGGCTACCCGCTCGTGGCCGATCCCCAGGCGGCGGTCTTCGCCCCTGCCACCTGGCTCACCCTCCCCTGGGACGCGCCGCGCGCGCTCACGCTGGCCACCCTCCTCCACCTCACCATCGCCGGGTGGGGCATGGCCGCCTGGATGCGGCTGCGCTCGCTGTCGCCCGCCTCCGGACTGCTCGCGGCGGTCCTCTTCGCGCTCGGCGCCAAGCAGACCGTCCACATCGTCCACTGGAACTTCGCGGCCACCACCGCCTTCTGGCCGTGGATGCTGGCCGGGCTGGAGGGGTTCGCGACCCGGCGCCGCTCGCGCTGGCTCCTCGTCGCGGCGGTGGCGACCGCCTTCGCCTGGCTGGGTGGCTCTCCCCAGATGGCCCACTTCGGCACGCTGGTGGCGGGGCTCTACGCGCTGCGGATCGCCGTCGACCTCTGGCCGGAGCGGCGCGCCGACGCCGTCTGGGCGGTGCTCATCGTCCCCGTCGGGTTCGTGCTCGCCGCCGTGCTGGTGCTCCCCACGCTGGAGCTCTCCCGGCTGGGGGCTCGCGCGGTCGTGGTCGACTACGCCTTCGTGACGAGCTGGCGCTGGCCCGACGCCTGGGGGCTCGCGCTCTACGTGCTGCCCCACGCCTGGGGCGACGGCCGCTGGGGGCTCAACCTCTGGGAGGCCACCGGATACGTGGGGATCCCGGCGCTGGCGCTGGCCGTCGCGGCCCCGGCCCGCCGCCGGGGCGTGATCCTCTTCGCCGTTCTCGCCCTCCTCGGGCCGTGGCTCGCGCTCGGAGAGCGCTCGCCGCTCGGGCTCCACTGGCTCCTCTACAAGGTGCTCCCGGGCTACGGCAGCTTCCGGGTCCCGACGCGGGGGCTGCTCGTCACGGCGTTCGCCATGGCGCTGCTCGCCGCCGAGGGGCTCGAGGCCCTGCGGCGCGACCCCACCCGCGCCCGCCTGGCCCGCAGCCTCGGGGTCTTCGCCGCCACCGCCGCGCTGGCGCTCCTGCTCCCCCGCCTCCCCGGCTTCCCGTTCGACCCGGCCACCACCCGCAAGACCGCCTGGTTCGCGCTGATGCTCTCGGCGCTCGGCGCGCTCTGGGTGCTGGCGGTATGGCGCGGCCTGCGCGGCGCGGTGGCCGGCGCGGCCATGGTGGCGCTGGCCTTCTACGATCCCTGGTACCTCTTCTCCCGGTTCAACGACGTCGCCCCGGGGAAGACCGAGCGTCCGGGGCTGCGCGACTTCGCCCGCATCGTCCCGCCACCGCCCGAGCCGCGCCGGGTGGGGGTCGTCGCCAAGTGGGGCGCCTCGGTGAACGCGCCGCTGCGGAACGGCTGGGAGGGGACGATGGGCTACGGCCCCATGTCCATCCAGCGCGTCCGGGAACTGCTCGAGGCGACGCGGACAGACAAGGTCTCCCGGCTCGGCGCCATGGACGGCGACGCCACCTTCCCGTCGGCCCGGCCCACCTCCCCGCTGTGGCCGCTCCTCGCCACCCCGATCGTCATCTCCGACGGGGGGCAGCCCGGCCTCCCCACCTACTTCGCCGGGATGCGGGAGTGGGAGAACCCCATGGTGGGCTTCCACGCACCGGCGCTGCCCCGGGTCTTCTGGACCGGATCGTGGGAGGTGGCGCCCGACGAGGCCGTCACCGAGCCCCTGCTGCGCGCCACCGCCGGGAACGTCGCCGTGCTCGCCGAGACGCCGACCGGCCTCCCGCCGTCGGGCCCGCCGGAGGGGCCGATCGCCGCCGAGTCGGTCAAGGTCGTCGGCCCCACCCTGGAGGCGACGGTGACCGCGCCCCGGGACGGGCTGCTCGTCATCGTCGATCCGTTCTACCCGGGCTGGACCGCCACGCTCGACGGCAGGCCCGTCCCCATCCTCCGCGCCAACTTCGCCTTCCAGGGGGTGCCGGTCACGGCCGGACGGCACGAGCTCCGGCTCATCTACCGGAACCGGTGGGTGCCGATCGGGGCGGCGGTGTCGCTCGGGACGCTGGCCCTCCTGCTCGCCGCGCTGGCCGTCCGCAACCGCCGGGTCCGGGCCCAGGCGCCCTCGGCGTAGCGGCATCGGCGTCCCGGGCTACCTCCGCCGGGGCGAGGCGAGCAGCAGGTGGACGTTCTCGCGCTCCCAGGCGGCGGCGCGGGCGTGGTCGGGGAAGGCCCGTTCCTGGCGCCGGAACTCCCGGCCGTGGATGGTGCGCCGCCCTCCCCGCTCGGCCGGGGGAACCACCTGGTGGAGCATCTCGTGGAAGACGACCGAGGCCACGTAGAAGGCCGGGACGTCCTCCCGGTCCAGTGCGGGGTGGATGCGGATGGCGCGGGCGGCGTGGAGGTAGACGCCGGTGCGGATCGACCTGCGCCCGGGCATGGCGCCGCTGCGCCCCCAGCCGATCCGGGCCTCGACCGCCCCCTCGAAGTGCTCCGCGTTGAGCCGATCGAGGATGGCCTGGAGGTCGTGCACCCGCCCGCTGGCCTGGAGCCGTCCGGTCCGCGGGGGTGCGATGCGGTCCCGATGGGTGCGGACCCAGTCGTCGATGCGGCGGGAGGCGGTGCGGCGACCGTCTCCCCCGCCGGGACGCACGAAGGCGGCCAGCGCGTCGGCCACCTCGGGAGGGCAGCCGAGGAAGAGGTGGTGGACGCGGAGCTGGATCCGCGCGCGCTCCCGCCGGAACGAGACCATGGTGTGCCGGTTGTCGTGGACCACGAGCCGGACCGGCTCGCCGAGCCGCGTGGCCACCTCGTCGGCGAGCCGCTCGGCGGCGGCGACGCGGTCGGGGCGGGGCGCCTCGCGGGCGTCGAAGGAGAGGTCGAGCTGATCCTCCCGGCGCGTCACGGTTCCTCCGTCTCGCCCTGGAGGAGCCGCTCGACGCGGGCCGGCTCGACCCGGAGCGCCATCCCCTTCTCCTGGCTGTAGGTCACCGCCCCCGGCGCGGCCCCCTTCACCTTCCGCACGTGCTTGGCGCGCGTGTAGACCACCTCGGGGGCGGCCTCGCCACGGGAGTCGCTGAAGTGGGCCGCGAGGTGGGCAGCGTCGAGCAGGCTCTCCTGGTCGGGGGCCCGCCCCTTCTGCAGGCGGAGCACCACGTGGGCGCCGGTGCGCCCGCGGGCGTGCAGCCAGACGTCGTTCCCCTTCGCCACCCGCACGGTGAGCTGGTCGTTCTCCGCGGCGCCTCGCCCCACCAGGATGGGAAGCCCGGCAGCCGACCGGAAGGTGCGGTAGGGCGCAGCCGGCTCCTCGTCGCGCCGGCGCGGCGGGCGCTGGATGCGGGGCCCGGCGCCCAGCTTGCGCGCCTCCCGCTCCAGCCGGGGCAGCGCCTCGAGGGGCGCGCCGTCGAGCTCGGCGAGCAGGGCCTCGGTGGCCGCCAGCCGGGACCGGACCTCGGCGGCGCGGGCCTCCACCCGGGCCGCGCTCTCGGCGATGCGCCGGTAGCGCCGGTAGAAGCGCTCCATGTTGGCGCGCGGCGTGAGCGCCGGGTCGAGCGCCAGCGTCACCGGCCGGGGGCCGTCGGCGGTCCACTCGGTGACGGTCACCTCGCTTGCGCCCCGCGGGATGGCGTGGAGCTCCGGCTTGAGCAGGTCGGCGGCGCGGCGGTCGGCCTCGGCGGCCGGGACGCGGGCCGCCTCGTCGGCGAGCCGCTCGAGCGCCCGGCGCGAGCGGGCCACGGCGGCGCGCAGCGGTTCCCGGAGCCGGCGCCGTGCCGCGCCGAGCGCGCGCTCCTCCTCGAGCCTCCGGTAGGCGGCCTCGACGGAGGCCGAGAGCGGGAAGGGCGCGCCGGCCACCGGCGCGAACCGGCTGGCCTCGCCGTCGCCGGGACGGGGCTCCGGCGGCAGGTACGGCTGGCCGGGCGAGAGCGCCCTCCCGTCGGCGAGGTTCTTCCCGGCCATGGCCCGGACGACGCCGGCCGCGTCGACGAGGAAGAGGTTTCCGCTCCTCCCGGTCAGCTCGGCGAGGAGCCGGAGCGTCCCGGCCGGGCGCTCGAAGCGCAGCGATACCAGGCGATCCCCGCCCGGGGCCTCGATCGCGGCCAGACGCGCGCCGGCCAGCTCACGGCGCAGGACGACCTGGAAGGCGAGCGGCTCGGGGGGCAGCGGGGGGCGCCAGGTGGCGGCGTGGAGCCGGGTGAGGTCGGGCTCGGCGGAGAGCAGCAGCGTCACCGGTCCGGAGGCCCGCAGGAGCTCGATGGTGAGGAGCCGCTCGGCGTGGACCCGCACCGCGTCGACCCGCGCACCGGCGAGCGGTGCCAGCTCCGCGATGAGCAGCGCGATCTCGCCGGAGCGAAGGGACATGGCTTCCTGAAACGGCTGCGGCCGCCCGGAGGCGGCCGCAGGACCTGGGCGCGAGTTGCCTCGCGCCACGAAGGCAGAGTTACTTCTTCTTGGCCTTCTTGGCGACCTTCTTGACGACCTTCTTCGCGGCCTTCTTCTTCGCAGCCATGTGTTACCTCCCTGACGAATGGTCAACTACCAACGACGCACGACAAAGACGAATGAAGATTAGCGAACGCAGATCCACCTTGCAAGGTGAGGGCCGCGCTTTTCTTGCGATGGTCGCCGGCGCTACACCCGGTTGGATCGTGCGCCCAGCGGGCCCCGGGAGCGCGTTCCCGCGTCGAACCGAGGGTCCTATTTCACGGTACGTCACCATTGACCATGAGTGACACGTTCGAAAACCGCTGCGAGATCGCGATTCCCTTGCGATCGCTCGCTCGGTGAACGCCGGCGCGCCGTTCGCCGAAGCGGGCGTCTCCCGCCCCGTTCCGGGTCCTCGGAGCGCCCGGGCCGACCCTCCCGGACGGAGGGGGCCTTCCCGGAAAAAAAAGACGTCGGAGGGTGCTCAGGCGCCGAGCGCGCGCTTCAGCTCGTCCACCTTGGAGGTGACGAGCGCCTGGATCTCGGCGAGCCGCTCCGCCGTCCGGGCCTCGAAGCGGAGCACGAGCAGCGGCTGGGTGTTGGAGGCGCGGACCAGTCCCCAGCCGTCGGGGAAGATCACCCGGACCCCGTCGACGGTCACCGCCTCGTGGCGCGAGGCGAACCATTCCTGCGCCCGGCGCACCAGCTCGAACTTGAGCTCCTCCGGGCAGTCGTAGCGGATCTCGGGGGTGGAGAAGGTCCTCGGCACGTCGGCGAGGAGCGACGAGACCGGGCGATCGGTCCGGGACACGAGCTCGAGCAGCCGCCCCGACGAGTAGATGCCGTCGTCGAACCCGAACCAGCGGTGGGCGAAGAAGATGTGACCGCTCATCTCGCCGGCGAGGAGCGCCCCCTCCTCCTTCATCTTGGCCTTGATGAGGCTGTGGCCGGCCTTCCACATGATCCCGCGGCCGCCGCGGGCCGCGATGTCGTCGTAGAGGGTCTTCGAGCACTTCACCTCGCCCACGATGGCCGCGCCGGGATTCTCGGCGAGGACGGCCCGGGAGAAGAGGATCATGAGCTGGTCGCCCCAGAGGACCGTCCCCTTCTCGTCGACCGCCCCCACCCGGTCGGCATCGCCGTCGTAGGCGACGCCCAGGTCGGCGCCGGTCTCCAGGACCTTGGCCTTCAGGAACTCGAGGTTCTTCTCCACGGTGGGATCGGGGTGGTGGTTGGGGAACCGGCCGTCCATCTCGATGAAGAGGGGGACCACCTCGATCCCCAGCGACTCGAAGAGCGGCACGGCGATCACGCCGCCGGTCCCGTTGCCGGCGTCGACCACCACCTTGAGCTTCCGGGGTCCGATCTTGAGATTCTTCCGGACGTACTCCCGGTAGGGCGTGACGATGTCGTGGGTCCCGACCGTCCCCGTCCCGCTCGCGAAGCGCCCCTCGACGATGCGCCGGTGGAGCGCCTGGATGCCGTCGCCGTGCAGGGTGCTCTTCCCCACCCCGACCTTGAGCCCGTTGTACTCGGGCGGGTTGTGGGAGCCGGTGATCATCACCAGGCCGTCCACCGGGAGCGTGGCCGCGGCGAAGTAGGTGAGCGGGGTCGGCACCACCCCCAGGTCGGTCACGTCGATGCCGGCCGAGTTCAGGCCGGCGATCATCGCCTTCGCGAAGCGGGGCCCGCTCTCCCGGCAGTCGCGCCCCACCACCACCCGGTGGCCGCCCTGCTCCCGCACCTCGGACCCCAGCGCCCGCCCCACCAGCCGGACGGCGTCCTCGGTCAGGTCCTGGTCCACCAGCCCGCGGATGTCGTACTCGCGGAAGATCGTCTTCGAGATGGCCGCCATGTGTCGTTCCCCCCTCGTCGGCTCCTCGACTAGAGGAGGTTCTCCCGGCCGCGCCGCTTCAGCTCCTCGACCGCCTTGCGCACGTCCTGGGCCTTCTCCTTGCGAACCACCAGGACCGCGTCGCCGGCGTCGACCACCACGAGCCCGTCGACCCCGATCACCGCGATCGGGCGCTTGCCCTGGCCGATCACCACGTTGTCGTGGCCGTCGATGACGATGGCGTCGCCCTGCAGCACGTTCCCGAGATCGTCGAGCTCGTGCACCTCGGAGAGGGCCGCGAAGCTCCCCACGTCGCTCCAGCCGAACTCGGCGGGCACCACCGCGATGCGCTGGCTCTTCTCCATCACGCCGTAGTCGATGGAGATGGAGGGCGCGGCCGGGAAGACCCGGGCGAGCGTCCGCGCGTAGGCGGGCGTCCCGATCGAGGCCTCGATGACGGCGAGCTGCTCGCCCAGCACCGGCATGGCGCGCCGGATCTCCTCGAGGATCACGTCGGCCCGGAAGAGGAAGATCCCGGAGTTCCAGAGGTAGCCCCCCTCGGCCAGGTAGCGGGAGGCGGTGACCACGTCGGGCTTCTCGACGAAGCGCTCGACCCGCGCCGGGTGGAAGGCCTTCTTGCCCTTCCCGAGCGCCTTCAGCTTTCCGCCCACCTTGAGGTAGCCGTAGCCGGTCTCGGGGCGGTCCGGCCGGATGCCGATGGTGGCCACCGCCCCCTCGAAGGCGAGCTGCGCGCCGGCGGCGAGCGCCTCGCGCATGGCTTCCGGGCGGGCCACGTGGTGGTCGGCCGGGAGCATCGCCATGACGCCCTTGGGGTCGCGCCGCTTCACGTGCAGCGCGGCCAGCCCCACGCAGGGGGCGGTGTTGCGGGGGCAGGGCTCGACGAGGAGGTTGTCCTTGGGCAGCTTGCGCAGGATGCGGCGCGCCGCGGCGGCGTGGTTCGGCCCGCAGACCACGAAGGTGTCCTGGAGGCGGGCCAGCGGCGGCAGCCGGGCGACCGTGGCGGCGAGCATCGGCTCGTCGCCGTCGAGGGGCAGGAACTGCTTGGGGCGGTTCTTCCGGCTGAGGGGCCAGAAGCGGGTCCCGCTGCCGCCGGCCATGATGACGGGGTAGATCCTCATGCGGTTCTCCAGACGGTGAGGAGCTCGTGGAGGATGCGCGCGCTGGCGCCCCAGACCACCTCTCCCCCGACGTCGAAAGTGTGAACCTCGTGCACCATTCCGAACGCCTCCCGGGTGCCGACCCGATGGCTGCCCGGCGCGAGGAGATCGGCGACGGGAAACTCGACCAGCCCGGCGACCTCGTCGGGCTGTGCGACGTAGGGGTACGGGTATGGCACGACGCCCACCCACGGCGTCAAGCGGAACCCGGAGGTCACCACGAGTGCCTCGCCGAGCCTCCCCAGGATCTCCACATGGGCGGGCGCCAGCCCGATCTCCTCCTCGGCCTCGCGGAGCGCGGCGGCCTGGGCGTCGGCGTCGCCGGGATCGACCCGGCCACCCGGGAAGGAGATCTGCCCGGGGTGCAGGCGGAGGTCGTCCCGGCGCCGGGTCATGAGGACGTGGGGCACGCCGTCCTTCGAGAAGACCGGCACCAGCACGGCCGCCTCCGCCAGCGCCGCCGTGGAGGTTCGGTAGGCCGGCTCGAGCGCGGCCAGGTCGAGCCGGGAGAAGGGGCGGCCGTGGAGCCCCCGGCGGAGGGCGGCGAGGGTCATCTCGCCCGGGCCGCGGGGACCGGGGCGGGCGCATCGTCGTCGGCCGGGAGAACGCCCTGCCAGAGCAGCACCGCCACGAGAACCCCGAGGACGAGCCGCCAGGCCACGAAGAGGTAGGTGGTGCGGGTGCGCAGGTAGCGGAGCAGCCAGCCGATCACCAGGTAGCCGACCACGGCCGAGACCGCCGTCCCGATCAGCGTGGCGGTGCGCCAGGCCGGCTCGCCGCGCAGCGCCGGCAGCGCCTTGGTGAGCTTGTAGACCCCGGCGGCGAGGATGATGGGCACGGAGAGGAGGAAGCTGAACCGGGCCGCGGCCTCGCGCGAGAAGCCGAGCAGCATCCCGGTGGTGATGGTGCTGCCCGACCGCGACGTCCCGGGCACCAGCGCGAGCGCCTGCCCGACGCCGATGGCGAGCGCCGACCGGGCGGTCATGTCCGGGAGCGCGCGCCGGTGGGAGGCGTAGCGCTCCGCACCGGCCATGACGAGCCCCCAGAAGATCAGGGAGAAGGCGATGACCCCGTTGCCGAGCGCCTCGATGCGCCGCTCGAGCAGCTTGCCCAGGATGGCGGCCGGGAGCGTTCCGAGCGCGATGTACCAGGCGAGGCGCGCGTCGGGTGTCCCGAGCGGCCGCCCCTCGCGGATCCCCCGGACCCAGGCCACGGCGAGCCGCCCCAGATCCTGCCGGAAGTAGACCAGCACCGCGAGCGTGGTGCCCGACTGGATGATGGTGACGAAGGCCCGGAACTTCGGGTCCCCGAGGCTCTCCCCCATGAGCTCGCCCACGAGCAGCAGGTGGGCCGTGGAGCTGACCGGGAGGAACTCGGTGATGGCCTGGACGATGCCCAGGAGGACGGCAGCGAGTGATCCCATGCCGGCTCCCGGGCTCGACCGACGGGGCTAGCGGCGCTTTCCCTTGCGTCCGACGGCCGCCTGGAGCGCGTCCTTCTTGTCGGTGCGCTCCCAGGTGAAGGCCTTCTCCTCGCGGCCGAAGTGGCCGTAGGCCGCCGTCGACCGGTAGATGGGGCGCAGGAGGTCGAGCCCCTCGATGATCTGGCGCGGCGTGAGCCCGAAGACCTCGCGGACGGCGGCGGCGATCGACTCCTCGGAGACCGTGGAGGTCCCGAAGGTCTCGACCATCACCGAGACCGGCTCGGCCACGCCGATGGCGTAGGCCACCTGCACCTCGCAGCGGGTGGCGAGGCCAGCCGCCACGACGTTCTTGGCGATGTAGCGCCCCATGTAGGCGGCCGAGCGGTCGACCTTGGACGGGTCCTTGCCGCTGAACGCGCCGCCGCCGTGGCGCCCCATTCCGCCGTAGGTGTCGACGATGATCTTCCGGCCGGTGACGCCGGTGTCGCCCATGGGGCCGCCGATGACGAAGCGGCCGGTGGGGTTGATGAAGATCTTGGTCTTCCGGTCGACGAGCTTCCTCGGCAGCGCCCGGGCGATGACCTCCTCCCGGACGGCGGCGTGGAGCTTCTTGTTCGAGATGGCGTCGGAGTGCTGGGTGGAGACCACCACCGTGTCGATGCGGGCCACCTTGCCGTCGCGGTACTCGACGCTCACCTGGGCCTTGCCGTCGGGGCGCAGGAAGTCGAGGCCGCGCTTGCGGGCGCGGGCCAGCGCGCGGGTGAGGTGGTGGGCGTACTGGATGGGCGCCGGCATGAGCTCGGGCGTCTCGTCGCAGGCGTAGCCGAACATCATCCCCTGGTCGCCGGCGCCGCCGGTGTCGACCCCCTGGCCGATGTCGGGCGACTGCTGGTCGACCGCCACGAGCACGGCGCAGGTGTGGCCGTCGAAGCCCATGTCGCCGTGGGTGTAGCCGATGTCCTTGACCGTCTCGCGGGCCAGCTTCTGGTAGTCGATCTGGGCCTTGGTGGTGATCTCGCCGGCGATCATCACGTAGCCGGTCTTGAGCAGGGTCTCGCAGGCCACCCGCCCCTTGGGATCGCGCGCCAGGACGGCGTCGAGGACGGCGTCGGAGATCTGGTCGGCCATCTTGTCCGGATGGCCTTCGGTCACCGACTCGGAGGTGAAGAGGAAGTCTTTCTGCATGGTTCTCCCGGGGGAAGGGGGGAAAGGTTTACGTCCGCTGGAACGGAGGTGTCAAGGATGGCGTCGGTGCAGCGGATGGGCGGCTTTTCACCCGCTCACCGGGCCCACGCTGGCGGAGCCCTCGAGCAGCCCGGGGAAGCGCCGGGTCATCTCGGAGCGGACCGTGCGCTCGATGTCGTCGGCGGTGTTGAGCCCCAGGATCCGGTCGAGCAGCTCGCGCCCCTCCCGGGCCGAGGCGCTGCGGATCACCCGCTTCACCAGCGGGATGGACGGGCCGTTCATGGAGAGCTCGTCGAGCCCCAGCCCGAGCAGCACCAGCGTGTAGAGGGGCTCGCCGGCCATCTCGCCGCACATCGAGACGCTCTTTCCGGCGGCCCGGGCGGCGTCGGTGATCGACTTCAGCATCCGCAGCACCGCGAGGTGCAGCGGCTTGTAGAGGTAGGCCACGTCCTTGTTCTGCCGGTCCACGCCGATGGTGTACTGGATGAGGTCGTTGGTCCCGATGGAGAGGAAGTCGACCTCCTGGGCCAGCCGGTCGGCCACCACCGCCGCGCTGGGCAGCTCGACCATGATCCCCACCGGCGGCATGCGCGCCGGGATCCCCTGGGCCACCACCTCCTCGAAGGCCTCGGCGAGCATCCACTTGGCGGCCCGCACCTCGGCCACCCCGCTCACCATGGGGAACATGAGGCGCAGGTTTCCGTGGGCGGCGGCCCGCACCGCGGCGCGCAGCTGGGCATGGAAGAGCTCGGGGTGGCGCAGGCAGTAGCGCACCGCCCGCAGCCCGAGCGCCGGGTTCTCGGAGTGGTCCTTCTGGCCGGAGGGGAGCTTGTCGCCGCCCAGGTCGAAGGTGCGCACCGTCACCGGCCGGCCGCCCATGGCCTCGAGGATGGCCCGGTAGTCGCGGTAGTGGTCCTCCTCGGTGGGGAGCTCGTCGCGCCCCATGAAGAGGAACTCGGTCCGGTAGAGCCCGACCCCCTCGCCGCCGTGGGAGAGGAGCCCGGGCACCTCCTCGCCGAATTCGATGTTGCCGACCATCCGGAGGCGGACCCCGTCGACGGTCTCGGCCGGGAGGTCCTTCAGGCGGGCCAGCTCGGCCTCGCGCTCCATCTGGCGGATGCGCGCCGCCTCGTAGTCGGCCCGCTCCCCGGCGCTGGGGTTCACCACCACCACGCCGCGGCCGCCGTCGACGACGACCCAGTCGCCCCGCTCGACCGAGGCGCTGGCCCGGCCGGCCCCGACCACGGCGGGGATCTCGAGCGCGCGGGCCACGATGGCGGTGTGGCTGGTGATGCCGCCCGCGTCGGTGACGAGCCCCGCCACCTTGCGGTCGTGGAAGAGGAGCGCGGTGTCGGCGGGCGAGAGGTCGCGGGCCACCACGATGGAGCCGGGCGGCGGGGTCTCGGCGACGTCCACCCCATGGCCGAGCAGGTTCTTCACGATCCGCTCGCCCACGTAGTCGACGTCGGAGCGGCGCTCGCGGAAGAACTCGTCGTCGGGGTCGAAGGCCCCCTTGATCTTGCGGATGGTCCGCTTCACCGCCCACTCGACGTTGATCTGCTCCTCCCGCACCAGACGGCGGGACTCGTCGACGAGGGAGGGGTCGCGCAGCATGGCGCGGTGCACCTCGATGATGGCGAGGTGCTCGGCTCCCTCGGCGCCCTGGATCTTGGCCCGCACGCCGTCGAGCTGCCGGACCGAGAGCTCGATGGCCGACTCGAGCCGGTGGAGCTCCGCCTCGACCTCCTCGGCGGCGATGTTGCGCCGGGGGGTGCGAACGCGGCGGCGGTCGACCGTCCAGCACCGCCCCACCGCGATGCCCGGGGAGGCCGGGAGCCCCTGCAGCGTGGTCGAGGCCATCGGCTAGCGCTCCCCGAAGCCCGACTCGAAGACCTTGGCGATGGCCGCCATCGCGGCGGCGGCGTCCTGCCCCTCGCAGGTCACGATCACGCTGGAGCCCTTGGCGGCCGCCAGCGTCAGCACCCCCATGATGCTCTTCGCGTTGATCTGGAGGCCGTCCTTCTCGAAGTGGACGTCGCTGCGGAACCGGTTGGCGGTCTGGACCACCATGGCCGCCGGGCGGGCGTGGAGCCCGAGGGAGTTCACCACCGTGAAGGTCCGTTCCAGCCGCTCCATGACTACCTTCCTCCCCCGAAGACCTGCGCCGCCATCCCCGCCGCCGTGCCCACGCCGATCGCCGCGTACGCCGACGGCAGCAGCCTGGCCCGCAGGCCGAGCGCGCCGAGCCCCGCCGCCGCCGTCGCGAGCGCCAGGAACCCCGCACCCGGCCCCAGCCGCCCGACCGCCGAGAGGGCGAAGAGCCCGGCGGCGACGCCGCAGAGGACGGCGCCGCCCTTGCGGAGGTGGGCCGCCCAGGTGGGCAGGGAGAGGGCCGCGAGCCGGGTCACCACCTCGTCGCCGCAGCGGTGGCCGGCGCGGAACAGGCTCCATCGGATCCAGAGGTGGAGGGCGTTGTAGACCGCGAGCGACGCCACCAGCGCCGGCCACCCGAGCGCCATCGTCCCCACGGCGGCCAGCGCGCCGAAGAACGGCCGGAGCCCGGCCCAGAAGAACCCGTCCCCCACCGCCGCCAGCGGCCCCTGCAGCACCTGCTTGTAGGCGAGCGGCGCGCCGGGCGGCTCCTCGCCGGCCGCGACCCGCTCCTCGTGGTGGATGGCGCCGCCCACGATGGCGGCCGCCGTGTACGGGTGGCAGTTGAAGGTGGCGAAGTGTCGCCGAAGCGCCTCGATGCGCCGCCCCGGGTCGGCGTAGAGCCGGCGCAGCGCGGGGTCGATGGCGTAGGCGAAGCCCAGGTTCTGCATGCCCCGGCGGTTCCAGGCCGCCTGCAGGAAGAGGCAGCGCCAGAAGACGCGGCGCAGGGTGGCGGCCGGGACGCTCACCGGGTGCCTCCGGCGAGCCAGCCCACCGCGAAGGTGACCACGGCCGCCCCGGCGAAGAGGCCGATGCCCGGCGCGCTGCGGAAGGCCCGGGCCCCCGCCGCGGCCGCCAGGCCGCAGAGGGCGGCGAACCCCCAGCCGAGCGGGACGTCGACGGTGGGGAACGCGTGGAGGACCGCGGGGATGATCCAGGCGACGACGGCCGCCGCGACGGGCGTGAGGAGCGCCGACACCGCGAAGGGGAGCGCCATCCCGTAGAGGTTCTCGCGCACGGCGGCGACGGGGGAGCCGCGGTCGAGCAGCGCCTCCGCCCGGGCGGCGAGCCGGACGTTCCACTCCTCGATGGCGCGATCGGTGGTCCGCCCCAGCACCGCGAGCGTGCCGGCGAGCACGACGGCGAGCACGGCGACCGCGGGGGTGACGCCGGTGCCGAGCGCCTTGCCGGCGAGGACCGCCCCGGCGGCGATGGCGGCGGTGCCGAGCGCCTCGTTGGGCGGCAGGGAGGCCCCCATGTTCACGGCGCCCAGCCAGAGCAGCTCGAGCGGCGGCCCGAGGAGGAGCCCGCCCGGTAGATCGCCGAGCGCCAGGCCGAGGATGGGCGCGAGCGCCACGGGGCGGGAGAGCATGGCCTGGAGGAAGCCCTTGCGCTCCACCGCCGCGAGCCCGGCGACCACGGCGACGACGAGGTAGTCCACGCGCGCTCGATCCTATCAGCCCGCGGCGTTCCAGCGCCGCTCGATCTCGGCCAGGCCGACCGGGGCGTCGAGGGGGACCGCCCGGGCCTCGACGCGGAAGCCGGCCGCCTCGAGCCGGCGGAGGCCGTCGAGCTCGGCGGCGGTGAGGAAGACCGACGGGGTCACCTTGCGCCGTCCCTGGGCGTAGTGGACGTTGCCGACGTTGACGACCGCGGCCCGCGCCGGCGTGAGCCCGGCCACCACGGCCCGTTCCGCCGATTCGACGTCGCGCAGCACGAGCAGCACGGGGTCGGGTGCCCGCGCCAGCGCGTCCCAGTCGACCGACCGCAGCGGCTCCACGGCGGCGGTCACCCCGGGAGGGAGGGCGAGCGTCATGGCGGCCCGGGCGAGGGGGCTCCCGGCGGCCTCGTCGTCGGCCACCACCACCCGCTGCGCGCCGAGGTGCGGAACCCAGCCCACGAGCACCTGGCCGTGGACGAGCCGCTCGTCGATGCGCAGGAGCGCGATCACGCCGATCCTCCGCCGCCCGGCTCGGCGCCGGCCGCCGGCCGCGGGCGCAGGACCTCGCTCGCCAGCGTGATGTTCTTCTGGCCGTAGGCGCAGATGAGGCGGGCCACGTCGGCGAGGCGGGCGCCGGGCGTCCGGCAGGTGGAGAGCTTGAGCAGCATCGGCAGGTTCACGCCGGTGACGACGTCGACCCCGTCGCCGAGGAAGCCGAGCGCGAGGTTGGCCGGCGTGCCGCCCAGCATGTCGGTGAGCACCAGCACGCCGTCGCCGTCCTCGACCTCCCGGATGGCGGTGGCGATGGCCTCCCGGGAGGCGTCGAGGGGAATGGCCGAGGCCACCGAGACGGCGCGCGCACGGGGGAGCGCCCCGACGATGCCCTCGGCGCAGGCCAGGGTCTCCTCGGCGAGCCGCCCGTGCGTCGCGATCACCACCCCGATCATCGTCATTCACTCCTTGTCGACGTCGCGGTGCCAGACCCGGACCGGGATGCCGCGCTTCCCGAGCCGGGTCGCCAGCTCGTTGGCGATGGCCACCGAGCGGTGACGCCCCCCCGTGCACCCGATGGCCACGGTGAGGTAGGTCTTCCCCTCGGCGCGGTAGCGGGGGATGAGGAAGCCGGCCAGGTCGTCGGCCTTCTCCAGGAACTGCTTCGCATCCTCCTGCCCGAGGACGAAATCGCGCA
The DNA here is from genome assembly GCA_903904005.1 of uncultured Anaeromyxobacter sp. Taxonomy (GTDB): domain Bacteria; phylum Myxococcota; class Myxococcia; order Myxococcales; family Anaeromyxobacteraceae; genus CAIOAK01. The sequence continues at coordinate 35,756 of CAIVAR010000019.1, forward strand.
CCCGCGGCTCGGTTCCCGGGAAGGGCTTCAGCTCGGGGACGAAGTAGGGGTTGGGGAGGAAGCGCACGTCGAGGACGAGGTCGGCGTGGGCGGGGATCCCGGAGCGGAAGCCGAAGGAGACCAGCGTCACCCCCATGGCCTCGGACCCGGCCCCCACGAAGCGGTTGTGCACCAGCCGCTTCAGCTCGTGGACGTTGAGGCGCGTGGTGTCGATCACCTCGTCGGCCGCCGCGCGCAGCCCGGAGAGCGCCTTGCGCTCGGCGGCGATGCCGTCGGGCACGCTCCCCGAGTCGCCGGCCAGCGGGTGGCGCCGCCGCGTCTCCGAGTAGCGGCGGATGAGCGACTCGTCGGAGGAGTCGAAGAAGAGGACGGTGACGTCGGCCCCCTTGCGGCGCAGCTCCTCCACGATGCGGGGCGCATCCGCCAGGAAGCGCTGCTCGCGGGCGTCGACGACGAGCCCGATGCGGGAGACCTGGCCGGCGGTGTGGCCGGAGAGCTCGAGCAGCTTCTCCAGGAAGACGATGGGGAAGTTGTCGACGCAGTAGAAGCCGCCGTCCTCCAGCGCGCGGAGCGCGGTGGTCTTCCCCGAGCCGGAGACGCCGGTCAGGATCACCACCTGGGTCTGCGGGGAGCCGCGGACCTCCTCGGTGACGGGCGGGTTCACTCGACTTCCGTCCCGCCCCCGCCGCTCTCGGACGGCAGCGCGATGGCCCGGTTGAGCCGCTCCTGGAATTCCCGGGCGGAGTGGTGCCCCTGCTGCTTGAGCAGGTGGTTGCGGGCCGCCACCTCGATGATGGTGGTCATGTTGCGCCCGGGGCGGACCGGGACGACGAGCATGGGGATCTCCACGTCGAGGATGCGGAACTTGCGGTCGTCGACGCCCAGCCGGTCGTACTCGACGTCGGGATCCCACTCGCAGAGCTCGAGCACGATCTCGATCTTCTTCCGCTCGCGGATGGCGGCCACGCCGAAGAGGTCCTTGATGTTGATGATGCCCAGGCCGCGGATCTCCATGTGGTGCTTGATGATCTCGCTGCCGGCGCCCACCACGGCGTCCTGGGTGCGGCGCTTCACCTCCACGATGTCGTCGGCCACCAGCCGGTGGCCGCGCATGACGAGGTCGAGGGCGATCTCGCTCTTGCCGATGCCGCTCTTGCCGAGCAGCAGGATGCCCACCCCGAGCACGTCGAGGAGCACGCCGTGCATCGAGGTGCTGGCGGTGAGCTGCTCCTCCAGGAAGGACTGCACGCTCTCGATGAAGGTGGAGGAGAGGTGGGAGGAGCGGAAGACCGGCACCCCGGCGTCGTCGCCGGCGGCGACCACCTCGGGCGGGATCTCGATGTCCTTCGTCACCACCAGGCAGGCCACCTCCTGGGCGAAGAAGGCCCGCAGCACCTCGACGCGCCGCTCGCGCTGCAGCGTCTTCAAGTAGCTCATCTCGGTGTTGCCGAAGATCTGGATCCGCTCGCGGTGGAGGTACTCGGTGAAGCCGGCCAGGGCGAGGCCGGGCTTCTGGATGCGCGCCGAGCTGACCTTCCGGGAGAGCCCCGACGCCCCCGCCACGAGCGCCAGGCGGAGGTCGAATTTCTGGTCGTCGAGGAGGGCCCCGACCCGGATGGCTTCCATCGGCGCGGAGTGTAGCGCGCACCCCTCCCGGCGTCGACCGGAGGGGGACCGGCGCGCCCCGTTCCCGGGGCTCCGGACGGGTCGTTCTCCGCTCCGGGACCTTTCATCGTTGACGGGGGTGCCCGGCGAACCTAGATCGGTCGCGCGTCATGGACGCGCGCATCCTCTACCACGCGAACTGTTTCGACGGCTGCGCCTCGGCGGCGTACCTGGGCCGCTTCCTCCAGGCACGCCTGGGCCCCGGCGTCGGCGCCATCGACCACGTCCCGCTCCAGCACCAGGCCGGGAACCCCATCCCGCCCGACGCCTTCTCCGCCGACGTGAACGCCATCGTCGACTTCCGCTACTCCCCCTCCCCCCGGCTGGACTGGTGGTTCGACCACCACCAGAGCGCCTTCCAGCCCGCCTCGGACCGGGCCCACTTCGAGGCCGACCGCTCCGGGCAGCGCTTCTGGGACCCCGCCGCGCCCTCCTGCACCGGCTTCATCGCCCGGGTCACGCGGGAGCGCTTCGGCTTCGAGGCCCCCGACCTGGCCGAGCTGGTGCGCTGGGCCGACGTCATCGACGCAGCCGCCTTCCCCACGGCCGAGGTGGCGGTCCAGCTGGCCGAGCCGGCGCTGCGCGTCATGACCTTCCTCGAGGCCACCCGGGATCCGTCCGCGCCGGGCCGGCTCATCGAGGCGCTGCGTACCCGCAGCCTCGCCGAGGTGGCGGCCGAGCCCTGGGTGTCGGGTCCGCTCGCACCGGTGCTGGAGCGCCACTTCCGGTCCATCGACGCGGTCCGGGCGGCGGCGCGGCTCGACGGGGGCGTGGCCTTCCTCGACCTCGCCGCGGCCGGGCTCGAGACCGGCAACAAGTTCGTTCTGTACTGGCTCTTCCCCTCGGCCCGCTACACGGTGACGGTCTCGCACGACCCCAAGCGGTCCAAGGTGTCGGTGGGCTCGAACCCCTGGGCGCGGCCGCCGCGGGCCCACGACATCTCCCGCATCTGCGAGCGCTACGGCGGGGGCGGCCATCCGGTGGTGGGCGCGGTCTCCCTCGATCCGGACCGGCTCGAGGACGCCCGGCGCATCGCCCGGGAGATCGTGGTCACCCTGCAGGCGGCGCCGGAGGGGACGGCATGACCCCTGGGCAGTCGATCCTGGTCGTCGACGACGACGACGATTTCCGCGAGGCGCTCTGCGAGGTGCTCTCGGAGGCCGGCTACCCCGTGGAGCAGGCCGCCAACGGGGAGATCGCGCTCCGGCGCATCGCCGGCGAGCAGCCCGGCGTGGTGCTGCTGGATCTCAAGATGCCGGTGCTCGACGGGTGGGGTGTCGTCGAGCGGATGCGCAAGGACCCGACCACGGCCCACATCCCCATCCTCCTCCTGTCGGCCTACGGGTTCGAGTGGGAGTCGGAGCTTCTCGGCGCGCAGGGCTTCATCCCCAAGAGCGTGGGGATGGAGGAGATCCTGGACCGGATCCGGCGCATCGCCGGATCGCCGCCCATGCACCACTAGGCAGGGAGAGGAACCGTCCGCCATGTACCTCGTCGTGCTGTTCGCCCATTCGATCGTCCGCTGGGTCGTCCTCGGTTGCGCCGCCTGGGCCGTGCTCTCCGCCCGCTCGGGGATGCGCTCCGGGCGCGCCTGGACCCGCCGCGCCCGCGTCCCGGGCATCGTGCTGGCGGCGGCCGCCGACGTCCAGCTGCTGCTCGGCCTCTCGCTCTGGCTCTTCCTCTCGCCCCACGCCATCACCCAGGGTGTACGCTCCCACTACTGGACCTACGCCCACCCGCTCCTCGGCATCGCGGTGGTGATCCTGGTCCACGTGGGAAGCGTGCGGGTCCGCCGGATGCTCGACGACGGCGCGCGCTGGCGGACGGCGGCGCGGTTCTACCTGGCGGCCCTGGTGCTGGCGGTGGTGGCCGTTCCCTGGCCGCTCGCCGGGATGGGGCGCCGGCTCCTCCCCTTCTGAGACCGGCCTACCCGGCGCCGCCCTTGCCGCCCCGCTTGGGCCACTGGATCGCCGGCCGCAGCGTCTCCGGCGTGCGCTCGAGCAGCGTGGCCGGCTTGACCGATCCCTCGCCGTAGCGGTCGGCCAGCGCGTCGAGCGCGGCGTTGAGCGCGTCCCGACGGATCCGCGCCTCCCCCGGATCGTCGGCGGGTGCGGCGCCGAAGAGCCCCAGCTGCCCGGGAGCGGCCTCCTCCTCGCCGAACCCGGAGACGGTGACCCCGGTGAGGCGCACCGGGCGATCGATCCCGGCCCGCCCCAGGTCCGCCTGGATGGCGCGGTAGATCTCCCCGGCGTCGTCGGTCGGGTGCGGCAGCGTCGACCGCCGGGTCACCTGCTCGAAGTCGGCGAACTTCACCTTGAGCGTCACCACCCGGCCGCGGAGCCCGGCTTCCCGCAGGCGGCGCGCCACCCGGACGCTCTGGTCGAGGAGCTGCGGGAGGAGCGCCTCCGCGCCGGGCAGGTCCCGCTCGAAGGTGTCCTCGGCGCCGACCGAGTGGGCCCCCTCGTCCGGGATCACCGGGCGCGGGTCGATACCCGCCGCGAGCGCGCGCATGTGGGCCCCCTGGGAGCCGAACCGCTCCACCAGCACCTGCTCCGGGAACCGGGCCAGCTCGCCGATGGTGGCGACGCCCAGCGCCCGGAGGGCCTGCTCGGTGACCTTTCCCACGCCCCAGAGGCGCGAGACCGGAAGCGGCGCGAGGAAGGCCGCGGTGGTCCCGGGCGGCACCGCCACGAGCCCGTCGGGCTTCCCCAGGTCGGAGGCGATCTTCGCGGCCATCTTGCAGTCGGCCACGCCCGCGGACACGGTGAGCCCGGTCCCGTCGCGGACCTCCGATTTCACTCGTCGTGCAATGTGCTCCGGCTCGCCGTGGAGGGCGCGGCTGCGGGTCACGTCGAGGAAGGCCTCGTCGAGGGAGAGCGGCTCCACGAGCGGCGTGTAGCGCCGGTAGACCCCGAAGACGGTCCGCGAGAGCTCCTCGTAGCGGGGAAAGCGCGGCGGCAGGAAGACGCCCTCCGGGCAGCGGCGCCGGGCCTCGACGGTGGGCATGGCCGAGCGCACGCCGAAGCGGCGCGCCTCGTAGCTGGCGGCGCAGACCACCCCTCGTCCCGACGTGCCTCCCACGATCACCGGCTTGCCGCGCAGCGCCGGGTCGTCGAGCTGCTCGACCGAGGCGTAGAAGGCGTCGAGGTCGAGGTGGAGGATGGACGGCACGCCCGACCCTCTTACCACCCCCCTGCCACGCCCGAAGCGGTGCGGGGGAGGCTGGAATGGCCATAGACGACCCAAGAGGGTGCAGCCAGGGCTGGGAAAGTGACTATTGTAGACTCGACAAGTCCATCTTGATTTATATCATTTATTGATGGACATTGTGGGTCTCTCAACTCGAGGAGATGTCTCCATGGAAAACCAAGGAACCACGACGGCCGCGGCACCCGGAGGGCGGATCGCATCCCGGCTGTGGGCGGCGGCGCGCACCGAGTTCTCGAGCCGCGGCTACCACGGGGCCCGGGTCCAGGGGATCGCCAAGCGCGCCGGGTGCAACGTCGCGCTTCTCTATCGTCACTGGGCATCGAAGCGCGCCCTGTACATCGAGATCCTGAAGGCGATCTGGCAGGACGGCGCGAAGGAGATCGCCAGCCAGCTCGAGACCTCGAGCGGTGCCCGGGGCGTGGTCTCGGCCTACCTCGAGACCCGCATGAAGGATCCCGAGGCGAGCCAGATCGTGATCCGGGAACTGCTCGACGGAGGCCCCTTCCTCCGCGAGATCATCGCCTCCGACCCGACCGTGGTGCTGCCGATGCGGCAGGTTGCCGAGGTGATGCGCCGGGGGAACGGCCACGCGCTGCGCGCCGGGGTGGACCCGGAGATGGCGGTGCTCGCCGTGGCCGGCCTCGCCGCGCTGGTGGGTGCGGCCCACACCTCGACCGAGGCCTTCTTCGAGAACAACGCTCCCTCGAGCGATGGCTGGAAGGCGCTCGTCACCGACGTGCTGCTCCACGGCCTCGAGGCCCGGTAGGGCGCTCGCCCCTTGGCCGCGCCCCGGCCCGGGGATACGTTGCGGGCCATGAACGCGGACGTCGTCCTCGTCGGCGCCGGCCTCCAGGGCTGCGGCGTGGCCCTGCGCCTCGCCCAGGCCGGGCGGAGCGTGCTGGTGCTCGAGCGAAGCATCCCCGGCGCGGAGGCGTCGAGCGCGGCCGGCGGGATCCTCTCCCCGGGCGTCGAGGCCGAGCCCGGCCCCTTTCACCACCTGTGCATGGAGTCCCTCGGCAGGTGGAGCGACTTCGCCGCGGAGGTGGAGCGGCTCTCCGGTTCCTGGGTGGGTTTCCGGGGCGGCGGCACGCTCGAGGTCTCGGTCGACGACCGCTTCACGCCGGTGCTGGCGGGTCGCGCCGCCGCGCTCGAGCGGGCCGGGGTCGCGGTGGAGATCCTCGACGGCGACGCGGCGCGCCGGCTCGAGCCGGGGCTCTCGCCCGAGACGCGCGGCGCCATCTGGTTCCCGGGGGAGGCGTCGGTCGACCCGCGGCTCCTCGGCCGCGCGCTCCACGTCGCCGCCTCCCGCGCCGGCGCGCGGTTCCTCCAGGGTCAGGTCCGGGGCATCGCGGTGGAGGGCGGCCGGGTCGTGGGTGTCGACCACGAAACGGGGCGCATCGACGCCGGTGCGGTGGTCCTCGCCGCGGGCGCCTGGAGCCTCCAGGTGGCGGGGCACGACCTGCCGGCCGGTGCGGTCCGCCCCGTGCGCGGCCAGATCGCGGTCCTCGACACGCGGCCTCCGCTCCTCTCCCGCGTCGTCTTCACCGACAAGGGCTACCTGGTCCCCCGGCCGGACGGTCGGATCCTCTGCGGCTCCACCATGGAGGAGGCGGGCTTCGAGAAGGTCGTGACGGCAGGCGGCCTCCTCCACGTGCTGCAGCTCGCGGTGGAGGCGGCGCCCGGCCTCGCCACCGCGCCCGTCGTGGAGTCCTGGTCCAACTTCCGGCCGGCCACGCCCGACGGGCTCCCCATCCTCGGACCGGGACGCATCCCGGGGCTCTTCTACGCCACCGGCCACTACCGGAACGGCGTGTTGCTCACCCCGGTGACCGCCGACGCGGTGAGCGCGGCCGTCCTGGGGCGCGCCACGCCGGTGGACCTCGCTCCCTTCGGACCGGGGCGGCTCTCGCCGCGGGGAGCGGCCCGATGAGATCGGCCTTTGCCGCCCTGCTCCTCCTTGCCGCCTGCAGCGCGCGGTCGCCCGAGCGCACGGAGGAGGCGGGGAGCTCCCGCGGACGGGCCGCTCCCGCCGGCGAGGCGCTGGCCCGGGTTCGCGAGCCGCCCGGCCCCTGCCTCCCCGGTCGGCCCGGCGCGGCGGCGGCGGAGCTGGCGGTGGCCGCGACCCGTGCGCGGGAGGCCGGGCGACCGGAGACGGCCCTCGCCTGTGCCGAGGAGGCGCTGGAGCTCGCCCCGCGGGACCGGGCGCCTCTCCGCGAGCGGGCCCTCGCCCTCGCCGACCTCGACCGGGAGGCCGACGCCCGGGCGGCACTGTCCCGCCTGCTCGCCGCCGATCCGGACGACCCGGCCACCCTCCTCGTCGCCGCCGAGCTTCACGTGTCCCGCTTCGGCGATCGCGACTCGCTGGAGGCAGGGCGCGACCTGGCGCTGCGCGGCGCCGCCGTCGCGCTCTCCGGCCCGCGCGCCGACCCCGCGTCCGCCCCGCGCCTGCTCGTGCTCGCGGGGATGGCCGAGAACGACCTGGGGCGCAGCCGGGAGGCGCTCCTCCACCTCGAGGAGGCGGTCGCGCTCGCCCCGCGCGACGTCGACGCCCTGTACGAGCGGGGCGTGGCGCTCTTCGAGCTGTGCCGCTTCGTCCCGGCCCGGCGGGCCTTCGAGAAGGTGCTCCGGCAGGCGCCCCGGGATCCGTGGGCGCTGCACCACCTCGGGCTCATCGCCGAGCGGGCCGGGGAGGACCGGCGCGCCCGCGAGCTCCTCGGCCGGGCCTCGCGGCTGGCACCGCGCGACCTGCGCCCGCCGGTCGAGCTCTCGCGCGCCGCCTTCGAGACCGAGCTGCGCCGGGCCCTCGCCGAGCTGCCCGAGGGGGAGCGGGCGGCGCTCGTCGGCGTGCCGGTCGACGTGGAGGAGATCCCGGCCTACGCCGACCTCACCGCGGTGGAGCCGCCGCTCTCCCCCTCGATCCTGGGGCTGTTCCGCGGACCGTCGCTCGGCGAGCCGTGCCTGGCCGGCGAGGGGCCGGACTGCCGCTCCATCGTGATCTACCGGCGCAACCTGCTCCGCTTCGCCAGGGACCGCGCCCAGCTCTCCGAGCAGGTGCGCGTGACCCTCCTTCACGAGCTCGGGCACCTTCACGGCGAGAGCGACGAGGGGTTGCGGGCCCGCGGCCTCGAGTGACGATCCGGGGGCGTACGCCCGGAGAGCCGTTGCCGGACCGGCGCCCCCGTGCTAATCGCCATCGGCATGTGGGACACCAATCCGTGGGCGCCCTGGGGGCTCATTCACGTCGTGCGCGATGGGGTGGCGACCGTCACCGAGACGGGACTCTGGTTCCTGCTGCAGCGCCATCCGGGCGCGGTCGAGGCGGACGGGAAGGGATACTGGCTGTATCTCGACCAGCCGTACCGGGCAGAGCGGTGCGATGACCGGGCGTTTTACAAGCTGACGCCGGCGCCGTCGCGGAGACGCGGGGGGTAGCGGGGGGGCGGAGGCAGCGGCCGCTTCCGTTGACCGTTGGCCGATTCCGTTGACCGTTGACCGTTGACCGTTGACCGTTGACCGTTGACCGTTGACCGTTGACCGTTGGCCGCTTCCGTTGACCGTTGACCGTTGGCCGCTTCCGTTGACCGTTGACCGCTGGCCGCTTCCGTTGACCGCTGGCCGTTGGCCGCTTCCGTGGGCGCGACCGCATCCGCGTCCGGAGGGGCCGTCTCCTTTCCTGGGGTGGGGTTCGCTTTGGGCGAAACCCCACCCGGAAAGGAGCCGCAGATGGGTATCCGCTGCATGAAGCCCGGCTGGCGAGGATGAGGGAGCTGCCGCAGAGTGGGCGGGATGGTGGCTCCAGAGACGTGGGCGACGCGGGTGGCGGAGTGGAGGGCGAGCGGGCAGACCTCGACCGACTACGCCGAGGGGAAAGGATTCTCGGCCGGAGGGCTGCGAAGTTGGGCCCATCGACTCGAGAGCGGCGGGGAGAGGCAGGCTCCAGCGCTG
>CAIVAR010000020.1 GCA_903904005.1 uncultured Anaeromyxobacter sp.
CCGCCCCACGAAGGCGACGATGATGGCGGCGAACCCGTAGCCCTGCGAGACGTGCGGGGTGAGCTGCCCCATGGGGCCGGCCACCTCGAGCGCCCCGGCGATGCCCGCCAGGGCGCCGGAGATGAGGAAGGTGCTCCAGAGCGCCTGGCGCGAGGAGAATCCGGCGTAGCGCGCCGCGGCCGGCGCGGGTCCGCCCACGAGCAGCTGCATGCCCCGGTAGGTGCGGTGCATGAAGACCCACATCCCCGCGGCCGCCGCGAGCGCCAGCAGGAACCCCCAGTGGAGCCGCATGCCGGTGATGAGGCGGGGCACGCCGGTCGAGGCGGCGAAGTTCATGGTCTGCGGGAAGTTGAAGCCCCGCGGGTCCTTCCAGGGGCCGAAGACCAGCCAGGAGAGGAAGAGGTCGGCCACGTAGACGAGCATCAGGCTGACCAGGATCTCGTTGGCGTTGAACCGGTCGCGCAGCAGGGCGGCGATGCCCGCCCAGATCATCCCCCCCACCGCGCCGGCGATCACCAGCATCGGGAAGAAGGCCCAGGGGTTCATGGGGACCTGGTTCGCGGTGACGGCGAGCGCGAGCCCTCCCCCCAGGATGCCGCCGACGAGGAACTGCCCCTCGGCGCCGATGTTCCAGACGTTGGCCCTGAAGGCCAGGCCGAGCCCGACGGCGCAGAGGATGAGGGGGGTGGCCTTGAGCCCCAGCTCGGTGAGGCCGCGGGTCCCGCTCCACGGCTTCACGAGGAAGATCTCGAGCCCCTGGATCGGGTCCTTGCCGAGCAGGGCGAAGAGGGTGGCGGCCACGGCCACGGTGATGGCGAGGGCCACGAACGGGGAGAGCACGCTCCAGAGCCGGGACGGGGCCGGCCGTGCCTCGAGCCGGATCACGCGGCGCCCTCCGCCGCCTGCTCGTTGCCCGGCCACAGCCCGCTCATCCACTCGCCGATGAGCTCGACGGTGGCCTTGGGCGTGTCGATGGAGGGGGAGAGCCGCCCGCGGGCGATGACGTGGAGCCGGTCGGAGATCTCGAAGAGCTCCTCGAGTTCCTCCGAGACCACCAGCACGGCGCACCCGGCGTCGCGCAGCGCGATGAGCTCGGCCCGGATCTGCGCCGAGGCCCCCACGTCCACCCCCCAGGTCGGCTGGGCCACCACCAGCACCTTGGGGACCGCGTCGATCTCGCGACCCACGATGTACTTCTGGAGGTTGCCGCCGGAGAGGCTCTTGGCCACGGCCCCGGGGCCCGAGGCCTTGACCGCGAAGCGCCCGATGATCCCCTTCGTCTGCTCCCCCAGGAACCGCCGGTCGATCCAGCCGGCGGCCCGGATGGCCTCGCGCCGGGTGAGGAGCATGTTGTTCGCGAGCGAGAAGGCGGGCACGGCGCCGCGCCCCAGCCGCTCCTCGGGGACGAAGTGGAGCCCCAGCTTGCGCCGCGCCGCCGGCCCCTTTCGCCCGATGGACGTGCCGAAGAGCCGGACCATTCCGGCCTGGGCCCGCGGGTCCTCGCCGGACAGGGTGGCGAGCAGCTCCTGCTGGCCGTTGCCGGAGATGCCGGCGATCCCCACGATCTCCCCCTCGCGCACCTCGAGGGAGATGCGGTCGATGGGGACGCTGTAGCGATCCCACCGCGCCAGCGAGAGGTCATTCACGGTGAGTGCGACCTTGCCGGGGCGGGGCGGCCGGTGCACCAGCACCGGCGGCTCGGCGCCGATCATCATGCGCGACAGGCTGCCGGTGGTCTCCTGGACGGGGTCGCAGGTCCCCACCAGCCGCCCTCCCCGCAGCACCGTGCAGGCCGTGCAGAGCGCCCGGATCTCGTCGAGCTTGTGGCTGATGTAGAGGATCGAGCAGCCCGTGGCGGCCAGCTTCCGCAGGGTGACGAAGAGCTTCCCCACCGCCTGCGGGGTGAGCACCGAGGTGGGCTCGTCGAGGATGAGGAGCCGGGGATTGGCCAGCAGCGCCCGCACGATCTCCACCCGCTGCCGCTCCCCGACCGAGAGCACGTGGACCGGCCGGGCCGGGTCGAGGTCGAGTCCGTACTCGGCGGCCTTGGCCTGGATCCCGCGCGTCACCTCCTCGAGCGAGACCTTGCCGTCCATGCCCAGCCAGACGTTCTCGGCCACCGACAGCGAGTCGAAGAGCGAGAAGTGCTGGAACACCATGGCGATGCCCAGCGCGCGCGCCTCGTGCGGGCTGCGGATGGTCACCGGGCGCCCGTCCCAGGCGATCTCGCCAACGTCCGGGCGGAGCGCGCCGTAGACGATCTTCACCAGGGTGGACTTGCCGGCGCCGTTCTCCCCCAGGAGCGCGTGGATCTCCCCCGGCTGCACGGTGAGCGCCACGTCGTCGTTGGCGATCACCGCGCCGAAGCGCTTCGTCACGTGCGCGAGTCGGAGCCGGGGCGCGGTCACGGGGAACCCGTAGATTCGGAGGCGGACCTCATACCACAGGGTCGTCGGGGATCGGGGGGGCTACAGGCCTCGCCGCTGGGACTTGATGGGCGAGACGAAGCGGTAGTCGATGTCCCAGGGGAAGTAGATCCACTTCTCCTGCTTGAACTCCTTCACGAAGGTGTCGACCACCGGGCGACCCAGCGGCTTCGCGTAGAGGCAGGCGAAGTGGGCCTTGGGCAGCCGCTCCCGGACGGCGCGGGCCGTCCCGCCCGTGTCCACGAGGTCGTCGATGAGGAGCCACCCGTCGCCGTCCCCGTCGATCGACTTGAGCCACTGCAGCTTTCCCTGCGTCTTGGCCTCGACGCCCGGATCGGTGGACGCGTAGCTGACCACGCAGACCGTGTCGATGAGCCGGATGTCGAGCTCCCGCGCCACCAGCGCGGCGGGCACGAGCCCCCCGCGGGTGATGGCGATGATGCCCTTCCACTCCCCCAGGTCGTGCAGCACCGTGGCCAGGTAGCGCGCGTCGCGGTGCAGCTCGACCCACGAGATGATGATCTCGTCCTTGTACGGATTCGGATCGGCCATGGCGCGTTGTAGATCGGGGGGCTGACGCCGGACCCGGGGCGGCGCGCCGCACCCGTGGGTGGATGTGGGATGACTACGCCAGGATGGCCTTCAGGTATTCGGCCGTACGGCCCTTCCGCTCCCGCTCGACCTCCTTCGGGTCGACGGCGACGAACTTCTCGTCGGGCGAGATCTTGAAGAGGGGCTGCCCCTTCTGGACGATCGTCCCGTCCGGGCCGGTGAGGATGATCTTGTCGACCGTGCCCGAGAACGGCGCACGGACGGTGTTGAACATCTTCATCACCTCGATGATGTAGAGCGCCTGCCCCTTCTCGAAGTGCATGCCCTCGTGGACGAAGGCCGGCTTCCCGGGGGCCTCCTGCCCGTAGTACATGCCGCCGCACATGGCCACGATCTCGTCGGCCTTGGTGGAGGGCGGCGGCGCGAGGAACTTCTTCATCCGGGCCTGCAGGTCGGGATCGGCGAGGTAGCCCGGGATGGTGACGTCGAGGTCCTCCTCCACCCGGAAGTCGAAGAACTTCACCTGCTCGGCCAGCATGAAGAGCAGCCCGAGCAGCTCGTTGCCGAGCTCGTAGCCCTGGTGCGCCGAGCGGATGCGCGCCCAGGTCTCGGCGTCGTAGCCGCCCTGGGGCGTCTCGCCCTCCAGGATCTCGTTGAGCTTCCAGAACTCATGCCTCTCGAGCCCGAAGACGCGGCGAAGCTCCTGGTAGAAGCGGATCGACTTCTGGAGCAGCTCGTGGTCGTGCTGCCAGATCACCTCGGCCGCCGGCGCCTTCGGGTCGAAGGCCATGTTCAGGTAGGTGTAGGTGTCGTTGAGCACGCCGAGCGGGTTGCGGATCCAGACCATCCGGCCGTCGCGGATCTCGTAGGCCCTCCGGTTGAGCGAGAGCCAGCCGGCGAACAGGTGCGGGTCGTCGAGGAGCCGCTCCATGGGGCGGGTGAGGAGCGTGCCCTTGCGGTCGAGCACCTCGGTCACCGCCTTGGCCGCCGACGGGTCGTCGGGGAACTCGGCGGCAGCCTTCTTCGCGTAGTGCTTCCTCATCTCGGCGAAGGCGAAGGCCAGGTCGAGCTTGTTGGACTCCTCCTTCAGCTGGCCGACGAGCGTCAGGTAGGGGACGACGAAGCGGGTGGTGGGCTTCGCCATCACGTTCTGGCCGATGAACCAGTTCACCAGCCCGTAGTGGAACTCGAGGTTGGTGGCGAGCTGGACGCCGCGCAGGCTGGTCCGGGAGATGACGTCGGAGAGCTTCTCGTAGCTCTCCTGCCGGTCCTGGCCCGCGGTGAGGAGCAGCGCGATGTTCGAGTCGTAGGCGCCGGCCACCCGGTAGCGCATGAACATGCCGGTGTCCGGGTTCACCAGGCTGATGCCCTGGTCGTCGCGGATCTCGCCCGGGATGGGCTTCGACCAGAAGCGGATGACGCCGCCGGCGTGGGGGGACAGCGAGGCGTCGGTGGCGTTCAAGCGCGCCTCGGCGCTGGCGCCGAAGCGGGCCACGCGGGTGGGCCGGGGCAGCCGCTCCTTGTGGCGGGCCAGGAGCGCCATGGCCTCGACGAGCGACTCGACGACGAAGGCGTCCCTGGGGTCGTCGGGGTTGGTGAACTTCAGGCTGTAGCAGAGCTCGGTGACCCGGTGCTCCACCTGGATGCGGGTGTTCACCTCCATGAAGTAGTAGCGGTCCCGGTCGACGATGCACTCGAAGGTGGAGGCCGAGTCGAGCCCCACTGCGGCGCCGAAGCGGGAAGCGTCGTCCTCCATCCGCTTCAGGATCTCGAGGTCGGTGGCGAGCGCCTTGGCCTCGGCGGCGCGCCCGCCCTTCCGGGCCGTCTCGATGGCGGCGGTGAGCCCCTCCTGCGTCACCGAGATCTCGAGCAGCTTCTGCTCGTGCATCTGCAGCGAGCAGTCGCGGCCGCCCAGCGACACGCACCACTTGCCGTTGCCGAGCAGCTGGATCTCGTTGTGGCGGGTCTGCTCGATGTTCAGCTCGACGAGGACGTTCTTGTTGTCGCCCACGCCGTTGGCCTTCACCTCGTTCAGCACCTCGCGGGTGAGCGTGGCCGCCTCGGCCGCCGCCTCGGCGATGGCCTTGGCGTCGGCGTCCTTGCGGGTGAGGAGCGAGCCGCCCAGGATGCGCTGCCCCTTGCCGCCGCCGCCGCCGATGGCCTTCAGGCGCACCCGGCTCTGCGGGTACTTCGTGAACATGTCCACCACTTCCTTGCGGACCTGCTCCCCCAGCTCGTCGATGGTGTAGAGGTCGAGCCCCTTGGCGTACGAGGCCATGAGGATGGCGTCGGCCAGCTCGACCGGCGGGCGCTTGGCGTCGGCCAGGAGCTTCGGGTCGACCGCGAGCCCCTCGGCCTTGGCGAGCGCGAGCAGCTGCTCCCGGCTCGGGTGCTTGGCGAGCAGCGTGCGGGCGGCCACGTCGTTGACGCCCGGGGTCACCGAGACCTTGACCTCGAGCGCGGTGCGCTTGGCCTCGTCCTTCTTGCCGGCGCGGGCCTGGGTCACGGAGTTGGGGCCGATGAACTTGAGTCCGGCCTTCTCCAGGGTGGAGACGAACTCCTCGTCCTCGGCCATGAAGCCGTAGCCGGCGAAGACCGAGTCGTAGCCGTTGTCCCGGGCGATCTGGACGATCTGCTGCATGCGCTCGACGCGCTCCTCCTTGCTGGCGCCGGAGTAGTCGGGCACCCGGTGGACGCGCCGGTTGTCGGCGAGCTGGCGCAGCTCGGGGGCGAGCGCGTTGGGGTAGATGATGGAGTCCTTCTCGGAGAGCAGGATCCCGAAGTGGGTGATCCCCATCTCCTCGAAGACGTCCATGGCCTCCTTGCGGATGGGGCCGCGGCAGACGATGAGCGGCTTCAGGTCCTCGGAGGCGAAGGAGCGGACCCAGGGCGACGGGGACTTCCCGAGCCGCCGGTCGCGGTGGATGAGGGGGTTGTTGCGGTAGAGGTCGGCGGTGGCGGCCATCGTGGGGGTCTCCGGTGTCGGATTCGGGCGGGGTGGCCGGGGCTAGTGGAACTCGCGCTGCGGGCCGCCCATCGGCGACGGCTTGTAATGGCGGAGCATGAAGTGGAGGTTCTTGCCCAGCACCTCGCGCAGGTCGGTGGGCATGACGAGCGAGGAGATCGAGCCGAGGGCGAGCCCTTCCTTGGGGTTCATCAGCTCCTTCTCGTAGCGCCGGTTGAGCGCCGCCTCCTGCTGCTTCAGCCACTCGGCGGCCTCCTTCTCGGCGTCCTTCTTGGCCGGCGGCCCCTCCATGCCGGCGGCGGTGCGGGCGGCCACGCCCTTCTTCACCATGTCGGCGGCCCCGGCGCGGAGCTTGCGGAGCTCGTCCTTGTAGACGAACTCCTTGCCGGCCGGCCCCATCACGGCGAGGCGCGTGGTGGGGAGCGCCAGCACCAGGTCGGCGCCGGTCGGGTAGTTGTTGTAGGAGGCGTAGGCGCCGCCGAAGGCGTTGCGCAGGATGAGCAGGATGCGGGGGGTGCGCACGTCGACGATGGAGTCGAGCATGGAGCGGCCGGCCTGCACGATGCCGCGGGCCTCCTGCTCGCGACCGGGGAGGAAGCCGGTGGTGTCCTCCATGAAGATGATGGGGATGTTGTAGATGTTGCAGAAGCGGACGAACCTCGCGATCTTCACCGCCGAGTCGCAGTCGATCTGGCCGGAGGACACGGCGCTGTTGTTGGCCACGAAGCCCACCACGTGGCCGCCCAGGCGGCCGAAGGCGGTGACCGCCTCCCGGGCCCGGTCCGGCTGCAGCTCGAAGTAGTCGCCGTAGTCGCAGACCTGCTGGATGATGATCGAGACGTCGAAGGGGGTGTTGAACCCGGACGACGAGTTGAAGGCCTTCTTGAGCAGCGTGTTGATCTCCCAGGTCTTGCGGTCGAGCGGGTCGGTGGTCTCCTCGAAGGGCGCCATCACCGAGTTGTTGTCCGGGATGTAGGCGAGCAGCCGCACGGCCTGGCGCAGCGCGGCCAGCTCGTCCTGCACGGTGAGGTCGGCCACGCCCGAGTTGCCGTGGACCTTGGGTCCGCCCAGCTCCTCCGGGGTGATGTCCTCGCCGAGCACCGACTTCACCACGCCCGGCCCGGTCAGGCCGAAGAAGGTGTCGTTGGGCTGGATGACGAAGCTGCCCTGGCGGGGCAGGTACGAGCCGCCGCCGGCGTTGAAGCCGAACATGCACATGATGGTGGGCACCACGCCGCTGATCTTGCGCAGCGCCGTGAAGGCCTCGGCGTAGCCGTCGAGCCCGCCCACGCCGGCCGGCACGAAGGCACCCGCCGAGTCGTTCATGCCGATGAGGGGGATGCCCCGCTCGCCGGCGAGGCGGAAGTGCTTGGCCAGCTTGGAGCCGTTGGTGGCGTCCATCGAGCCGGCACGGACCGTGAAGTCGTGGCCGTAGACGGCCACGTCGCGCCCGTTGATGTTGAGCACCGCCGTGACCAGCGAGGCGCCGTCGAGGTTCTTGCCCCAGTTCTGGAAGAGGACGATGGGCTCCTTGTCGGAGAGCACCCGCATGCGCTCCCACACGGTCATCCGCTTCTTGGCGTGCTGCTTCTCGATCTGGTCGATGGCGACCGATCGGATGGGGCGCTGGATGAGATCCCAGCCCTCCTTCATCGCCTCCTCGTAGGCGCCGGTGGCGCGGGCGATCTCGCCCGGGATGTTGAAGTCGACCTTCTCCGGCGGGTCGAGCGGGTTGGCGAGCGTCGGCTTGATGGGGCGCTTGGACATGGGGCTCGTGACCTCCGACCGCGGGGGGCGCCACACGGGCGCGAAAAAAGAATGCGGATTGTGGCAAGCCCGGGCCCGACCGGCAAGCACTTCGCCATCGATCGCACGCGCGCCGATGACGCGCCGCGCCGTGATCGGCGCGCTCCGGATCACTAGGATTCACGCTCCGCGCAACCAGCACGGGAAGGAGCGCATGACGGGACGACCGGTCGGCGAGAGCGAGGACCGGGACATCCTGTCGGTCGAGGGGCTTTCGCTCTCCTTCGGAGGGCTGGCCGCACTCACGCTTGTGGACCTCTCAGTCCGGGCCGGGTCGGTCACCGGGATCATCGGCCCGAACGGCGCGGGAAAGACGAGCCTCCTCAACTGCATCTCCGGCTTCTACAGGCCGCAGCGGGGGCGCGTGACCTTCGACGGCAAGGACGTGACCCGCGTCGCCCCCGACCGGCGGGCCGGGCTGGGCATCGGGCGCACCTTCCAGAACGTGGCCCTCTTCGAGGGCATGAGCGTCCTCGACAACGTGAAGCTGGGCGCCCACACCCGGCTCTCCTCGGGGATCCTCTCCACCATGGCCTTCACCCCGAGTGCACGTCGCGAGGAGCTGCGGCTGCGCGAGGAGGTGGAGAACGAGGTGCTCGACTTCCTGGAGATCGAGCACCTGCGCCACCGCACGGTGGGGAGCCTGGCCTACGGCCTGCAGAAGCGGGTCGACCTGGCCCGGGCCCTGGCCATGCGCCCGCGCATCCTGCTGCTCGACGAGCCGGTGGCCGGCATGAACGAGGAGGAGACCGAGGACATGGCCCGCTTCATCCTCGACGTCCGGGAGGAGCGGGGCGTGACCATCGTGCTCATCGAGCACGACATGGGCGTGGTCATGGACCTCTGCGACCGCATCGCGGTGCTCTCCTTCGGGGAGCGCATCGCGCTGGGCTCGCCCGACGAGATCCGGCGCGACCCCGAGGTGATCCGGGCCTACCTGGGCGAGGAGGCGGCGTGAGCGAGGGGCTCGTCCACCTCCTCCAGCTGCTCGTGTCCGGCGTGGTCACCGGCGGCATCTACGCGCTCGTGGCCATGGGGTTCGTGGTGGTCTACAAGGCCACCCGGGTCATCAACTTCGCCACCGGCGAGTTCATGATGCTCGGCGCCTTCTTCGCCTGGACGGCGATGAGCGCGGTGCAGGCCCCCTTCGTGGTGGCGCTGCTGGTCGCGGTGGCGGCCTCGGCCCTGCTGGGGATGGCCACCGAGCGGCTGGTGCTCCGGCCCCTGCTCGGCCAGCGCACCATCTCGGTCATCATGGTGACCATCGGGCTCGCCGCCATCTTCAAGGGGCTGGCCCAGATCGCCTGGTCGGGCGACTACCGGTCCTATCCGGCCATCTTCCCGCGGGCCCCCATCGAGCTCGGCCCCATCCTCCTGCCCTCGCGCCAGTTCTACCCGTTCCTCATCGCCGTGGGCGCCATCGCGCTGGTGGGGCTGGGCTTCCGCTTCACCCGCACCGGCGTCGCCATGCGGGCCACGGCCGACGACCAGATGGCCGCCTTCGGCATGGGCATCGACATCCGGCGCATCTTCTCCCTCTCCTGGAGCCTGGCCGCCATGACCGCGGCCGTGGCCGGGATCGTGGTCGGCATCATCGGCGGGATCAGCCCGCAGCTCGGCGCCATCGGGCTGCGCACCTTCCCGGTGGTGATCCTGGGCGGGCTCGACAGCATCGGTGGCGCGCTGGTGGGGGGCGTGATCATCGGCGTGCTCGAGAACCTGGCCGGCGGCTACGTCGACCCGCTGCTCGACGGCGCATCGCTGAAGGAGGTCGTGCCCTTCGTGGTGCTGGTCTTCACGCTCATGGTGCGCCCCTACGGCCTCTTCGGCACGCGGGAGGTGGAGCGGCTCTGACCGCCCCGGCACCCCCGTGATCATCGGCAACCACAAGGAGAGCTACGCCTCGGACGAGGCCATCTTCCGGACCCCGGCCACCCGCGCCTGGATGGGGATCGCGGCGGTGGCCGCGCTGGTCTTCCCCTTCGTCGCCGGCGACTACCTGCTCTACCTGGCGAACCTCATGGCGGTGCTGGCGCTGGGGGCGCTCGGGCTCAACATCCTCATCGGCTTCACCGGGCAGATCTCGCTCGGCCACGCCGCCTTCATGGGGGTGGGCGCCTACGCCACGGCCATCCTGGCCTCCCGCTTCGGGCTCCCCTTCTGGATCTCCATCCCGGCGGGCGGCGCGCTGGCCACCGGCGCCGGCATGGTGGTGGGGGCGCCGTCGCTGCGCATCAAGGGACTCTACCTGGCCATCGCCACCCTGTCGGCCCAGGTGATCTTCGAGTGGATCTTCACCAACTGGACGTCGGTGACCGGGGGCATCCGCGGCCTCAACGTGGCGCCGGCCTCGATCGCCGGCTTCCGGCTCGACACCGACGAGCGGATCTACTTCCTCATCGTCGGGGTCACCGTCGTCCACTTCCTGCTCGCCACCAACCTGCGCCGCTCGCGCTGGGGGCGGGCCTTCGTGGCGGTGCGCGACCGGGACGTGGCCGCCGAGATCGTGGGCGTGAACCTCTTCCGCACCAAGATCCTGGCGTTCATGGTGTCCTCCTACTACGCGGGGATCGCCGGCGGCCTCTGGGTCTACTTCACCAAGGTGGTGACGCCGGAGACCTTCCCGCTCTCCCTCTCCATCCAGTTCCTGGCCATCGTCATCGTGGGCGGGCTGGGCTCCATCAAGGGCACCGTCTACGGCACGGTCTTCATGACGCTGGTGCCGGAGCTGCTCAAGGCCGGCACCGGCCTGGCCCGCGTCGTCTGGCCGACCGCGCAGTCGTACCTCTTCCCGCTGCGCGACGTGGTCTTCGGCCTGCTCATCGTCGTCTTCCTGATCTTCGAGCCCCACGGGCTCGCCGAGGTGTGGAACCGCGTGAAGCGCTTCTTCTCGCTGTGGCCGTTCGAAAAGTGAAACGAAGGAGGAACCCCGCATGAAGCACACGATCCGACGCTCCGCCCTGCTCCTCGCCGCCCTGATCGGGCTCTCCCCCGCCGCCCGCGCCGCCGACGACGTCGTCACCGTGGGGGCCTGCCAGCCCATCACCGGACGCTTCGCCTTCGCCGGCATCGCCATCAACGCCGGCCTCCAGGACTACCTGAACCTGGCCAACGAGAAGCAGCTCGTGAAGGGCAAGAAGTTCAACTACGTGTACGAGGACTCCGGGTACGACACCGAGCGCGCCGTGGCCTGCTTCAAGCAGATCATGGCCAAGCACAACCCGGTCATCATGTACGGGGAGTCGACCGGGCTCGGCAAGGCCATCGCCCCCGAGCTGAACTCCCGCTACAAGGTGCTCTACGCCTCGGCCTCGTTCTCCAGCGAGCTGGCCGACCCCAAGACCCACCCCTACTCCTTCATCTCCGGGCCCACCTACTCGGACATGTTCGGCGTGCTCCTCGACTACATCGCCCGCAACAAGGGGGCGGCCAGGCCCAAGGTGGCCTTCTTCTACAGCGACACCGAGTTCGGCAAGGACCCCATCCCCTTCGCGCGCAAGCGGGCCGCCGAGCTGGGCATCGACGTGGTCAGCGAGATCGTCACCAAGGCCGGCGCCGTCGACGTGACGAGCGAGGTCCTGCAGCTCAAGAAGACCAACCCCGACTACGTGATCTTCCAGGGCTACATCCTCTCCCCCATCATCGAGGTCATCCGCGCCACCAAGGACTTCGGCCTGAAGACCAAGTTCATGGGCACCTTCTGGTCGATGGACAAGGGCATCATCGAGAAGCTCGGGCCGGACGCCGAGGGCTACATGGGCGTCAACCCCTACGCCTACTTCTACGACGAGTCGGCGCCCGGCATCGTCGCCATGCGCGCCTGGAACCAGAAGGCCCACCCGGACGTGAAGTACCAGCCCAACTCCTACATCCAGGGCTGGTTCACCGGGATGGTCTACGTGGAGGCGGTGAAGCGCGTGGTGGCGTCGGGCAAGCCGGTCACCGGCGAGAACCTGGCCGCCGTCCTCGACACCATCAAGGACTGGGACACCGGCGGCGTCACCGGCAAGGTCACCTTCGTGAACCACAAGGCCGGCGTGGGGCGCGTCTACCGGGCCAACGCGGCCAAGGGCATCTTCGAGCCGGCCTCCGACTGGATCTACTCGAAGTGAACCCGCCGCTCCTCCACGTCAACAACCTGGAGGTGGTCTACCACCACACCGTCCAGGTCCTGAAGGGGCTCTCCCTCTCCGTGCCCGAGGGCGCCATCGTGGCGCTCCTCGGGTCGAACGGGGCCGGGAAGACCACGACCCTGAAGGCGATCTCCGGCCTGCTCCCGCTCGAGGACGGGGAGATCGTCGACGGTCAGATCGCCTTCCGTGGAGCCTCCATCGCCGGGAACCTGCCCCACCGCATCGCGCAGGACGGGCTCTTCCAGGTGATGGAGGGGCGGCGCATCTTCGAGCACCTCACGGTGGAGGAGAATCTGGAGGCGGCCACCTACGCCCGCAAGGGCGGGGTCGACCTGGGCGAGGCCCTGAGGAAGGTCTTCGCCTACTTCCCGCGGCTGCGCGAGCGTCGCAAGCAGCTGGGCGGGTACCTCTCGGGGGGAGAGCAGCAGATGCTCGCCATCGGCCGCGCGCTGGTGGCGGGCCCGTCGCTCCTGCTCCTCGACGAGCCCTCGCTGGGGCTCTCGCCGCTGCTCGTGCAGGAGATCTTCCGCATCATCGAGGCCATCAACCGGGACGAGAAGGTCTCCATCCTGCTCGTCGAGCAGAACGCCCGCATGGCGCTCGGCATCGCCAGCCACGCCTACATCATGGAGAACGGCAAGGTCGTGCTCGACGGGCCGGCCGCCAGGCTGCGCGAGGACCGCGACGTGCAGGAGTTCTACCTGGGCAGCCGGGGCGGGGCGCAGGCCAGCTACCGGAACGTGAAGCACTACCGGCGGAGGAAGCGTTGGCTCTCATGACCGGGCCCGCCGACACCCTCCCCAAGCTCCTCGCCGAGCGGGCCGCCCTCCACCCGGACGCGGTGGCGCTGCGGGAGAAGGAGTACGGCATCTGGCAGCGGGTGACCTGGCGCGGCTACCTCGACCACGTGCGCCGGGCCTGCATGGGCTTCACCGCGCTCGGGCTCGTGCCGGGCGACAAGGTGGCCATCCTCTCCGAGAACCGTCGCGAGTGGCTCTACGCCGAGCTGGCCGCCATGGCGGCCGGGGCGGTGGGCGTGGGCGTCTACCCGACCAGCCCCTCGAACGAGGTGCAGTACGTGCTCGCCCACTCGGGCGCCACCATCGTGGTGGCCGAGGACCAGGAGCAGGTCGACAAGATCCTGGAGGTGGGCGACCAGCTCCCGGCGGTGCGCCACGTCGTGGTGCCCGAGACGAAGGGGCTGCGGAGCTACAAGGACCCGCGCCTGCTCTCCTGGGAGGAGCTCGAGGCGCGAGGGGAGCGTCTCGCCGCGGAGCGCCCGGGCCGCTTCGAGGAGCTGGTGGCCGCCACCCGCGCCGACGACGTGGCCTTCCTCATCTACACCTCGGGCACCACCGGCTTCCCCAAGGGAGCCATGATCTCCCACCGCAGCATCCTCGGGCAGGCCCGCGCCGCCGCCGAGGCCACCGGCATCACGGGGACCGACACGGTGGTCTCCTACCTGCCGCTCTGTCACGTGGCCGAGCAGATCTTCTCGGTCTACCTGCCGCTCCAGCTGGGCATGACGGTGAGCTTCGCCGAGGGCATCCGCACCATCCAGGAGGACCTCCGGGAGATCGCACCCTCGGTCTTCCTGGGGGTCCCGCGCATCTGGGAGAAGATGCAGGCCGGCATCCAGGTGAAGATCCAGGAGACCGGCCCCCTGCGCCGGCGCATCTTCGAGCGCGCCATCGAGCGGGGTCGGCGGCTCACCCGCCAGCGCCTCTCCGGCCAGCCGATCGGGGCCGTCGACCGGCTCCTCTCCGGCCTCGACTACCTGCTCGTCCGGCGCGCCCTGCAGAACTTCGTCGGCCTGCGGCGGGCCCGGGCCACCTTCTCGGCGGCTGCCGCCATCTCGCCGGACGTCCTCCTCTTCTTCCACGCCATGGGCATCGCGGTGCGGGAGGGGTACGGCATGACCGAGTGCACCGGCTTCTCCTTCGTCCAGCGCGAGGGGGAGGTCCGGCTGGGAACGGTGGGGCGCCCCATCCCCGGGCTCGAGTTCCGCCTGGCCGACGACGGCGAGCTCCTCAAGCGGGGCGAGACGGTCTTCCTCGGCTACTTCCGGGACGAGAAGGCCACCGCCGAGGTGCTCGAGGGGGGCTGGCTCCACACCGGCGACGTCGCCGTCCTCGATCCGGACGGCCAGCTGCGCATCGTCGACCGCAAGAAGGCCATCTTCGTCACCTCGGGGGGCAAGAACGTCTCCCCGTCGCTGGTGGAGAACGCACTCAAGGTCTCCCCCTACATCAAGGAGGCGGTGGTCCTCGGCGAGGGGGAGAAGTTCGTCTCCGCGCTGGTGCAGATCGACTTCGAGAACGTGGGACAGTGGGCGACGGAGCGGAAGCTCGCCTATACCAACTTCCGCAGCCTCACGGCGCTCTCCGAGGTGCAGGAGCTCGTCGCCGCCGAGGTGGACCGGGCCAACCAGGGGCTGGCGCCGGTGGAGCAGGTGCGGAAGTTCCGCCTGCTCGAGAAGGAGCTCGACCACGACGACAACGAGGTCACCGCCACCATGAAGGTCCGCCGCAAGACGATCTACGAGAAGTTCGCCCCGCTCATCCGGGAGATCTACCAGTGACCCACCGCGACGACGGCCGGCCGGTGCACGCCGCCATCGTGGGGTGGGGGAAGTGCCTGCCGCCCGCGGTGCTCACCAACCGCGACTTCGCCACCTTCCTCGAGACCGACGACGAGTGGATCGCCTCGCGCACCGGCATGCGGGAGCGGCGCATCTCCCACGTCCCGCTGGGCGAGATCATCCACGTGGCGGCGGCCCGGGCGCTGGCCTGCGCCGGGATGTCGGCCGACGAGCTCGACCTCATCGTGGTGGGGAGCACGCTCGGCGACGAGGTCTGCCCCAACGTCTCGTCCGGCACCCAGAAGCGGCTCGGGGCCCGCAACGCCGCGGTGATGGACGTGAACACCGCCTGCACGAGCTTCCTCTACGGGCTCTCCACGGCCACCGCGCTCATCCGCACCGGCGTGGTGAAGAACGCGCTGGTGGTGGGGGCGGAGGCCCCCTCCCCCTTCATGGACTGGGAGAACCGCAACGTGGCGGTGCTCTTCGGCGACGGCTGCGGCGCCGTGGTGCTGAAGGCCTCCACGAAGGAAGAGGGGGTGCTCGCCGAGCGGCTCGGCTGCTACGGCGAATCCCGCTCCATCCTCGACATCCGCGGCGTCGGCGCCCGCTACGCCAACCAGGGCATCCCGGGCGGCTACTCGTCCTGGAGCTTCGACGGGCAGGAGATCTTCAGGAAGGCCGTCATCGGGATGACCCAGGCCAGCCTGGAGGCGCTCGGGAAGAGAGGGCTCGCCATCGGCGACGTCGACCTCATGATCCCCCACCAGGCCAACCAGCGGATCATCGACGCGGTGGGCAAGCGGGTCGGCATCGATCCCGGCAGGGTGTTCGTGAACGTGCAGAAGTACGGGAACATGTCGGCGGCCACCGTCCCGGTGGCCCTCGTGGAGGCGCTCGAGGAGGGACGGGTGAAGCCCGGGGCCACGCTGCTCTTGCCCGCCTTCGGCGGCGGCCTCACCTGGTGCGCCCACGTGGTCCGCTGGGGCGAGCGCACCACCCCCCTCGGCACGAGCAGCGTCTCGCTCTCCCCCTGCGACCGGACCGGGCTCGAGCTCGTCAACGACCTGCGGGCCCGCCGGGCCCGCTACCACCAGGCGGCCGCCCCCTTCATCGAGGCGGCCCGCCATCTCCTCGACGAGCCAGCGGCGTAGCAAGTATCATCCCCTGCCATGTCCATCCCAGCCCCCACCGTCGGCGAGCTCGTCCCCTCCGTGCGCCTGCTCCTCGGCCCCGGCCCCAGCCCCGTCCACCCGCGCGTCTACCGCGCCATGACCACGCCGCAGCTCGGCCACCTCGACCCGCAGTTCCTGGGGATCATGAACGAGGTGCAGGCCCAGCTCCGCTTCGCCTTCCAGACCGCGAACCCCTTCACCATCGCGGTGTCCGGCACGGGCTCGGCGGGCATGGAGGCGGCGCTCGTCAACGTGATCGAGCCGGGCGACACCGTCGTCATCTGCGCCGCCGGCGTCTTCGGCAACCGCATGGCCGACATCGTCGGGCGCTGCGGGGGCAAGCTGGTGAAGCTCGAGGTTCCCTGGGGTCAGGTCTTCCCCCACGCCACGATCGAGGAGGCCCTGAAGAAGCACGCCCCCGTGAAGGCGGTGGGCATCGTCCACGCCGAGACCTCCACCGGCGCGCAGCAGCCCATGGACGGGCTCGGCAAGCTCTGCCACGCGCACGGCGCGCTGCTCGTCGTCGACACCGTCACGTCGCTCGGCGGCGTGTCGGTCACGGTCGACGACTGGGAGGCCGACGCGGTCTACTCCGGCACCCAGAAGTGCCTCTCCTGCCCGCCCGGGCTGGCCCCCTTCACCCTCTCCCCGCGGGCCCTCGACGCGGTGCGCGCGCGCAAGACCAAGGTGCAGTCCTGGTACCTCGACGCCGGGATGGTCGCGGACTACTGGGCCGAGGGGAAGCGCGTGTACCACCACACCGCCCCCATCTCCATGGTCTACGCGCTGCGCGAGGCGCTCCGGCTCGTGTGCGAGGAGGGGCTCGAGCCCCGCTTCGCCCGCCACCGCCGGAATGCCGCCGCCCTCATCTCCGGCTTCCGCGCCCTGGGCGCGCAGCCCCTCTCCTCCGACGGGGAGCGGCTGCCCTCCCTCAACGCCGTCACCCCACCCGAGGGGGTCGACGAGGCCGCGGTCCGCAAGTACCTGCTCGCCGACCACGACATCGAGATCGGCGGCGGCCTGGGGCCTCTCGCCGGCAAGCTCTGGCGCATCGGCCTGATGGGCTACGGCTCGAGCCAGCAGAACGTGGTCACCGTCCTCGCCGCCATCGAGCAGGGCATGCGCAAGCAGGGCAAGGCGGTCGCGCCCGGCACCGCGGTCAGCGCCGCGCTGCGCTCCTACGACGGCGCCTGAGCCCACCGACATGAACGGGCGCGCCTCCGTCTCCGAGCTAGCCGGCCGCATGGCGGCGGTGGTGGGGGCGCGCAACTGCTTCTCCGAGGGGCCCGATCTCCTCACCTACGAGTGCGACGGCCTCACCCACGGGCGCACCCGCCCGGACCTGGTCGTGCTCCCCGGCTCCACCGAGGAGGTGGCCGAGGTGGTGCGGCTGGCCCGCGCCGCGGGTCGCCCCATCGTGCCCCGCGGTTCCGGCACGGGCCTCTCCGGCGGGGCCCGCCCCGTGCCCGGGTCGGTGGTGGTGGCGCTGTCCCGGATGCGGCGCATCCTCGAGGTGAACCTGGAGGACGGCTGGGTCCGGGTCGAGCCGGGGGTCATCAACCTCGACGTGACGAAGCACGTCTCGCCGGCCGGCTACTACTACGCGCCCGACCCGTCCTCGCAGAGCATCTGCTCCATCGGCGGGAACGTCGCCTTCAACTCGGGCGGGGCCCACTGCCTCAAGTACGGATTCACGGTGAACCACGTGCTGGGCGCCCGGGTGGTGCTCCACGACGGCAAGGTGGTCGACATCGGCGGCCCGGCCCTCGACGTGCCCGGCCACGACCTGCTCGCCGCGCTGGTGGGCAGCGAGGGCATGGTGGGCATCGTCACCGAGGTGACCTTGCGCCTCCTCCGCAAGCCCGAGACCACCCGCACCTTCTTCGCCACCTTCCCGTCCACCGACGAGGGGGGCGAGGCGGTGTCGCGCATCATCGCCGCCGGCATCCTCCCCGCCGCCATCGAGATGATGGACCGGCTGGCCATCGTGGCCGCCAAGGCCGCCACCGGGCTCGACTGGCCCGACGTGGGGGCGGCGCTGCTCATGGACGCCGACGGCCCCACCGCCGAGGTCGAGGACCTGTCGGAACGCGCGGTGAAGATCGCCCGCGAGGCGGGGGCCCTCGAGCTCCGGCTCCCGCGCAGCGAGGCCGAGCGGCAGCTCATGTGGAAGGGGCGCAAGAGCGCCTTCGCCGCGGTGGGGCGCATCTCCCCCAACTACATGGTGGAGGACGGCGTCATCCCGCGCTCGGAGATCGCCTCCGTGCTGCGCGAGATCGAGGGCATGGCGAAGGAGCGGGGGCTGCGGGTGGCCAACGTCTTCCATGCCGGCGACGGCAACCTGCACCCGCTCGTCCTCTACGATGCCCGGGAGACCGGGCAGGAGGAGCGGGCCGAGCACCTGGGCGGGGAGATCCTGCGCATGTGCGTGCGGCGCGGCGGCTCCATCACCGGCGAGCACGGCGTGGGCTCCGAGAAGGCGGCCTACATGGCCGACATGTTCGGCGACGACGACCTCGACACCATGAAGCGGGTGCGCGCGGCGTTCGATCCCGACTGCTGCTTCAACCCGGGCAAGGTCTTCCCCTCCTCGCGCCTCTGCGGCGAGAAGCCGGGCCCCGGCGGCGTGGAGCATCCCGCCGTGAAGTCGGGCGAGGTGTACCGATGGTGATCCGCGAACGCGCCGGCAAGTCGGAGGACGCCGTCCAGGGGGTGGTCCCCCGGCTGGTGCTCGAGCCCGCCACGGTGGAGGAGGCGACCGCCGCGGTGGCCCGATGCGCCTCGGACCGGCTGGCCGTCGTCTTCGTCGGCGGCGGGACCGACCTCGGCCTGGGTGCCCGCCCCTTCCGGCTCGATGCGGTGATCCGCACCGGCGCGCTCTCCCGGCTCGTCGACCACGCCCCCGCCGACCAGGTGGTCACGGCCGAGGCGGGCATGACCCTCGCCGCCCTCGGCGAGGCGCTGGCCCGCCAAAGGCAGCGGCTGGCCCTCGACGCTCCCCTCCCGGGGCGCGCCACGGTGGGCGGGGTGGTGGCCGCCAACGCCTTCGGCCCGCGCCGGACCCGCTTCGGCGGGGCGCGCGATCTCGTGCTCGGCGTCTCGCTCGTCCGCGCCGACGGCGTCGCGGCCAAGGGTGGCGGCAAGGTGGTGAAGAACGTCGCCGGCTTCGACCTCCCGCGCCTCATGGTGGGATCCCTCGGGACGCTGGCCTTGCTCACCACCGTCACCTTCCGGGTCCACCCGCTGCCGGAGACCGAGGTCACCGTCCTCTTCCCGGGGCTCGAGCCCGACCAGGTGCGCTCGCTCGCCGCCGCGTGGCGCGCCGCGCAGCTCGAGCCGGGCTCGGCGGCAGCCGTCTTCTCCTCCGACCGGCTCGACCTGGGCTTGCGCCTGGAGGGATTCCAGGCCGGCGTGGACGACCAGGTGGCGCGGCTGCTCGACCTCGGGCGCCGCTCCGGCCTTCCCGGCGAGCGGCTGGGCGCCGCCGAGGGCGCCGCGTTCTGGCGCCGCCACGACGCGGTCCGGGAGCAGGGTTCGCTCCGGGTGAAGATCGCCTCCACCCCCTCCCACCTGGGCGACCTGGCCCGGGCCTGGCTCCCGCCGATCCTGGGGGAGCTCTCACCCGCCGGCGCGGTGGTCTACCCCACGCTGGGGATCGCCTTCGCCTCGGGCGAGCCCGCCTCCGGCGCCGGCCTCGCCGCCGGCCTGCGCGCCGCCCGGGTCGCGGTGACCGCGGCGGGCGGGTCCCTGGTCGTGTGCGAGGCGCCGCCCGCCATCCGGCCCGCCTTCGACCCGTGGGGGCCTCCGCCCCCGTCCATCGACCTCATGCGCGCCCTCAAGGAGCGCTTCGACCCCGAGCGGCGGCTCGCCTCCGGGCGCTTCGTGGGAGGCATCTAGTGACGGGCTCCGGTCGCCATCCCGCGCTCGACTGCGTCCACTGCGGCTTCTGCCTGCCGGTCTGCCCCACCTGGACCGCCTGGGCGCGCGAGCCCGACTCCCCGCGCGGCCGCATCGAGATCGCCCGCGCCATGCTCGACGGCGCCGCACCCACCGCGGAGATGGTGTCGCACCTCGACTCCTGCCTGGGCTGCATGGCCTGCCTGGCCGCCTGCCCTTCCGGCGTCCGCTACGACGTGGTCATCGAGGAGGCGCGCGCCCGGATCGAGGCGTCGGGCGTACGCACCTCGGCCGACGCGGGACTCCGGTCGCTCCTCTTCTCGCTCTTCCCGCACCCCGGGCGGCTGCGCGTGGCGGCGGTCTTCCTGTGGCTCTGGCGGATCACCGGGCTGCGCTGGCTGACCCGGGCGCTCGGCCTCACCCGGCTCGTGCCCTTCCTCGGGCGGCTCGACGCGCTCGCCCCCGACCTGGGGCTCGCCGAGATCACCTCGAGCCTCCCGGCCTCCACGCCGGCGACGGGCGAGCGGCGCGGGCGCGTGGCCCTCGTGGGCGGATGCGTGCAGCGGGTCTTCTTCCCCGGCGTGAACGAGGCCACGCTGCGCGTCCTCTCGGCCGAGGGGTACGAGGTGGTCGTCCCGGAAGGTCAGGGCTGCTGCGGCGCCCTCTCCGTGCACGCCGGCCGCGACGAGGAAGCCCGCGCCATGACGCGCGCGCTGGTGGAGCGGCTCGAGGCGTCGGGCGCCGACACCTTCCTCGTGAACGCGGCGGGGTGCGGCTCGCACCTGAAGGATCTGGGGCATCTCTTCCACGCGGACCCGGCCTGGCACACCCGCGCCACGGCCTTCTCGCGGAAGGTGAAGGACGTCACGGAGTTCCTGGCCGCCGTCGCCCCGCGGGCGCCGCGTCACCCCATCGCCGGGAAGGTCGCCTACCACTCGCCCTGCCACCTGGGGCACGCCCAGGGCATCCAGGACCCGCCGCGGGCGCTGCTCCGCGCCATCCCCGGGCTCGACCTCGTCGAGGTCGCCGAGGGGGACCAGTGCTGCGGGAGCGCCGGCATCTACAACCTGGTCCAGGTGGAGGCCTCGGACGAGCTGGGGGCGCGCAAGGCCGGCAACGTCCTCGCCACCGGGGCCCCCTTCCTGGCGAGCGCCAACCCCGGCTGCACCCTCCAGGTGCTCCGGGTGCTCCGCGAGAAGGGGGCGTCGGTCCAGGCGGCCCACCCCATCGAGATCCTCGACGCGTCGATCCGGGGGAAGCCCTTCCCGGGTGGGGGCGGGTAGTCGCGAACGAAAGGACCGTTTCTCATGAAGAGCCTGCTCGCAGCCGCCCTGCTGGTCTTCGCCGCCGTCGCGTCCGCCCAGGGCACCCCCTCGCCCGCTCCCGGGAAGGTCGATGGTGCCGCGGCGAAGTCGCTCGTCGCCGCCGGCACCAAGGTGGTCGACGTCCGCACCGCCGACGAGTTCGCCTCCGGCCACGTCCCCGGCGCCATCAACATCCCGTACGACCAGTTCCCTGGGCGCGCCGCCGAGATCGGCCCTCCCTCCACCCCGGTGGTCCTCTACTGCCGGTCCGGTCGGCGCAGCGCCATCGCCGCCGAGGCCCTCCGCAAGGCTGGCTACACGAAGCTTTACGACATGCAGACCGTCACCGCCTGGCCGGGTACCCTCGCGAAGTGACCGCCGCCGCGCTCGCCCTCCTGCTCGTCGCCGCCGGCCCGGCGGCCCCTCGGCAGGGAACGGCGCGGGCGCCCGACGGCCTCGCCATCGCCTACGACGTCCGCGGCCAGGGCAAGGTCGCGGTGGTCCTCATCCACTGCTGGGCCTGCGACCGCGCCTTCTGGAAGGAACAGGTCGAGCCGCTCTCCCGGCGCCACCGCGTGGTCACGCTCGACCTGGGCGGCCACGGGGGCTCGGGGGCCGACCGGGCTCACTTCACGGTCGCCGGGCTGGGGGCGGACGTGGAGGCGGTGGTCCTCGCCCTGAAGCTCGATCGGGTGGTCCTCGTCGGACACTCGATGGGTGGGGCGGTGGCGCTCGATGCGGCCCGGCGCATGCCCGGGCGCGTCCTCGGGGTGGTCGCGGTCGACTCGCTCCACGACGTGGAGCGCCCGATCCCCCGGGAAACGGCCGAGAAGCTGGCCGCGCTCTACGAGGAGGACTTCCCCGGCACCATGTCGTCGATGGTCCACCGGATGTTCCCGCCCTCCGCCGACCCGGCGGTCGTGGAGTTCGTCGCCTCCCGCGCCGCCTCGACCCGCCCCGGCCCCGCCATCGCGCTGCTGCGCGACTACCCGGGGCTCGACCTGGCCGCCTGGATGGAGGCGGCCGGGGTGCCGGTGCGGGCCATCCAGTCGGGGCCGCCGCTCAGCCCGGTCACGAAGCTCGGGGTGAACCGCCGCCACGGCAACTACGACGCGTCGTTCATGGACGGCGTGGGGCACTACCCGATGCTGGAGCGCCCCGCCGAGTTCAACCGGCGGCTGGAGGCGGCGACGGCCGAGGTGATCGAGGCTCAGCGCTCGGCGCGGACCGGCACGCCCGTGCCGCGGAAGGCGACGAACTGATCCGCTACTCGCCTTCCTTCACCTGCTGGGCAAGGTAGTTCTGGATGCCCACCTGTTCCACGAGGGTGAGCTGCGCCTCCAGCCAGTCGGCGTGCTCCTCCTCGTCGACCAGGATCTCCTCGAGCAGCTCGGCCGTGCCGTTGTCCCCCCGATCGCGGCACAGCGCGATCCCGGCGTTCAGCACCGGGATGGCCCGCTTCTCGAGGGCGAGGTCGCTCTTCAGCTGCTCGGCCACGGTCTCGCCGATCTCGAGCTTGCCGAGCTTCTGGAGGTTGGGGTGCCCCTCCAGGTAGAGGATGCGCTGGATCACCTTGTCGGCATGCTGCATCTCGTCGATCGACTCGGCGCGGACCTTCTTCCAGAGCCGCTCGTAGCCCCAGTTCTCGCAGAGCCGGGCGTGCAGGAAGTACTGGTTGATGGCGGTGAGCTCGTTGGCGAGCACGTCGTTCAGCAGCGCGATGACTCGGGTATCACCCTTCATGGCGTCTCTCCTCGGCCGCTACGCGGCAAGGCCTGCGTTGGGGCAGCCCGTGCAAGGAGCGGGACGGCACGGGCGCGCGGTCGACACGATACGCTCGACCGTCTCGGTGCAGCAACCGCAGTCGGTCCCGGCGCCGGTCACCCGGACGATGTCGGGGAGGGAGCGGCCGGCCTCGGCGGCCATGCGGAGTTCTCGGTCGGATACGGCGCGGCAGGAGCAAACGATCATTCCACCCTCCGGCCGGCGATCCCGGCCGCAGATTCAATGTTGAGAATCATTATCAACACCGGAGGTCCGGGTCAAGCCCCTCCGGGGGCTGCCCGGCGCCGAGCCGGCGGCGGGCGTAGAATCGGGCCATGGCCCGATTCCCCAAGGACATCTTCACCGAGCCCGACGTCGACCCCGACACCCTCGCGAACCTCGGCCCCCTCGCGGGCATGGCCGGGATCTGGGAGGGGCGGAAGGGTTCCGACGACCACCCGGTGGCCGAGGGCACCGAGACGGACGTCTACGTGGAGCGCTACGAGCTCCAGCCCATCGACGGCCAGACCAACGGCCCGCAGCTCCTCTACGGGCTGCGCTACCACGTCCACATCGTGAAGCCTGGCGAGGCCCAGACCTTCCACGACCAGGTGGGCTACTGGCTCTGGGAGCCGGCCACCCGGACCGTCTACCAGACCCTCGCCATCCCCCGCGGCCAGGTGGCGATGGCCATGGGGAAGGCACGGGCCGGCGCCCGGAAGTTCACGATCCGTTCCGAGCGGGGGAGCACGGTGAACGGCATCTGCTCGAACCCGTTCCTGGAGCACGCCTACCGGACGGTGAGCTGGTCCATCACCGTCTCGTTCCCGCGGAGCGGGGTCTTCTCCTACGAGCAGGAGACGCTGCTGCGGATCCCCGGGCGCCGGAAGACCTTCCGCCACACCGACCGGAACACGCTGCGCCGGATCGGGCCGCCCACGCCCAACCCCACCGCGCCCCGGCGGCGGTAGGGCGCGGGGCGGCTGCGACGCTCAGCGCCGGGCTGCGCGGATCCAGCCCGGCACGCGGGCGAGGAGGAGCAGCGCGAAGACCGCCGCGAAGAGGAGCGGGCGCGTCGGGTCGGCCTTCACCCGCCAGGCGAAGTGGACCACCGCCAGCGCCGCCGCCACGTAGACGAGCCGGTGCAGGAGCTTCCAGCGCCGGTAACCGAGCCGAAGGAGCCACCCGTCGGTGGAGGTGACGGCGAGCGGCACGAGGCAGAGCAGCGCGGCGAAGCCCACCATGAGGAACGGCCGCCTGGTGAGATCCCGCGAGATGGTCTGCCAGTCGAAGAACTTGTCGACCCCCACGTAGAAGAGGAAATGGGCGAGCGCATAGCCGAAGGCCGTCACCCCGAGGATGCGCCGCAGCCGCTGCGGCCAGGACACGCCGAGCAGGTCCTTCGCCGGCGTGGGAACGAGCGCGAGCGCCAGGATGACGAGGGTCCAGAACCCGAGCCGGTTCTGGACCGCCTCGATCGGATTCGCGCCCAGGCCGCCCGTCGCGGCATCCCACCCGATCTTCACGACCGGCAGGAGCAGCACGGCCACGGCGGCCGGTCGGAGCCAGCGGCCCGCGGCCGTCAGTAGAGCTTCCTCGGGTCGAGCCCCGCGTAGAGCCCGGCCACCTCGGCCGCGTAGCCGTTGAACGGGAGGGTGTCCCGCCGGAAGAATTCCCCGAGCCGCCGTTCCTTGGCCTGGCTCCAGCGCGGGTGATCGACCGCCGGGTTCACGTTGCCGTAGAAGCCGTACTCGGTGGGGGCCATGAGGGCCCAGGTGGTCCGCGGCTGCTCCTCGACGAGGCGCATGCGGACGATCGACTTCGCCCCCTTGAATCCGTACTTCCACGGGGTGATGACCCGCAGCGGCGCGCCGTTCTGCGGCGGCAGCACCCGCCCGTAGAGCCCGACCGCCAGGAGCGTGAGCGGGTTCATGGCCTCGTCGATGCGCAGCCCCTCGGTGTAGGGCCACTCGAGGATGCGGCTGGCCTGCCCGGGCATCTGCGCCTTGTCGAGCAGCGTCTCGAACACGACGTACTTCGCCCGGGAGGTGGGCTCGACCCGCTTCAGGAGCTCGGAGAGCGGGAAGCCCACCCAGGGCACCACCATCGACCAGGCCTCGACGCAGCGGAAGCGGTAGATCCGCTCCTCGAGCGGCGCCATCTTCAGGATCTCCTCGATGCCGATGGCCCGCGCCTTCTTCACCTCTCCCTCGACGGCGAGCGTCCAGGGGCGGACCCGCAGGCCGGAGGCGCGCTTCGCGGGATCGGCCTTGTCGGTCCCGAACTCGTAGAAGTTGTTGTAGGTCGTGACCGACTTCCAGGGGGTGGGCTTCTCGCCGCCCGCCATCTCCAGCTTGCGGGCCACCGGCAGGACCTCCCCGGAGGGATCGTCCTCCCCTGCCCCGGCCGGGAGCGGCAGCGCCGAGGCCGCCGCGCCGATGGCGCCGGCCGCGCCGAGCCGCAGGAAGTCCCTGCGCCGGAGCCAGGTCTCCTCGGGTGTGGCCTCGGACCCTCTCAGGTCGGGTTTCCATCGCGCCATGGGCTCTCCTTCGGGGGAATGGGTCCATAACCCGCGGGGGCGCCCCGGGCATCCCGCATCCCCCGTCCGTCACAAGGCGGCAGGTTCGGTCTCAGTTACCGGAAAGGAGGTCTTCATGAAGACCTGGAACGTGATCCGCATCGCCGTGGCCGCCGTCGTCCTTTTCCTCGCGGGTGTCGCATCGGCGCAGAGCATCACCGGTCAGGTGGTGGGGAGGGTGCTCGACGCCGAGACCGGGAAGGCCATCGCCGGAGCGACGGTGACCGCCTCGAGCCCGGGCTGGATCAATCAGTCGGTGAAGACCGACGCGACCGGCCACTACGTGCTCGCGCTGCTCCCGCCCAACCACTACGACGTGGTGGTGCAGGCCAAGGGGTACATGGAGGTCCGGCCCCGGGACGTCCAGGTCATGATCGACTGGCGCGTCCGCAACGACTTCCGGATGCTCTCGGAGACCGCAGCCGCTGCGGCGCGAGCCCCGGTCGTCGCTCAGAACCGGTAGGCGATCGCGTAGAGCAGGGAGATGCTCATGATCGACAGGCGGGTCGTTACCGCCATGCCGGGCGGCGCCTTCGGGTCCCCGAGCAGGAAGTCGTCCGAGCTTCCCCAGGAGAACCCCAGGCCGAGGGAGCCGGAGAGGTGGTCGCCCTTCAGCTTGGCGCCGGCGGTGAGGCCGTAGAGGTTCACGCTGCGGAAGATGTCGGTCGAGCCGGTGTCGATGGGCGCGAAGTCGGTGTAGAAGCCGCCGTGGAGGCTCCACGCCTCGTCGAGCTGGTAGCGTCCGCCGATGGCGACGTTCCAGACCGCGGTCGCGCCGAAGGTGAGCCCCGGGAAGGCGGACTCGGTCGTCGACTGGCCGCCTCCCGGGAGACTCCTCGTCGTCTCGATGGGCATGGTCGACCCGAGGAGCGTGTACTGCGGGATTCCCGAGTGGAAGCGGAGGTCGACCTCGACGTCGAAGCTGGGCTCCCGCCAGGCCAGGCCGACGTTCACGTTCCAGGGGAGCTTGTAGGTGAAGCTGGCGTTGGGGTCCGCGAAGTAGGTCTCGACGGTGCGCGGACCGGCCGCCGTCTGGAGGATCTCCACGCTCTGGAAGGCGAGCGACCCGGTGCGGATGATGGTGAAGGTGGGGGTCCGCAGGCACGCCCCGGCCACCAGCTTCGGGGTCACGTCCCACTGCACGCCGAGCGTGCCCTGCCCTCCCCAGATGGTGCCGGTCCCGTCGGCGCTGGTCAGGGTCGAGGTATCGCCCTCCGACTGGATGCCGCGCATGGAGAGGATCTGGGCCTGGGAGATGCTCGTGATCGCCACACCGAAGCCGGCGCCGAGCCGGAGCGTCGGCAGGGGCGCCCAGGCCGCCGAGATGTTGGGTACGAGGGTCGAGATGCTCACCCGGGAGGAGTAGTTCACCTCGTTGTTGCCCAGCGTCGCCCCGTTCACCGCGGCGGACCAGGAGGTGGGCTTGGTGGCCGAGAAGCCGATCCGCCAGGCATCGGAGGAGATGACGTCGCCGCCCAGCACCGCGCCGAAATAGCTGGGCAGCTGTGCCAGGGTGATCTTCCCGGCGGAGGTCTGGATCTGCCCCAGGTCGATGGTGTCGAGCTCGTAACCGGTGGCGCTCGCCCCGATGACGCTGCGCCGCACCAGCGCCAGGCCGGCCGGGTTGTACCAGCCCGCGGTCGAGTCGGCGACGCGGGCCACGAAGGCCCCCGACTCCAGGGCCTCCTCCTGGCCGATGAGGACCCGGTCGTAGTTGGTCAGGACCGCACCGGGGGGAAGGAACCCCGCGATCTGGGCGCGGGCCTGCGGCGCGACCGAGAGGAGGGCCAGGGCGAGGAACCATCCGCGTGCGCTGGGCATGGCCCGGGACGCTAGCACGTCCGGGCGGACTCGCCTTCAGGTCTAAGGCAGCGGGAGCGGGTCGTCCTTGCGGAACGCCGTCCCCGTGAAGAGGGCCACGAGCGTGCCGGCCTCGTCGGTGACGCGGACCGTGCAGGTGGAGAGGCGGCGGGAGCCGCCCTCCTCCGTGGCCTCGGCCCGGAGGACCCCGGTCCGCACGGCGCGCAGGAAGGTGACGTGGGCCTCGATGGCGAGCGCCACGTTGCCCCGGGAGTTGGAGGCGACCGCGAAGGCGAAGTCGGCCAGCGTGAAGATGGCCCCGCCCTGCACCACCCCCGCCGCGTTCAGGTGGCCCGGTCCCACGGCCATCCTGGCCACGGCCCTCCCGGTCCCGACCTCCAGGAGCTCGATCCCGACACCGGCGGCGAACCGGTCCTTCTCGAAGACCTTCGCGAGTTCGGACATCCCGCCATCCTAGAGCACCCGCCCCTCCGGCCCCATCCCGGGTTGCGACGCGCCGTGCCCCGGCTATGGAAGCGCCGCCCGGCCCGCGGGGGGCCGGAGATCGAGAGGGACACCATGGGCAGGAAGAAGGTCGAGGCGGTGCCGAAGGCGTACGGGTCGATCACCCCGGGCCTCTCCATCCGGGGGGCGGCAGAGGCCATCCCCTGGTACGCGAAGGCCTTCGGCGCGAAGGAGCGGTACCGGCTCTCCGGGCCAGGAGGGCAGGTCATGCACGCCGAGCTGAAGTTCGGCGACAGCATCGTGATGCTCGGGGAGGAGGCCCCGGAGATGGGCGCCGCCTCGCCGCAGACGCTCTCCGGGACCAGCGTCGCGCTCATGCTCTACGTGAAGGACGTCGACGCCTCCTACGCGCGGGCGGTCGCCGCCGGGGCCACCGCGGTCCAGCCCCCCACCGACATGTTCTGGGGCGACCGCTACTCCCAGGTGCGCGACCCGTACGGCCACCGATGGGCCATCGCCACCCACAAGGCGGATCTCACGCCCGCACAGATGAAGAAGGGCATGGACGCCTGGATGGCGTCGATGAGCGGGCCGCCGGCGTGAGCGCGCCGGAGTGAACCGCGCCGACACGGAGGCCCTGGCACGCGCCCGGGAGGTTCTCGAGAACCCCGGTCTCGCCATCCGGTTCACCGATCTCGTCGGGCGACCCGTCGAGCGGGCCGTGGCCGCCTTGCCCGCTGCCGCGTCGCGCCAGATCCACCGCGCCACCGGGGCCGCGCTCGACCGGGCGCTCTCGGTGGCGCTCCGCACCATGGACGCCGACCCCGACCCACCGGCCAACTGGCTCCACCGGCTGGCGGCCGGAGCTGCCGGCGCGGGAGGCGGCGCCTTCGGCCTGGCCGGCCTGGTGGTGGAGCTTCCCGTGTCGACCACCCTCATGCTCCGGGCCATCGCCGACCACGCCCGGGCGCAGGGGGAGGACCTCTCGCAGGCGGGGGCGCGCCTGGAGTGCCTGGCGGTCTTCGCCTACGGTTCGCCGCGGGCGTCGGACGACGCCGCCGAGGCCGGCTACTTCGCCGTCCGGGCGGCGCTGGCCCGCTCCGTCGCCGAGGCCGCCGAGTTCCTGGGGGCGAAGGGGGTGGCGCGCACCGCCGCCGACCGCTCCGCCCCGGCCCTGGCCCGCCTGCTCTCCTCGGTGGCCCGCCGCTTCGGGGTCGCCGTCTCGGAGAAGGCCGCCGCCCAGCTCGTGCCGCTCATCGGCGCCGCCGGGGGAGCGGCCGTGAACCTCGCCTTCATGAACCACTACCAGCGGACCGCCTGGGGGCACTTCACGGTGCGGCGTCTGGAGCGGCTGCACGGGGAGGCGGCGGTGCGCGCGGCCTGGGGCCCGCCCGGGACGAATCCCCGGCGGCGCGTCGGTTCGCGCCGCTGAAACCCGTTCCGGGCCTTGCGCACCCGGCACCGTTCTTCCTACCGTGGACCGATGAAAAGGAAATCGCTGAAGGACGTCTCGCGGTTCCTCGAACCCTACCGGATCACGCGGGGCAAGAGGTTCCGCCTGAAGGACCACGATCCGGGGGACGTCGGCGGTCTCGGCTCGGCCGACAAGCCGGAGGCGAAGCGCCTGCTCACGAATGGCGTGGAGCGGCTCGCCGAGCTCCAGGAGAAGCTGTACGCCAGCGACCAGTGGGGGCTGCTCCTCGTCTTCCAGGCGATGGACGCCGCCGGGAAGGACGGCACCATCAAGCACGTGCTCTCCGGGGTGAACCCCCAGGGCTGCCAGGTCACCTCCTTCAAGCAGCCCTCCCAGGAGGAGCTGGACCACGACTTCCTCTGGCGCTCGCAGCGGGCGGGGCCGGAGCGGGGGCGGATCGGCATCTTCAACCGCTCCTACTACGAGGAGGTCCTCGTGGTCCGGGTGCACCCCCAGATCCTGGCCGGCCAGAAGCTCCCGCCACGCCTGGTGGGGAGGCGGCTCTGGGACGAGCGGCTCGAGGACATCGCCGCCTACGAGCGCTACCTGGCCCGCAACGGCTTCCCCATCCTGAAGTTCTTCCTGAACGTCTCCCGCAAGGAGCAGAAGCGGCGCTTCCTGGAGCGGCTCGACCAGCCCGAGAAGCACTGGAAGTTCTCCCCGGCCGACGTGCGGGAGCGCGGTCACTGGAAGGGCTACATGGCGGCCTACGAGGAGGCCATCCGCGCCACCGCCGCCCCGCACGCCCCCTGGTACGTGGTCCCGGCCGATCAGAAGTGGTTCACCCGGCTCGTGGTGGCCGCCGCCATCGTCGAGGCGCTCGAGAAGCTCGACCTCGCCTTCCCGAAGGTGAGCGACGCGAAGCGGGAGGAGCTCGCGCTGGCCCGGGCGCAGCTCGCGAAGGAGTGAGGTAAACTCCGGGCCCTCCGCCTCCCGAAAGGTCCGTCATGTCCCTCACGCTCCAGGACGTCAGCCACGCGGTTCGCGAGACCCAGTACGCGGTCCGTGGCGCCATCGTGGCTCGCGCCGGCGAGCTGGAGCGGCAGGGGCGGCGCATCATCTACTGCAACATCGGCAACCCCCAGTCGCTGGGGCAGGCCCCGATCACCTTCGTGCGCCAGGTGCTCGCCCTCGCCGAGTACCCGGCCCTGCTCGACTGGCCGGCGGCCTCCGCATTCCCCGCCGACGCCGTCGCCGCGGCGCGCATGGCGCTCCGGCAAAGCCCGTACGGCCTGGGCGCCTACACCGAGAGCAAGGGCTACCTCTTCGTCCGGGAGGCCATCGCCGCCTTCATCCACAGGCGGGACGGCATCCCCGCCGACCCAGAGCACCTCTTCCTCACCGACGGCGCCAGCAAGGGGGTCCAGTCGGTGCTGCGGCTGCTCGTCGACGGACCGACCGACGGGATCATGATCCCGATCCCCCAGTACCCGCTCTACTCCGCGTCCATCACCCTGCTCGGCGGCGCGCAGGTCTCCTACTACCTGGACGAGGCGAGGGACTGGAGCCTGTCGCGGGAGTCTCTCGAGGCCGCCCACGCCGAGGCGGTGGCGCGGGGCATCCGCGTCCGGGCCATCGCGGTCATCAACCCGGGCAACCCCACCGGGGCCGTCCTCGACGAGGCCAACGTGGAGATGGTGCTCGACTTCGCGCGCCGCCACTCCCTCTCGGTGCTGGCCGACGAGGTCTACCAGGAGAACCTCTACCGGCCCGGCGACCGCTTCGTCTCCTTCGCGTCGGTGCTGGTCCGGAAGGGCATCGAGGACGTTCCGCTCTGGAGCTTCCACTCGGTCTCCAAGGGGTTCCTGGGCGAGTGCGGTCACCGGGGTGGGTACCTCGAGGCCCGCAACGTGCCCCCGGACGTGATGGCGGAGGTGGAGAAGCTCCAGTCGGTGGCGCTCTGCGCCAACTCCTCGGGGCAGCTCGTCACCTGGCTCATGGTGCGCCCGCCCCTCCCCGGCGACCCGTCGTATCCCCTCCACGACAAGGAGCGGCGCGGGGTGCTCGACTCGCTCCGAACCCGGGCAGCGCGGCTGGAGAAGGGGCTGAACGCGATCCCCGGCATCCAGTGCAATGCCCTCACCGGCGCCATGTACGCCTTCCCCCGCATCACGCTGCCGCCCGGCACGACCGACGCGCAGTACTGCCTCGCGCTCCTCGAGGAGACGGGGATCTGCGTGGTCCCCGGCTCGGGGTTCGGCCAGGCCCCTGGCACCTGGCACTTCCGCACCACCATCCTGCCACCCGAGGGCGAGATCGAGACGGTGGTGGCCAGGCTGGGCGAGTTCCACGCCGCGTTCACGAAGGCGCGCGGCGGCTGACGCGCCCTGGGCGCCATGATCGCCCTCTACCTCTCCGGCCACGGCTTCGGCCACATGACCCGCGCCTGCGAGGTGCTGGCCGAGGTGCGCAGGCTCGCTCCCGGCGTCCCCCTCGCGGTGGCGGCGAACGTTCCCGAACCGCTGGTGCGGCGGGCCATCCCCGGAGACCTGCTCTTCCGGCGCGTCGCCTGCGACGTCGGGCTCGTCCAGGAGGACGCGCTCCGGATCGACGAGGAGGGGACGGCGGCGGCCTGCGCGGCCTTCGACGCCGGGTGGGATCGCCGGGCCGAGGCCGAGGCGACGTTCCTCCGCGACGCGGGGGTCCGGCTCGTTCTGGCCGACATCCCGCCCCTCGCATTCGAGGCGGCCCACCGGGCCGGCGTGCCGTCGGTGGGGCTCGGCAACTTCTCCTGGGACTGGATCTACCGGCACCTCGCGGTCCGGCAGCCGGGGCTCGCGCCCTCCGCCGACCGGGCCGCCCGCGCGTACCGGCACGCCGCGCTCCTGCTCGAGCTCCCCTTCGCCGGCGACCTCTCCTGCTTCACCCACCGTGAACGGATCGGGATGGTGGCCCGGCGCCCGCGCGTCCCCCGCGCGGAGGCACGACGGCGCCTCGGCCTGGACGATCGGCCCACCGTGCTCGTCTCCTTCGGCGGGGTGGGGCTGCCCGCGCTTTCGGCACCCGGCTCGGCGGAGTTCCGCTGGCTGCTCCCCTCCGACGTCGACGGCCGGCTCGTGGAGCTGGGGCTCACCTACCCCGACGTCGTCCAGGCCGTCGACGTGGTGGTCTCGAAGCCCGGCTACGGCATCGTCACCGACGTCCTCGCGGCGGGGACGCGCCTCGTCTACACAGAGCGGGGCGACTTCCCGGAATACCCGATCCTGGTGCGGGAGATGACGCCGCTCCTCGCCTGCGAGCACGTGGGCAACGCCGACCTGCTGGCCGGGCGGCTCACGGAGCCGGTGCGCCGGGTGCTCGCGCGCCCCGTCCCCGCCACCCCCGACCTGGACGGCGCGCGGCGCGGGGCCACCCGCATCCTGGAACTCCTCGACGGGAGCGTGGCGCGCACCCCCGCCTCCGGCTAGACCCGGGCATGGCCGTCATCCTCGCCGTCCGCGACCTCGTCTTCCGCTCCAAGATCCTCGCCGCCGCCGAACGTCTCGGCACCGCGGTCCACATCGCCCCGCGCGGCACGCCGCTCGATCAGGCGTCCCGCGACCATGGCCCCGGGACGCTGGTCGTCGACCTCGGAGAGCCCGGCGTCGTCGAGCAGGTCCCGGCCGCGAAGGCGGCCGGCGCCACCCGGGTGGTGGGATTCCTGGGGCACCTCCAGGCCGACCTCATGGAGGCGTCGCGGCTGGCCGGCGTCGACGAGATCCTGACCCGGGGCCAGTTCGTCCAGCGGCTCGACGACATCCTGCGCGGCGCCCCGGGCCCCACGGCTCCCTGAGGATCACGGCCGCTCGACGTCGACCGCCTCCACCCAGATCTGCTCGCAGGCCCCCGACCCGATGTCGCCGCGGGAGGTGCTGGTGCGGGACCGGTGGACCACCTTCCCCGACCGGTCGCGGATCTCCACGTCGACGAGCTTCCCGCGCAGCGTCACCAGATCGCCCACGCGGATCCGGGAGAGCTCCTTCGCCACGTCGTCGCTTGCCGGCACGAGGTGGTTGTTGGCCACGTGGCTCTCCAGGACCCCCTGCCCGTACATCGGCCCGCCCCCGTCGTGCCACCAGCTCACGTACCGGCCGGAGAGGTGGAACTTCATCCGGCCGAGCACCGCCGGATCGGCCACCGGCCCCCAGACGAGCGCCAGGTCCATGGGAAGGACGTAGTCCCACTGGTCGAGCAGGTGGCGGCTCGTCTCCACCGCGTACCCGGTGATCCGGTAGGTGGCGCGCGGCGTGAGCAGGACCTCGTGCCCCTTCTTCTCGAAGGTGATGGGGGGCTCGCCGGCCACCGCCACCTGCTCCGGCTCGGCGGCGGCGCGCGACGGATCGACCCGGGCGCGCCAGTCCCGGCAGCCGCCCAGCAGGGCGATGGAGGCGATCCCGACGAGCGCCGGGAGCCGCCTCACGGCAACCTCATCCGCATGCACGCCGCCGTCGCCGGGCAGAGCCCGCGGAACTGGCTCCCCTCCCGGATCGCCTCCGGCACCTCCGCGCGGGGCAGGTCCACGAAGCCGTCCCTCAGCGCCCGCTCCCGCACCGTGGTGGTCAGGATGTAGAGGTCCCGGACGCCGAGCGACCGGGCCAGCGCCAGCGCGGCCTCGTTCAGCACCGCGCCGACCCCCCGGCGGCGCGCCGCCGGCGCCACCGCGAAGGAGCGCAGCAGGCCGGCCTCGCCGTGGACCTCGAGCCCGATGCAGCCCACGAGCCCCTCCCCGCCGCGGGCCAGGAGGAGGGCGCGAACCGCGGGCAGGTCGGCCGGGGTGGCGTGGGCGACTTCCACGCGGCGAACCATACCCCACGCCGATGCGGCGCCGGGGGCCGAAGCAGGTTACCCTCCCTCCCCGTGCGCCTCGACACCTACGGCTGGCTGGTCCTCCTGGAGATCGCCCTCGCCGTCCCCACCCTGCTGTCGCTCGTCTTCATCCCGGCGCCCTACGGCCGGCACGAGCGCAAGGGCTGGGGGCCGACCCTCCCGGCGCGCATCGGCTGGATCGTCATGGAATCGCCGGCGGTCTGGTGGTTCGTGCTCGTCTACTTCCAGGGGGCGCGCGCGCTCGAGCCGGTGCCGCTCGTCTTCCTGGCCATGTGGCAGCTTCACTACGTGTACAGGTCGTTCGTCTTCCCGTTCCTGCTCCGGGCCGGGGGGCGCCGCATGCCCCTCATGGTCCCGGTCATGGCCATCCTCTTCAACCTGCTCAACAACTACGTGAACGCGCGGTGGATCTCGGCCTTCGGCGCCTACCCCACCGCCTGGCTCTCCTCCTGGCAGTTCCTCCTCGGCACCGCCCTCTTCCTGGGCGGG
Source organism: uncultured Anaeromyxobacter sp. (assembly GCA_903904005.1). GTDB lineage: Bacteria > Myxococcota > Myxococcia > Myxococcales > Anaeromyxobacteraceae > CAIOAK01. The sequence goes on from CAIVAR010000020.1 coordinate 34,216, forward strand.
TTCGCGCTCAACGTGACGTCGGACCGGACGCTGCGCCACCTGCGCGCCCCCGGGGAGACCGGCTACAAGATCCCCCGAGGCGGCGCCTTCGAGCTCGTCACCGCCCCCAACTACCTGGGCGAGATCCTCGAGTGGACCGGGTGGGCCATCGCCACCTGGTCGCCGGCCGGGCTCGCCTTCGCCATCTACACCTTCGCGAACCTGGCCCCCCGCGCCCTCTCCCATCACCGCTGGTACCGGGAGCGCTTCCCCGACTACCCTGCCGATCGCAAGGCGATCGTCCCCTTCCTGCTCTAGGACACACCGTGAAAATCCTGCTCACCGGACCGTTCGGCAACGTCGGCTCGCACGTCATCCCGGAGCTCCTCCGCGAGGGGCACCAGGTCCGGGCCTTCGACCTCGAGACCCCGGAGACCCGGAAGGTGGCGAAGGAGTTCGGCAAGAAGATCGAGACGGTCTGGGGCGACGTCCGGGAGGCCCGCGCGGTGGCCCTCGCCGTCGAGGAGACCGACGCGGTGCTCCACCTGGCCGCCGTGATCCCGCCCGGCTCCGACGAGGACCCGGCCCGCACCCGTACCGTCAACGTGGACGGGACCGCCAACGTGGTGAAGGCCGCGCAGGGGCGCTCGCGCAAGCCGAAGCTCCTCTTCATCTCCACCTTCGACGTGCACGGCCACACCCAGAAGAACCCGCCCCCCCGGAAGGTGACCGATCCGGTGGTGGCCTCCGACGTCTACACGGAGAGCAAGATCGCCGCGGAGGCGCTGGTTCGCGAGTCGGGGCTGGAGTGGTGCATCTTCCGGCTCGTCGACGTGCCCATCATCGGGCTGCGCGACCCGCATCCGATCATGTTCGAGATCGGGCTCGACAACCGGATCGAGTCGATCCACGCCGACGACGCCGCCACCGCCATCGCCCGCAGCCTGCGCACCCCGGCCGTCTGGGGACGCACCCTCTTCATCGGTGGGGGCAAGTCCTGCCAGCTCACCTACCGGGAGTTCCTCCGGCGGATGCTCGGGTCCATGGGGATGGAGATGCTGCCCGAGGAGGCCTTCACCGACGCCGAGTACGCCACCGACTGGGTGGACAGCACGGAGTCACAGGAGTTGCTTCGCTACCAGCGCCGGACCTTCGACGACATCACCGGCGACATCGCCAAGTGCCTGGGCTGGAAGAAGGCCTTCGTCCCCATGGCGAGCTCCATGGTGAAGAAGAAGATGCTCGAGATGTCGCCCTACTGGAAGCAGCGCCAGAAGTGACGGGTGGCGGGCCCGCGGCTACTCCCCCGCGGCGCCGCGCCGGGGCTCGACGATGTGCGGCTTGGCGAGGCGGCCCGGGAGGATCTTGGGCGGCCGCGCGGCCGGGCCGGGCGGGATGGCGTCGTCCGGCGGGTTGGTCGCGAAGACGCGGTTGACGAGCGGCGCCATGAGCCCGAGGCTGGTCGCCGCCAGCTTGCGCAGCGGGTTGCGCGAGGCGTCGCCGTTGGGAAGCGGCTGGCTCCAGGCCTTCCCGAGCAGGTCCATGTACATCCCGACCGTCTGGCCAGCGGTGGCGAAGTCGAGGGTGGAGAGGACCTCGTCGGCCAGGCCGAAGGGCATGGAGAGCATGATGGGGCCGCGCATGTACTCGGTGGCCCAGACGCCGTTGGTGAAGTTCATGGCGCGGGCCTGCCCGGGGCCGACCCAGACGCGGCTTCCCGGCGTGTAGACCCGCTTCTCGAACTGCCCCTCGCCGAAGTAGTGCATCTCGCCGTCGATGACGGTGTCCCAGAAGCCGACGGCGTGGCGCCCCGAGTGCCCCTCGGACCCGATGGGGGTGCCCCAGATCATGAGGTACTCCATCGAGGAGGCGAAATAGAGCTTCATCTGGATCATCGCGCCGCCGGCGATGCTGTACATCCACGGCTGCGAGCGGTCGATCCGGCCCGGGTAGGCATCCTCCCAGGCGTCGGCGATGGCATCGAACATCTCGGGCTTGGGCTTGCCAATGCCCTGCATCGAACACTCGTGGATGACGTCGGCGTCGAAGATGTAGTCCATGTCCAAGGCTCCGGTGGGGTGGGAGGGTTGGGAGAAGGGGAAGAGATTACAACGGTTCGACGCAGCGTGTCGAAGCCCCCCGAGGAAATTCAGACCCGTCCGGGGCGTGGGGCGGGGGAGTCCGTGGTCGGGTTCACCAGGTGAAGAAGTAGGTGAGGAGGCCGCCCACCATGAACACCGTTCCCTCGGCGGCAACGGGGTCGAGGGAGGTCTCGTACTCCACGGCCAGGACCACCGTCTTGGCCCGGGTGAGGAACCTGCCGGCGGTGAACTTGAGCAGCGAGCCGACGTTCTGGTTCTGGATGCTCCAGCTCGTCTTGTCCTGGACGGCCACGTAGAACCAGGCCGGAAGTCCGACCGTGAGGGTGGGCTTGAACTGGATGGTGTTCACCGGCTTGTAGGTGCCCAGGTTGCCGAAGGACTTCTGCCAGTTGATCTCCACCGACAGGGCCACGGTCGACCAGAGCTTGAAGGCCACGACGTAGACCGGCTCGATGATCCAGGGCTGCCCGACCGCGGAGTTGCTCGCGGTGTTCCACTGCAGCTCGAGGCCGACCGCCTGCCGGATGCCCGAGACCGAGAAGAAGCCCCACATGAGGGTGGTGGTGAGGCTCGCGAAGCCGGAGACCGAGGACCCGCCGCCGGAGGGCCAGAAGGTCTCGAGCGGCGCCTCGATGCGCAGCGCGAACTCCCGCTCGGCACCGAAGGTGAACACCGGCTTGAAGGTGAGCTCGCCCATGGACGCGCCGGCGGCCTTCTGGGTCCACTCGTACTTGGTCTGCAGCATGTTCCGCTCGAAGACGGGGGCGTCGACCAGCTCGAGGACGTCGAGCATGTGGCGGAAGCCGTGGTCCCTGTCCTTCCGCTCACGCATCTCCTCCTCGGCCCGATCATGGGCGTCCTCCCACGCCTCCTTTTGCTGGGGGGGCTCCTGGGCCAGCACCGGCGGGGCGGCGAGCAGCGCGGCGACGAGCAAGATCCACCCGGGTGCGCCTTTCCTTCGGTTCATCGGAGATCTCCCGGGCTCGACTCTAGGCCAACCGGGCGAGGAGAGGGAGCTTTCGCGAAGGGGTGCCCCCCGATGGGCACTCGCCAATCAGTGAACGGGGCGGCATCGTTTCGCCCGGAGGATTCCATGGCCACCGCCCCCGTCCGCATCGAGCACGACTTCCTCGGCGACCGCGAGGTTCCCGCCGACGCCTACTACGGCGTCCAGACGCTTCGCGGGGCCGAGAACTTCCCCATCACGGGGCTCCCGCTCCACCCGGCGCTCATCCGGGCCATGGCCGTCGTGAAGAAGGCGGCGGCCCTCGCCAACCGCGACACCGGCCACCTCGACCCGAAGATCGCCGACGCCATCGCGCGCGCGGCCGACGACGTCATCGCCGGGAAGCTGAACGCCTGGTTCATCGTCGATCCCATCCAGGGTGGCGCCGGCACCTCCATCAACATGAACACGAACGAGGTGATCGCCAACCGGGCGCTCGAGCTCCTCGGGGAGCCGAAGGGGAACTACAAGGTCATCAGCCCCAACTCCCACGTCAACATGGCGCAGTCGACCAACGACGCGTTCCCCACCGGCGTCCACATCGCGGCGCTCGACCTGGGACGGCGTCTCGTGGAGGAGCTCCAGAAGCTCCACGACGCCTTCGCCGCCAAGGAGAAGGAGTTCCACGGCCTCATCAAGATGGGGCGCACCCACCTGCAGGACGCGGTGCCCATCCGCCTCGGCCAGGAGTTCGGCGCCTACCGCCGCGTCATCGGGCGTGACGTGAAGCGCATCCAGCAGGTCGGGCAGCAGTTGCTCGAGGTGAACATGGGGGCCACCGCGGTCGGCACGGGGCTGAACGCCGACCCCGCGTACATCGCCGCGGTCGTGAAGTACCTGGCCGAGTTCAGCGGCTTTCCCATGAAGACCGCCGAGGATCTGGTCGACGCCACCCAGAACACCGACTGCTACACCGAGGTCTCGGCGGCGCTCAAGGTCTGCATGATGAACCTGTCCAAGATCGCCAACGACCTCCGGCTCATGGCCTCCGGGCCGCGCTGCGGTCTCTTCGAGCTCAACCTGCCGGCGCGCCAGCCCGGCTCCTCGATCATGCCCGGCAAGGTGAACCCGGTCATGGCCGAGGTGGTGAACCAGGTGGCCTTCCAGGTCATCGGGAACGACCACACCATCTGCCTGGCCTCGGAGGCCGGACAGTTCGAGCTCAACGTCATGGAGCCGGTGCTGGTCTTCAACCTGCTCCAGTCGATCGGGATCATGACCAACGTCTTCGTGGTCTTCCGGAAGTTCCTGGTGGAGGGGCTCACCGCCAACGCCGACCGGATGAAGGCCTACGTCGACGGCAGCGTGGGCGTCATCACCGCCATCAACCCGCACGTGGGCTACGAGGTGGCGGCCCGCATCGCCCGCGAGGCGAACCTGACCGGCAAGCCGGTGCGGGAGCTCATCCTGCGCGACAAGGTGCTCACGAAGGAGCAGCTCGACGCCATCCTCGACCCCTTCGAGATGACGAAGCCGGGCATCGCCGGGGCGAGTGCGATGAAGCACGACGAGGTGTGGTTCCAGGAGCACGGACACGAGAAGGAGAGGCCATGACCGCCGCCCCCGCCCGGAGCCTCGCCCTGCCGTCGGCGTTCCTCGCCGCCGCCCTCTCCTTCCCGGCCGCGGCACAGGTCGGCCAGAAGCTCGCGACCGACCGGCCGAACGTCACCATCCTGGCCACCGGCGGCACCATCGCCGGGGCCCAGCCGAAGCCGGGCGAGGTCGGCTACAAGGCCGGCAGCTTCTCGGTGGAGTCCCTGATCCGGGCCGTCCCGGGGATGGAGAAGATCGCCGCCGTCACCGGCGAGCAGATCGCCAACATCGGCAGCCAGGACATGAACGACGCGGTCTGGCTCAAGCTCGCCCGGAGGGCGAACGAACTGCAGAAGGACCCGAACGTGAACGGCATCGTCGTCACCCACGGGACCGACACGATGGAGGAGACCGCCTACTTCCTCGACCTGGTGGTGAAGGGGGACAAGCCGGTGGTGCTGGTGGGCTCGATGCGCCCCGCCACCGCCATCTCCGCCGACGGCCCGATGAACCTCTACAACGCCACGTCGGTGGCCGCGTCCCTCGCCGCCTGGGGGCGCGGCGTCCTCGTCGTGATGAACGACGACATCCACTACGCCCGGGAGGTCACCAAGAGCAACACGACCTCGCTTCAGACCTTCGTCTCCCCGGACCGCGGGCGGGCCGGCGCCGTCCTCTTCGGGAAGCCCACCTTCTACGCGAAGCCGATCGAGCGCCACACCAGCGGGAGCACCTTCGCGGTTCCCCTGCCCGACAAGCTCCCGGCGGTGCTCGTCGTCTACTCCCACGCCAATGCCGGAAGGGAGCTCGTGGATGCCGCGGTCGCGGCCGGGGCGCAGGGGATCGTGCTCGCCGGGGTGGGCGACGGGAACGCCACCGCCGCGATCATCGACGGTCTCGCCGCGGCGGCCAGGAAGGGCGTGGTGGTCGTGCGAAGCTCCCGGGTGGGATCCGGCACCGTGGCCCGCAACGTCGAGCTCGACGACGACAAGCTGGGGTTCGTCGCCGGAAGGGACCTCGAGCCGGGCAAGGCGCGCGTGCTCCTGCAGCAGGCGCTCACCAAGACCCGGGACGTCGTCCAGATCCAGAAGTACTTCGACGAGTACTGACGAACGCCCGGGGGCCCCATGAAGCGCATTCCCGTCCTCTCCCTGCTCGCCGCATCGTCCCTCCTCGCCGGCCCGGTCTCCGCCCAGGACGAAACTTCCCGCAAGGCCACCTTCGAGGCCTATGGCTTCGCCCAGGTCGACCTCATCGAGGACTTCCAGCGCGTCCGTCCCGACTGGAACGCCACGCTGCGCCCCAGCAAGATCCCGACGGTCGAAGGGATCTACGGCGCGAACGGCGAGACCATCCTGAGCGCCCGGCAGGCCCGGTTCGGCGTGCGGGGGTCGTTGCCCGCCGGCGAGTACGACCTCGCGGCCCGCATCGAGTTCGACTTCTTCGGGCTCGGCGAGGGCAAGCCGGACGCGGGGGGGCAGAACACCATCCGGCTCCGCCAGGCCTACGGCTCCTGGGGCCCGCTCCTCGGTGGGCTCACCGCCAGCCTCTTCATGGACGACACCTTCTGGCCCACCATCATCGACTACTGGGGCCCGGCCGGGATGGTCTTCTACCGGAACGTCCAGATCCGTTACACGCCCATCTGGGGAGAGCACACCTTCGCGGTGGCCCTGGAGCGCCCCGCGACCGACCTGGACTCCTCGGGCGGCCCGGCCCTTCCACCCGGCATCGCCCTCGCGCCGCGCAGCCTGCTGCCCGACCTCACCGCGCAGTACCGGCTCACCCAGGGCTGGGGTTACGTCCAGGTCGCCGGCATCCTGCGCTGGCTGGGTTACGACACCCCGGGTGCGCAGACCCAGACCAAGGGCAGCACGATCGGCTGGGGGCTCCACGCCAGCACCACCCTCACCCTGATCCCGGAGCGGCTGAAGCTCCTCGCCGCCGTCGTCGGGGGGGCCGGCATCTCCTACTACATGAACGACGCCACGCCCGACCTGGCCTTCACCGGGAGTCTCGCCGACCCGCGGGCCCAGGCGGTGCCCATGCTTGGGCTCACCGCCTACCTCGACGTCTACTGGAGCAAGCTCTTCTCGAGCGCCATCGGTTACAGCGCGGCGATGATGTTCAACCGGGACAACCTCCAGGCGCCGGATGCCTTCAAGACCGGCCAGTACGCGTCGGTGAACTTCCTCGTCACGCCGGTGCGCAACCTCATGGCCGGCCCCGAGCTCCTCTGGGGGGAGCGCATCGACAAGGGGGGCGCGTACGGCACCGACATCCGGCTCCAGATATCGGTGAAGTACAGCTTCACGAGCCTCGACTTCTGGAAGCCGGGATAGCCCGTTGCGCTACCGCATCATCAGCGCGACGATCACCGGGCCCCAGGCCGTGAGCAGGATGTTCCCGACCGCGTAGGGGACGGTGTAGCCCAGCACCGGCAGCTTGCTCCCGGAGGCGTCCTGCACCGCCCGGAGCGCGGCGGTGGTCGTCCCGGCGCCCGCCTCGGCCCCGAGGAGGATGAGCGGGTTCAGCTTGAGCACGAATCGGCCGAAGAGCAGCCCGATGGTGTGGGGCACGATCGAGACGATGAGCGCGGCCACGATGAGGCCCGGCCCCGTCTCCCGGACACCGGAGATGAACCGAGGTCCGGCGTTCAGCCCCACGATGCCGATGAAGGCGGCGAGCCCGACGGTGTCGAAGATCCAGAGGGCCGCCTCGGGGATGCGCCCGAAGGTGGGGCGGGTGGAGCGGAGCCAGCCGAAGACGAGGCCACTGATGAGGGCCCCTCCACTGGTGGTGAGGGTGAGGGAGACCCCGGCGACGGTCACCGCCAGCAGCCCGAACAGGCCGCCCAGGAAGATGCCCATCCCCACGAAGACCATGTCGGTGGCCGGCGAGGGTCGGTCGGCGTAGCCCACGTCGCGGGCCACCCGCTCCACGTCGGGGAGGTCCCCCTCCAGGGAGAGCAGGTCGCCGCGCTCGACGCGGGTGCTCTCGTCGAAGGGGATCTCCTGCCCGGTGCGGACGAGCCGGTGGAGCACGATGCCGTGTCCGCGCTCGCGGGCCAGCTCGCCCAGCGTCCGTCCGGCGATCTCCTTGCGGGTGACCACCACGTCGAGCCGGGCATACGGGAAGTCGAGGAGCTCCCGGTCGTCCACCTCCTCGCCCAGCCAGCGCAGGTGCTCGACCAGCACGGTCCGGCGCGCGGTGACGGCGAAGACGTCCCCCGCCATCACCTGGGTGTCCGGGTCGGGGTCGCCCACGACGTCGTCGCGCCGCATCCGCTCGACGAAGACCCGGTGGCCGGGCACCGAGGCCTCGACCTCCCGGATGGTCTTCCCCACGGAAGCCGGGGCGACCCGGATGGCGCGGGTGTCCCATTCCCCGTAGGCCGACCCGAGGCCGGGCTCGGGGGTGGCCTTCCCCGCCAGCTTCACCTCCAGCTCGCGGGCCTCCTTGTGGAGGTCGAAGCGGAAGAGGCGCGGCGCGAGCGACGACAGGTACCAGACCAGGGTGGTGGTCCCGACGAGGTAGGTGACCGCGTAGGCCACCGGCACCTCGTTCACCATGCGCAACCGTTCCGCCTCCGGGATCGGCAGGTGGTGGATGGCCTCGGAGGCGGTGCCGATGATGGTCGATTCGGTGAAGGCGCCGGCGAGCAGCCCGGCGGCTGTGCCGGCGTCGTAGCCAAAGAGCTTCGACACCACGACCGCCACGACGAGGCAGCTCACCGCCACGACGACGGCGAGCAGCAGGTGGGGCAGCGCGTCGCGCCGGAGCCCGCGAAAGAACTGGGGCCCGACCTTGTAGCCGGTCCCGAAGAGGAAGAGGTCGAAGAAGACCACCTTCACCGTGGGATCGACCACCACACCGAGCTGCCCGATGGCCACCCCCGCGAGCAGGCAGCCCAGCACGTTTCCCACCGTGAAGCTGCCGATCCGGGCCTTGCCGAGCAGGAAGCCGACCGCGAGGGTCAGGAAGACGGCGAGCTCCGGGTTCTCCCGGAGGATGTGGGCGAGACCCGAGAGCGGGGCCATCCCGGCATGCTAGGCCGGCGGCGGCCCCTCGCGGTACGTCCATTCGGGGTCCCCGCCCCGGCGGCGCGGTCAGCCGGACTTGCGAAGGGTCGCCAGGTCGATGACGAAGCGGTACCGGACGTCCGACTTGATGGTCCGCTCGTAGGCTTCGTTGATCTTCTCGACGGGGATCACCTCGACGTCGGAGGTGATGCCGTGCTGGCCGCAGAAGTCGAGCATCTCCTGGGTCTCGGCGATGCCGCCGATGAGCGAGCCGGCGAGGGTCTTCCGACCGAAGATGAAGCTCATGGCGTGGACCTTGGCCGGCTCGGAGGGCACGCCGACCAGGACGAGCGCCCCGTCGAGCTTGAGCAGCCCCATGTAGGCCTGGATGTCGTGGTTCGCCGAGATGGTGTCGAGGATGAAGTCGAACTTCCCGGCGAGCTTCTTGAAGGTGGCCGGGTCGGTGGTGAGGGCGAAGCCGGTGGCGCCGAGACGGCGGGCGTCGGCCTCCTTGCTCTTCGAGGTGGAGAGCATGGTCACCTCGGCGCCCATGGCGGCGGCGAGCTTCACGCCCATGTGGCCGAGCCCGCCGAGCCCGACCACGGCCACCTTGTCCCCCTTCTTCACCTTCCAGTGGCGCAGCGGCGAGTAGGTGGTGATCCCGGCGCAGAGGAGCGGCGCGGCGCCAGCCGGGTCGAGGGTGGCGGGGACGGAGAGGACGAACTTCTCGTCGACCACCACGTCGGTGGAGTAACCGCCCAAGGTGGGGGTCTTCCGGTCCATCTCGGTGCCGTTGTAGGTGTAGGCCGCGCCCTTCTCGCAGAACTGCTCGAGGTCCTTCCGGCAGGGCGCGCAGGTCCGGCAGGAGTCGACCATGCAGCCGACGCCCACCCGGTCGCCGGTGCGGAAGCGCTTCACCTCGGCGCCGACCCCGACGACCTTCCCGACGATCTCGTGGCCGGGGACCATGGGGAAGGTGGAGTTGCCCCACTCGTCGCGGGCCTGGTGGATGTCGGAGTGGCAGATGCCGCAGAACTCGATCTCGATGGCGACGTCGCGCGCCCCGACGGGGCGGCGGTCGATCTCGAACGGGGCGAGCGGGCTCTTCGGGGTCTGGACGGCGTAGGCGCGGGTGCGGGCCATGGGTAGCTCCTCTGGAGAAGGGCTTGTCCTATGGGGAGCGGGGGCGGGGCGCAAGCGGGAGGGGGGTGGGCGAGCCTTGCGTCTACTGCGTGGACGGCGCGGTGGCGCTCACCACCGGCAGGAGCCACGCCGCGTACGATGCCGGATCGCGGAGGGTCTCGATCTGGTCGTCGAAGAGCTCCGTCACCTGGGCCGGCGTGAGCCCCAGGTGTCCGGCGATGGCTCCGGCGTAGCCGTCCCGCCAGGCGATCCAGATGCGGGCGAAGACCTCGCGGGGGACCCGAAGCGTGTCGACCACCAGGTAGTCGACGGTCACGTCGGTGAGGCCGAGCCCGCGCAGGATGGACGGCGCGTGCCGGCCGATGAGCATGTCGGTGCCGGTGGCCGCGCCGAGGCGCATGGGCGCCTCCGGCCAGAGCCGCGCCGGGTCGAACTGCCGCTTCGGGAAGAAGATCATCCCGTAGTCCTCGGCGATGAGGTGCAGCGTGCCACCGGGCCGGGTCACCCGGACCAGCTCCGCGATGGCCCGGTCGGCGTGGGGGATCGACTGGAGCACGTGACGGCAGACGACGAGGTCGAACGACGCCGGCGGCAGGCCCAGCTCGTAGATCGATCGGTTCTCGAACCGGACGCGATCGCCGAACGGCGCCGACTTCTCCCGCGCGCGCTCCAGGGAGCCGTCGAGCACGTCGACCCCGAGGATGGTGGCCCGGGGGAACGCCTCGGCGAGCCGACGCGACGCCTCTCCGGTCCCGCAACCGGCGTCGAGGATGCGCGGAGCCGCCGGCAGGGCGTGGCGGCGCAGGATGGGCAGCTCCTGCGGCCAGACCGCCTCGGCCTGGGCGGCCAGGTTCCGGACCATCGACTCGTCGGCCATGTGGGCCTTCTGTGGATTGAGGTCGTCGGCCATCCCGGCGTGATAAGCCATCGACCGTGGCGCCGCAATCGGACCCCGCTCCGCGCACGATCCTCGAGACCGCCCGTCTCGTGCTCCGCGAGTTCACCCACCGCGACGCCGCCTTCGTGCTGCGCCTCCTGAACGAGCCCTCCTGGATCCGCTTCATCGGCGACCGGAAGGTGCGGGACCTGGACGCCGCGCGTCGGTACCTCGACGACGGCCCCCGGGCCAGCTACGGCCGGAACGGCTTCGGCCTGTGGTGCGTCGTCGCGAAGGGGAGCGAGGAACCGGTGGGCATGTGCGGGCTCATCCGCCGGGAGACCCTTCCCGACGTGGACGTCGGCTTCGCCTTCCTCCCCGGTGCCTGGGGTCGCGGCTACGCGCGCGAGTCGGCGGCGGCGGTCCTCGCCCATGCCAGGGACGTTCTCGGGCTCCGACGGGTGCTCGCCATCACCGACCCGGAGAACGTGGCCTCGATCCGCGTCCTGGAGCGCATCGGCATGCGTCCGGAGGGGACGGTCCGGATGCCCGGCGAGTCCATCGACCTGCTCCTCTTCGCGTGGGATCCGGCACCCTGACGCACCGCGGCGCGATCGGCGCGGGCCCGGAGATTAGACTCCACCGCACCGATGCCGCACGGCCTCTCCTCCCCGCAGCCCACTTCGCTCCTGGTGAAACGCCGCCAGGTCATCGACCGGGCCTGGCTGGCCTACATCGAGGACGGCGTCGAGCCGGTGGGGCTCTCCGCGGAGATCGTCCGCTCCTGGCGGCGCGCCCGCGAGTCCTTCGGGGTGGACCCGACCATCCGGCGCGCCCTGCGCTCCCTTCCCGCCGACGAGCTGGCCGACCGCCGCCGCCGCGACCCGGTCTTCCGGCTGGCCGAGCCGGTGCTCGAGGAGTTCGCGCAGCGGCTCGGATCGGTGCACCACGTCCTCGCCTACTTCGACGCGGCGGGATGGATGCTCTCGCTGCAGGGGCACCCCGGCGTGGTCGAGGGGGTGTCGGACATCAACTTCGCCCCCGGGGCCTGCTGGGCCGAGGAGTCGGCCGGCACGAACGGCCCGGGCACCGCCATCCGGGAGGCACGGCCGGTCGAGGTCTTCGCGTCGGAGCACTTCGTCGAGGCGTGGCAGACCTGGTCGTGCGCCGGCGCGCCCATCTTCCGCCCCGGGGATCCGGTGCCGGTGGGGCTCGTCGACATCACCGGGCCGTGGGAGATCTACAGCCCGCAGGCGCTCCTGCTCGCGAAGGCCATCGCACGGAACGTGGAGGTCCGCCTCGCCCAGGCCCAGTCGGTCCGGGACGAGGTGATCCGGTTCGCCTTCCGGGACGGCCGGGGCTCCCCCGAGCCCCTGCTCGCCGTCGACACCGAGGGGCGCATCCTGGCCGCCAACGCCGCTGCGGCGGCGCGCATCGGGCTTCCCTCCGGGCGGCTCCCCGCCGACCTCCGCCAGGTCCTCGACCCGATCCGCACCGCCTCCCCGGAGGCCGACCGCATGGTGGAGTGGCGGGACATGCGGCTCCTCTCCCGGCCGGTCCTGCACGACGGCTGCCCGGTCGGATCGGTGCTCCGCGCGGTCGCTCCGGCCAGTCCGGCCGGGCGCAGCCGCGCCACCGTGCGCTCCCAGGCGCCGGTCCGCTGGAGCTTCGAGAAGATCCTCTCCGAGTGCGGCGCGCTCGAGGCGGCGCTGGAGGTCGCCAAGGTCGCCTCCCGCAACGCGCTCCCGGTGGTCCTCTTCGGGGAATCGGGAACCGGCAAGGAGCTCTTCGCCCAGGCCATCCACGGGGCCAGCGCCCGCTCGGCGAGCCCCTTCGTCGCCGTGAACTGCGGGTCGATCCCGGCCCCGCTGCTCGAGGCCGAGCTCTTCGGCTACGAGCCGGGCGCGTTCACCGGCGGTCGCAAGGACGGGAACGCCGGCAAGTTCGAGGAGGCCAGCGGCGGGACCCTCTTCCTCGACGAGGTGAGCGAGCTCTCCCCGCAGGGGCAGACGGCGCTCCTGCGGGTCCTCCAGGAGCGGGAGATCGTCCGCCTGGGCGGGAGCTCACCGCGAAGGGTGGACGTGCGCATCATCGCGGCCACCAACCGGGAGCTGCGCGGCGAGGTGGCCGCCCGCCGGTTCCGCCAGGACCTGTACTACCGGCTCGACGTCCTCTCCCTCTCGATCCCGCCGCTGCGGCAGCGGGTCGAGGACATCCCGCTGCTGGCCCAGGCGTTCCTGGAGCAGGCCGAGGCCGAGGTGGGGCGCAGCGGGCTCTCCCTCTCCGACGAGGCGGTGGCCGCGCTGCAGGGCTTCTCCTGGCCGGGGAACGTCCGGCAGCTGCAGAACGTCGTCCTGCGCGCCGCCGCCATGGCGACCGGGAAGGAGATCCTGGCCTCCCACCTGCCGGCGGAGATTTCACTGGGAGTCGCCGACGCGCCCCGGGAGCGCGCCCCGATCCCCGACGGGCCGGAGCGGCTGGCGCTGGCGACCCGGCTCGACCGGCACGGCTGGAACGTGGCCCGGGCCGCCGCCGAGCTGGGGGTGTCGCGGATGACCCTCTACCGCCGGATGCAGCGTCTCGGGCTCGAGCGGCCGCGCTCCTAGCGGAGCAGTTCCGGGCCGCCCTCGACCGCCTTCAGCGCGAGGTACTCCTCGTCGGTGAACACCCGGGAACGGGTGAGGAAGCGGACTCCCTCCCCGTTCTCGAGCGAGAACATGCCGCCGCGCCCCGGCACCACGTCGATGACGAGCTGGGTGTGGCGCCAGTAGTCGAACTGGGCGGCGCCGATGAAGAAGGCGCACCCCCCGATCTCCCCGATGCGCCGGTCGGAGTCCCCCGTGATGAGGTCCCCCTCCGCGTAGCACATGGGGGAGCTCCCGTCGCAGCAGCCACCGGACTGGTGGAAGATCACCGGACCGTGCCGCGCCCGGAGCCTGGTGATGAGCTCGAGCGCGGCCTCGGTGGCCACCACGCGGGGCGGAGGGGACATCGCGATCGGCCCCTAGAAGAAGCCGAGCGCCTTCGGGGAGTAGGAGACGAGCAGGTTCTTCGTCTGCTGGTAGTGCGAGAGCATCATCTTGTGGTTCTCGCGCCCGATGCCCGAGCCCTTGTAGCCGCCGAAGGCGGCGTGGGCCGGGTAGAGGTGGTAGCAGTTGGTCCAGACGCGGCCGGCCTGGATGGCGCGACCCATCCGGTAGGCGGTGTTGCCGTCGCGGGTCCACACGCCGGCGCCGAGCCCGTAGAGCGTGTCGTTGGCGATGTGGAGCGCCTCGGCCTCGTCCTTGAACTTGGTGACCGCGACCACCGGCCCGAAGATCTCCTCCTGGAAGACCCGCATCTTGTTGTTGCCCTCCAGGATGGTGGGCGAGACGTAGAAGCCGGCGGCCAGGTCGCCGCCGAGCACGTTGCGGCCACCGCCGGTGAGGACCTTGGCCCCCTCCTGCTTGCCGATGTCGATGTAGGAGAGGATCTTCTCGAGCTGCTCGGAGGAGGCCTGCGCACCGAGCATGGTGTCGGTGTCGAGGGGGTTGCCCTGCTTCACCTTCTTCACGCGGTCGAGCGCGCGCTCCATGAAGCGGTCGTAGATCGACTCCTGGACGAGGGCGCGGGACGGGCAGGTGCAGACCTCGCCCTGGTTGAGGGCGAACATCGCGAAGCCCTCGAGCGCCTTGTCGAAGAAGTCGTCGTCCTTCGACATCACGTCCTCGAAGAAGACGTTGGGCGACTTGCCGCCGAGCTCCAGCGTCACCGGGATGAGGTTCGCCGACGCGTACTGCATGATGAGGCGGCCGGTGGTGGTCTCGCCGGTGAAGGCGATCTTGGCGATGCGGCGGGACGAGGCGAGCGGCTTGCCGGCCTCCAGGCCGAACCCGTTCACCACGTTCACCACGCCGGCGGGGAGGAGGTCGCCGACCAGCTCCATGAGCACGAGGATGGAGGTGGGGGTCTGCTCGGCCGGCTTCAGGACCACGCAGTTGCCGGCGGCGAGCGCCGGCGCCAGCTTCCAGACCGCCATGAGCAGCGGGAAGTTCCAGGGGATGATCTGCCCGACGACGCCCAGCGGCTCGAGGTAGTGGTAGGCGACGGTGGTCTCGTCGATCTCGGCCACCGAGCCCTCCTGGGCGCGGATGACGCCGGCGAAGTAGCGGAAGTGGTCGATGGCGAGCGCCAGGTCGGCGTGGATGGTCTCGCGGATGGGCTTGCCGTTGTCCCAGGTCTCGGCCAGCGCCAGCATCTCGAGGTTCTGCTCCATCCGGTCGGCGATCTTGTTCAGGACGATGGACCGCGCCGCGTAGGAGGTCTTGCCCCAGGCGACCTTGGCGGCATGGGCGGCGTCGAGGGCCAGCTCGATGTCGGCCGCGTCGGAGCGGGGCACCTCGCAGAAGGGCTTGCCGGTGACCGGGGAGACGTTCTCGAAGTACTGCCCCTTGACCGGCGGCACCCACTTCCCGCCGATGAAGTTCTCGTAGCGCTTCTTGAAGGTGACCTTGCTGCCGGGCTGTCCGGGGGCTGCGTAGAGCATGGAATCTCCTGTGGGCGCGCGGGAGGCGCGGTTGTGCGCGGTACGGGAGCAAGGACCGCACCAGCCGCACGGGAGGGGCAAGTGGGCGCGACGACGGGGAATCCTGGGAAGCGCACGGGGCCGGAGCGCACGTGCGGCGTGACATGTCACCCGGTGCGCAGCCGCGCCACCACCTGCGCCAGGATCGACACGGCGATCTCCCCCGGGGAGACCGCGCCGATGGCCAGGCCGACCGGTCCGTGGATGCGATCGAGGTCGGCGTCGGAGAAGCCGAGCGCGCGCAGCCGCTCCCGCCGCGTCGCATGGGACCGGCGGCTCCCCAGCGCCCCCACGTAGAAGGCCCCGGAGCGGAGCGCCGCGGCGAGCGCCGGGTCGTCGATCTTCGGGTCATGGGCGAGGGTCACCACCGCGGTGCGCCGGTCGAGCCCCAACCCGGCCATGGCCTCCTCGGGCCACCCGCCCACCACCTTCACTCCCCGGAAACGGTGGTCGGTGGCGTAGGCCGGGCGCGGGTCGATCACCACCACCTCGAGGCCGGCCATGCTTGCCATGCGGGCGAGCGCCTGCGCGACGTGGACGGCCCCGACGACGAGGAGGCGCACCGGGGACTGGTGGACCCGGAGGAACGTCTCCCCTCCCGGCGTCTCGACGCAGGCCGAGCGGTCCCGCGCCAGCGCCTCCCTCGCCTGCCCGAGGAGCGCCGGATCGGCATCCTGAGCGGGCTCGTCCGGGTGGAGGAGCGTCGCCTCTCCCGTGGCG
Organism: uncultured Anaeromyxobacter sp.; assembly: GCA_903904005.1. Taxonomy (GTDB): domain Bacteria; phylum Myxococcota; class Myxococcia; order Myxococcales; family Anaeromyxobacteraceae; genus CAIOAK01. Next base: position 50,162 of record CAIVAR010000020.1, read on the forward strand.
AGGTTCGTGGCCAGGACGACCGGCCGCTTCGCGTCCATGTCGGCGAGCAGGGCCGGGAGCGGGCCGCCGCCCTCCCCGACGCGCGCCACGTGGACCTCGATGTTGCCGCCGCAGGGCAGCCCCACCTCCCAGGCCTGCTCGCTCGAGACGCCGTAGCGAAGCCGGCGCGGCACCCCGTCGGCGATCGCCGCCAGCGCCTCGTGGATCACCGCCGACTCCACGCAGCCGCCCGAGACCGATCCGACGAACTCCCCCTTCCCGTTCACCGCGAGCTGGCTCCCGGCCGGGCGAAGCGCCGAACCCCAGGTGGACGTCACCGTGGCGAGCGCCACGCCGACCCCGGCCGCGCTCCACGCCACCGCCTGTCCGAGGATGGCCCGGTCGTCCGGCGCCTCCTCCCCGGCCAGGACCCGGGCCCTCTCGACGTCCCCGGGGAGATCCACGTCGGTGAGCGTCTCCGCCGGCCGCTCCACCCAGGCCACCCGGTCGCGGTGACGCCGCACCACCTCCCGCCCCCGCCCCTCGCCCTCCCCGCCCTGCAGTTCCGGGAGGAGCGACGGCGCGTAGAGCGTGGGCGGCGCGGGCACGTCGCCATACCTGGAGGAGACGAGGGGCGCACCGGTCTCCCGGAAGCGATCGACGACGGCGCGGATGGACACCGCGTCGACGAAGGGCATGTCGGCGAGCAGCACCACCGCCCCCTCGGACCCGGGCGGGACCGCCGCGGCCCCGGCGGAGACCGAGGTGCTCTGCCCCCCGCGCCACGCGCCGTTCTCGACGAAGGTGCAGCCGAGCCCGGCGAGCGCGTCGCGCACCCGGTCGGCCTCGTGCCCCACCACCACCAGGACCGGGTCGAGCCCGGCCTCGAGGGCGCCGCGTGCGGCCCGGCGCACCAGCGGCTCGCCCCCGAGCTGGAGGAGGAGCTTGTTCCGCCCCATCCGCGTCGCCGCGCCGGCGGCGAGGAGGATCCCGGCGATGGCCATGCGGTCCCTTTACCCCGGCGGCGCGGGGGGTGCTACCGTGTCGGCCCATGAAGGCAGGGCTCGTCGGCTTCGCGCAATCGGGCAAGACCACCCTCTTCAACGCGCTCACCGGCCTCCACAAGGGCGGCGCGTCGGGGCGGGGGCAGGTGAACCTCGGCGCCATCAAGGTGCCCGATCCCCGCATCGACAGGCTGTCGTCGATGTTCAACCCCAAGAAGACCACCTTCACCGAGATGCGCTTCGTCGACGTCCCGGGGCCGGCGGGCAAGGGCACCGGGCTCGACTCCGAGTCGCTTCGGGCGCTCGCCGAGGTCGACGCCTTCTGCCTGGTGGTGCGCGGGTTCCCCGCCCTCGACGGGACGCCGGCCGACCCGGCCCGCGAGCTCGCCGACTTCGACGCCGAGCTGGTGCTCCACGACCTCGCCATCGTCGAGAAGCGGCTCGACCGCATGCGCAAGGAGCACGGCAAGGGCACCGGGGAGTTCCACGAGCTCGAGCGGCTGCACGGCCAGCTCGACCAGGGGCTGCCGCTGCGGCTCATGCAGTGGAGCGACGCCGAGGAGAAGGAGCTCGCCCACTTCGCCTTCCTGTCTCGCCGGCCGCTGCTCGTGGCCGTGAACGCCGCCGAGGGGGACGCCGCCGCGCTTCCCCCGGCCGCGGCGGAGCGGGGCGCGCGGACGGTCGGCGCCGACATCATCTCCCTCTGCGCCGCGGTGGAGGCCGAGATCGCCGACCTCGACCCGGCCGAACAGCCGGAGTTCCTGGCCTCCCTCGGGCTCGCCGAGCCGGCCCGGGCCCGCTTCATCCGGGCCGCCTACCACCTGCTCGACCTGATCTCCTACTTCACCGTGGGTGAGGACGAGGTGCGCGCCTGGACCATCCGGCGCGGCGACAAGGCCCCCCGGGCGGCCGGGCGCATCCACTCCGACCTGGAGCGCGGATTCATCCGCGCCGAGGTGGTCCACTACGACGACTTCGTGGCCCTGGGCAGCGAGTCGAAGGCCCGCACCGAGGGGAAGCTCCGGCTCGAGGGCAAGGAGTACGTGGTGAAGGACGGCGACATCATGAACATCCGCCACTCGTCGTAGGCGTCAGAGCGCCGCCCAGAGCGAGACCGCCCCGAAGACGAAGAAGATCCCCGCGGCGACGCGCCGGACGATGGTCATCGAGACCCGCTCGGCGAGCTTCTCGCCGAGGAAGACGGCCAGGCCGTCGGAGGCGAGCATCCCGAGCGTCGTCCCCACCGTGACGAGCACCACCGATCGGTAGCGGGCCGCCAGCGCCACCGTGGCGAGCTGGGTCTTGTCGGCCATCTCGGCGAGGAAGAAGAGGATGGTGGTGGTGAGGAAGGGGCCGAGGCCGGAGGGGCCCTTCGACTCCTCCAGCTTGTCGGGCACCAGCGTCCAGATTCCGAAGCCCACGAAGGTGGCGGCCAGGATCCCGGCCATCACCCGGGGTGGAACGTGGGCCGAGACCCAGGTGCCCACCGACGCGGCCAGCGCGTGGTTCAGCACGGTGGCCACCAGGATGCCCGCCATCACCACCCACGGCTGCCGGTAGCGGGTGGCGAGGGAGAAGGCGAGGAGCTGGGTCTTGTCCCCCATCTCGCTCACCGCGACGAGGAGGAAGGAGCTGACGATGGGTTCCATGGCTGGAGGCGGCAAGCTAGCAGGAGCCGTTCCCGGCTTCCATGGCCTCCTCCCTCGATCAAGGGACGCACACGGATCGCTCCCCGGGAGTCTTGGACGATGAAGCCGGGCATCGATGGACCGATGCCCTTCCGGACGGGGCCCGCACCGCGGAGGTCGGGAACACGTCTTGCCGCGCAGGTCGCGGCGGCGCCCACGGGACCTTCGGGAGCGATGCTGCCCCGGAGGACTCCCCGGGGGGGATGGCTGCTGTATCCTCGGGCGCGATGGCGCGCCTCCTCCTCTTCGCCCTCGACGAGCTGCGCCGGCGCCACGCCGCCGCGGCCGACCCCGGCGTCGACCCGCGCCACGACGTGGCCCCATTCCGCGCCTTCCGCGACGCGCTGCTCTGCGAGGCGGCACGCGCCGCCACGGGACCGGCGGACCTCACCATGTGGTGGGAGGGGAGCTTCGACGGCTACTCGCTCGTGGTCTGCTGCGAGCCGGCCGGCGCGCTCGCCGGGCTCGACGCCACCCCGGCCTGCCCCGTCGAGGAGGAGCGGGTCGCGCCGCCGCGCGCGGACGGGTATCCTCTGGCCCGCGTCGTACCGGGGCGCGCCGACGTGGCGCGCGACGCGGACGGCGGAACCTGCGAGGCGCCCTTCGGCGCCCCCACCGGGCACTTCGGCGCGCCCGGGATGAGGAGGATGCGATGAAGGCGGTCGTCTTCGAAGGCAAGGGCGGGCCGGAGCTGGCCCGGATCCAGGAGATCCCGGAGCCCGTCGCGCAGCGGGGCGAGGTGCTGGTGCGGGTGCGTGCAGCGGCGCTCAACCGGGCCGACCTCCTGCAGCGGCGCGGCCTCTACCCGCCTCCCCCCGGCTTCCGCGAGGACGTGCCCGGGCTGGAGTTCGCCGGCGAGATCGCGGCGCTCGGGACCGGGGTCTCCGGCTGGAAGGTGGGCGACCGGGTCATGGCCATCGCCTCGGGCGAGGCCCAGGCCGAGTACGTGCTCGCCGACCCGTACATGCTGCTGCGCATCCCCGACGGCATGTCCTTCCCGCTCGCCGCCGCCATCCCGGAGGCGGGGATCACCGCCCATGACGCCCTCGTCACCCTGGGTGGATTCCGCTCCGGGGGGACGGCGCTCGTCCACGCCATCGGCTCGGGCGTGGGGACGATGGCGCTCCAGATCGCGAAGGCCATGGGGGGCACGGTCATCGGCACCGCCCGCACCGCCGACAAGATCGAGAAGGCTCGCGCGCTGGGGCTCGACCATGCCGTGCTGGTCGGCAAGGACGACCCGAAGTTCGCCGACGAGGTGAAGCGGATCACCGGGAGGAAGGGCGTGCCCGTGGTGGTCGACTTCGTGGGCGCCCCGTACATGGCGGAGAACCTGGCCTCGCTCGCCCCCCAGGGGCACGTGGTGGTGGTCGGGACGATGGGCGGCCCCAAGGCCACCGTCGACCTGGGGGTGCTCATGCGCGCGCGGGGGCGGGTCATCGGGACGGTGCTGCGCCCGCGCCCCCTCTTCGAGAAGATCCTGGCGACGCAGGCCTTCGCCCGCGACGTGATGCCGCTCGTCGCGTCGGGCAAGGTGAAGCCGGTCCTCGACCGGGCCTGGCCGGCCGCCGAGGTGCAGGCCGCCCACGAGCAGCTCGAGCGCAACGACTCGTTCGGCAAGGTCGTGCTCGAGTTCTGA